>JADFRQ010000054.1 GCA_022561215.1 Chloroflexota bacterium | reverse complement strand
TGGAGGTGGTGGTGGAGAAGGAGGTGATCAAGGAAGTCATCAAAGAGGTGGTGGTAGTCGCCACTCCCGCCCCATCGGGAGCGCCAGGGTACGTGAAACCCGTGGGCATCCTAAGGATAGCCAATAAGGACTTGGGACCGCCCCAGTTCCTGCCCAAGAACATGGCCGTCCCTCAGGCCACCTACGTCAGCCCGGTGACCTTCGAGGCGCTCTGGAAAATGAGCCCCGAGGGGGTGCTGGAAAACTATCTGCTAGACGACTGGAGCGTATCCGAAGATCAAACCAAGTGGACATTCAAGCTAAAAGCAAACATACCCTTCCACAAGGGTTGGGGCAACGTAACGGTTCATGACCTCATGTGGGTTCTAGACCAGATGCAGTTGGAGGAGGCCAGGCACCCGTCTAAAACCAACCTCCGGCGCATCTTTGGGCAGAAAGACGGCTCGGTCAAAATAATCGACGACCTCACAGTCGAGATAGATACCGGCAGCCTGCAGGCCTTCGATATGACTTGGCGGATAAGGCAGTTCGGCGCCAACAACTTTGTGCCCTTAGCCAGTAAAAAGTACTGGGAGTCAGTAGGCGATGACAAGGCTACCCAGGAAGGAATTGGGACCGGCCCCTGGCAGTTTGTGGAGTTCCGCACCAACGAACGGTTTATCTCCGAGGCGGTGGACCCCCACTGGAACAAGACCCCTTACTTCAAGGAACTACACTATTTCCAGATAGCGGAAGAGTCCACCCGCATCGCCAACTTCTTGGCAGGCGAAATAGACACTATGCAGATGTCTCTGTCGTCTGTCCCGTCTCTGTTGGGTGAGCCCGGAGTCAAGTTCATGCGCTTTGAGGACGCTCTGGAGCTTCACATAACCCTGCATGGCCAGCTATATATAGACCGGGACGGGATACCCCAACGTGACAACAGTCTGCCTTGGAACTCCACAAACACCGACCCGGACTCCCCGGAGTGGGAGATAGCGCGAAAAGTTCGGGAGGCGATGCGGATATCGATTGACCGGGAGTCCATCGTCGATAACGTCCTGGAGGGCGAAGGACACGCCGATAACGCCTACTGGCGTTGGACCGGCTACGAAAGATTCTTCGACGAGGAGATGAGGAACACCAAACCGGAATACAATCCTGAGCGGGCCCGTCAACTCTTGAAGGAAGCGGGTTGGGAAAAGGGCTTCACCGTTGACATGGCCCTCACCCAGCGGTCCTATCCTGGGACCCCACTAATCGGCGAGGCGATTTGCCTCCAGTGGGAGGAGATAAACATCCGCTGCAACCAACAATCGATGCCGATGACCGCTTTCCGGCCCCATTTCATCAAACGCACCTGGAAGGGCTACAATACCCATGACAACAGCCCTTCGGATGAGCCCCTCAACGCCTACGTCTCGGGAGTCTCCAGCAAGGGAGTGATCATGCGGGGAATGGAGCATCCCTGGTTGGAGGAGAAAGTAGACACGATGATGACCACTCCCGACTTTGAAAAGCGGATGGAGCTTCAGCGGGAAGTCGCCAAGTGGATCTTGAAAAATTCAGTGCATTTCCCGATAGCCGCTATCAACGTCGTGTGGCCCATAGGCTCTGAAATCGACCTGTGGAACATGGGGTGCTGCGCCCGGGACATCGCCTCTAACCTGGAATATGTGCCCCACCGGGGACAGACGAAAGGAGAGTTGTTTCCTAAGAATTAAATCCGGGTCATTTAGCCGAATTCAGACCGCCGGGCCACGATGTCGTGGCCCAGCGTGAACCGGGAATGACCGGCAAGTTTCTAGTTAGTCCCTGAGCATCAGTGTGTTAACGTGTCCTTGGAGCGACTGTACCGGCCGCTGGCTATTTGATTGATTTGCAGAAAATACCAAACCTTTACCCCATCCTGGGCTACGCCGTACGAACAATGCTCGGGTTCGTTCTAGCCCTCTTCTTGGGAGCGGTTGGTGTAGTCATAGCCCGCATGGCTTTGGTCTTCTTTGGTCTGGTATCTTGGGGAGCCTGGTTTTCCTTGTTCATGGGCGGGGCCGGGGTCGGGGCTGGGGTCGGCAGCCTACTGGCTTGGCTATGGTTGGGAAATACGGGCCGGGCATTTACGGGTATTATGTTTTTGCTGGTGGTTCTGGCGGGCGCCATTGGAGGTTGGGGAGGTTACAGCTACGGGAAGACCATCGAGGTGGAGTGTTGCGCCAGTAGAGACGTGGGGGCCCAAGAACTCACAATTCTTGGGGCCGCCATTTTGGCAAACCTGATGGCCTTGGGCGTGGCAATATCGGGACGCCTTATTTCACGGACTAGGCGAAGTACACAGAATTGAAGGGGTCGTGGCGGACCGGTTCTCAGTCAGGGTCATCACAACAGGAAATTCACTGTTAGCGGTAGTGAGTAATGCAAAAGTTCATCGCGCGGCGGATGGTCGTTACCGTATTCACGATTCTTCTGGTTTCCCTCATCGTGTTCGTGATGGTCCGGGTTTCCGGCGACCCGCGGACTCTGTTACTGGATGATTATGCCAGCATAGAAGATTACGACGAGCTGACCGCGAATCTGGGACTGGACAAGCCGCTGTTTACGCAGTACGCCATATTCCTCAGACACGCCCTGGTACTCGATTTTGGCGACTCGGTGGTAGATGAACAGCCGGTGACCGCGACGATTTTGCAACGTCTCCCGGCCACCCTGCAACTGGGGTTGGCGGCCTTCATATTTTCTTTGGTGATTGGAATCCCACTGGGAATTCTCTCGTCCGTCAAACGAGACAGCGTCTGGGATCACGTGGGCAAGGTGGTGGCCCTACTGGGTCAGTCATTGCCGCCCTTCTGGCTGGGCATCATGTTAATGTTCTTCTTCGCGGTAACGTTGGATTGGGTGCCTCCCTCGGGACGGTTCGAGTGGAATAGTTTCATCCTACCGGCCATAACCCTGGGTTGGTTTACCACGGCTGCCAACATGCGCCTGGTCCGCTCTTCGATGCTGACCGCCCTGGATTCGGAATACATCAAGCTGGCCCGGGCCAAAGGCGTGTCCGAATCAGTGATAGTCTGGAAACACGCGCTTAAGAACGCGATAATACCACCTCTAACTTTCATGGGAGTGACCCTGGGCACCTTGGTGACCGGGTCCATCGTCGCCGAGGCGGTCTTCGCCTGGCCGGGCATCGGACTGCTGGCTTTCGATGCTTTGCGCCAGTCGGACTACGCCATGTTGCAGGGAATAATCATCTTTTTCACCTTGATGTACGTCGGCACCTCCCTGGCGGTAGATATACTTTATGCCTATCTGGACCCCCGGATCCGCTTCGCTTAACGAATAATGACAAGTACCGCAGAATACGCTGTTTTAGCTCCCCGCCGGGTTTCGGCCTCTGTTTGGGCAGCAAGGCTACTGAGGGGCTTCAGACGCCGCAATATATTGTTGGGGTTTTCGGTATTTATTCTGTTGTTGATAACCGGCACCGGTATCTTGGCTCCTTGGATCTCACCCTATGACCCCACAAGGGGAAAGCTGGAGAACCAGAAGCTGCCTCCTGCCTGGATTGGCGAGAGGACTGCCACCAAAACTGTCGTTGAATTCGGGCAGAGTCCTGATCAGATATCAATTTCCAAAGCGAAGAGGTTAAAATCGGACGTCGTCCTGGGCGACCGAATCGAGGTGGTAATCCGGGGAAGCGGCAGAACCGAATTTCTGCTGGGCACCGATCACCTAGGGCGGGATATGCTTAGCCGGATCATCCACGGCGCGCGCATCTCCTTGATCATCGCCTCCGTGACCCTGGGAGTCGGGGGATTAATAGGCACCACCGTGGGGCTGGCTGCCGGCTACTTCGGCGGTTGGGTGGATGAAGTCATAATGCGCGTCACGGATGTTTTCCTGGCCTTTCCACCTCTTTTGTTGGCCATAGCCATTGCTTCTGCCTTAGGACCAAACTTTTTCAACGCCATTCTTGCCATCGCCCTCACTTGGTGGCCCTGGTACACACGCTTGGTTCGTGCGCAGTCTCTTTCGCTCCGTGAGCGCGCCTTCATCGAGGCCGCACACGGCATTGGCGTGAACGATCTGACAATTATCCGCCGACACATTTTGCCGAACGTCCTCACCCCTGTTCTCGTACAAGCGACATTGGATATTGGTACGGCAATCCTCACTGCCGCCGGCTTGAGTTTCATTGGTCTTGGAACCCAACCTCCGACTGCCGACTGGGGTGTCATGATCAATATCGGCCGTCTCTTTGTCTTGGGAGGGCGTTGGTGGATCGCCACCTTTTCGGGGCTGGCAATATTCTTGACCGCGTTGGCCTTCAATCTGTTGGGAGACGGTGTACGCGATGCCGCCGATCCACGCACGCGAGGGGCTGATCTATGAATCAACCCTTATTAAGTGTGGAAGATCTGCACGTTCGCTTTCGCACACCACTAGGAGACGTGCATGCAATAAGGGGCATCAGCTTCAGCATCGAGCGAGGTCAGATCATGGGGCTGGTGGGGGAGACAGGTTGTGGTAAGTCGATGACGGGGCGCTCAATTTTGAGGTTGGTGCCCCAACCGGGTGAAATCACCAGAGGGCGCATCCTATTCGAAGGACGGGATCTCATGCCTCTGAGTGAGGATGAGATGCATAAGATTCGGGGTGAGCGAATCGCCATGATTTACCAGGATCCCGCTGCCGCACTTAACCCTGTATTCAGCATCGGTCAGCAAATTTTCATGGTGATGGAACAACATCAGGCAAATTCGGATGTGGATACGCGCCAACGGGTGATCCAGCTCCTGGAAGATGTTGGCCTGCCGGAACCCATGACATTATATAACGCCTATCCACACGAATTATCAGGTGGCATGCAGCAGCGCGCCATGATTGCTATGGCGTTGTCGTCGGACCCCAGCCTGCTCATAGCCGACGAACCGACGACGGCTCTCGATGTTACCATCCAGGCACAGATCTTGGACTTGCTTATCACGCTGCAACGTTCACGCGGGATTAGTATTCTTCTCATTACACATAACCTGGGCATTGTGGCTGAAACCTGTCAACGCGTCGTGGTTCTATATGCCGGGAGGATTGCCGAACAAGGTGATGTGGGTGACATCTTTCACCGACCTCACCACCCCTACACTAAGGGGCTCCTGGCCGCCTTGCCAAATCCGGGAAGCCGTGGAAATGCGCTAAATGTCATTCCTGGAAGAGTGCCCAGCGGACTAGATCTGCCTCCTGGATGCACCTTCGCACCACGTTGTGAGTACGTGATGGATCATTGTTCGCAACACCAACCTGGATTGTTCACGGTTTCACCGAGCCACGAGGCTGCTTGCTTTCTCCACGAAGAGGTGGGAGGCAAGAAGCCATGATCGCGATCCAAGAATCCACTCTATTGCGAGCTGAGAAAATTAGTATGGAATTCGTCAGTCGATATGGATTCCTCGGTCGGCACCAGCATCGTGTACGGGCTCTGGACAGTGTTGATTTGGAAATCCAACGCGGTGAGACGCTGGGGATCGTGGGCGAGTCGGGTTGCGGAAAAACGACTCTAGGACGCTGCCTCATCCGCCTGATAACGCCAACCGCCGGCCGGATTGTATTGGACGGAGTGGAAATCCTCGCCCTTGATGCCTCTGCTCTGCGTCACCTACGGCGCGAGATGCAGATGGTCTTCCAGAATCCTTTCTCTTCACTCAATCCGCGTATGAAAGTGGACGATCTGGTGGCCGAGCCTTTGCGCACCCACACTGATTTGGCTGGCGGGGCGCTTGAAGAACGAGTCGAGGAGCTGCTGGTAGAGGTGGGGTTAGGCGCGGAGCACATGAAACGTCACCCGCATCAATTGAGTGGTGGGCAGGCTCAGCGCGTAGCCCTATCGCGTGCATTAGCGCTTAGCCCTAAATTTCTGGTACTCGATGAGCCAACTTCGGCGCTCGATGTCTCGGTGCAGGCACAAATTATCAATCTGCTGTCCCAGCTCCAAGAGCGTCACGGCTTGACTTACCTGTTCATCTCCCATGATCTAAGCGTGGTGCGGCATATCAGCGACCGTATCGCGGTGATGTATCTGGGGCAGATCGTCGAACTAGCTTCCAGCGATGCGATATTCAACTCTCCTCAACATCCCTACACCCAGGCACTGATATCTTCAACCCCGGTGCCTGACCCAGACAGTGGGCGTGAGCGCATCATCCTTGAAGGCAATGTGCCAAGCCCGGCCAATCCCCCGGCGGGTTGCCGTTTTCACACTCGTTGTCCGTATGTCATGGATATCTGCAGAAGACAAGAGCCCAAGGCACACGCTGTGGGAGAGGGCCATTGGGCCGCGTGCCATCTGCTGGACAAAGCTCCTAGTGATTCTGTCATCGACCTACAACTCATAAACTAATACAAGGAGAGGGCAAATGCCTCACAGACAGTTGAAATCCCAACAGGATTGCGAAGACTTTGTTCGTGGATGCACCATCATGGGCATCGGCGGGGGAGGGGATCCTGCAGTAGGCCTCAAGGTTTTGTTCGACGCATTAGACGAGGGTCTAACTCTTGAGTGGATCGATGTCGACGACCTGGCTGACGATACCTGGACCGCCTCAGTATATGGGATGGGATCGACTGCCCCTATTTCGGAAGAAACCAAAGCGGAAATCAAGCTCTTGGGCTTAGAGCCTCGGTTGGCAGGTCGAGAGATGGAGAGGGCTTTAGAGGAACTCGCTGAATACGCAGGAGTTACCCTAGGAGCGATGGTGCCGGTGGAGCTAGGCGGGAGCAACACCCCGGCCCCTCTAGTGGCTGCCGTGCGCCTTGGCCTGCCAGTTTTAGACGCTGATTTCGCGGGAAGAGCTGTTCCAGAAGAAATGCAGGGAACGCCCTTCCTCTATGAGAAGAATAGTTATCCTTTCACCAGTGTTGACCAATGGGGCAACGTGTGCATCCTAAAAGAAGCGCAAAGCCCGCACACTCTTGAACGCATCGGCAAGATGCTGAGCGTAGCCGCCTTCGGGAGCTGCTACATTGCCTCCACGCTGTTGACTGGTAAGGAGATCAAGGACATCGTCATCCGTGATACCCTCACCTATTCTCTCAACCTGGGCGCAGCCGTTCGTGAAGCGCGGGAGCGCGGTGATGACCCGCTGCAAGCGATCGTCGATTTCACAGGTGGATGGCTGTTGTTCACGGGCGAAGTCGAGCGCAAGGACTGGGAAGATCGCGGCGGTTATATGTACGGCACGACGTATATCAATGGCACGGGCGACTGGACAGGGCATACGTTTCGCTATTGGTTTAAGAATGAAAATCACATTGGTTGGCTCGACGATGAGCCATTCATCACCTCTCCGGACATGCCTGCGGTCGTCGACCAGGAGACGGGTGAGGGTAAGATCAATACTTATATTAAAGCGGGAGATCGCGTCGCTGTAATTGGTATTAAAGGGCCGGAGATTTTCCGCTCGGAGCGAGGCTTAAGTGGGGCAGGACCGCGCTACTACGGTTTTGACATTGATTACATGCCCATTGAGGAGCGCATGGCGGCTGCTGGGTGAGGGGTCTTATCGTTCTTGGATCCCTTAGCTTAGAGGAGATTAGCAAATGCCACACAGGAGGTTAAACACCCCACAGGATTGCCAGGATTTCGTACGCGGATGCACCATAATGGGCATTGGTGGCGGTGGATTCCCCGAGCTCGGATTGAGGTCACTGCTCAATGCGCTTGATGAAGACCTGACCATCGAGTGGGTTGATGTGGACGAAATTGCCGATGATACCTGGACTGCCTCTGTCTACGAGACAGGGACGATCGCATCACCCACAGCGGATACTAAGGCAGAAATCGAGCGGTTGGGTCTGCAGCCACGTCTGGCCGGTAAAGAGATGGAAGTCGCTCTCCAGGAATTGGCGGATTACGCGGGTGTGACCATTGGGGCGGTAGTCCCGGTAGAACTGGGCGGAGATTCTACCCCGCTTCCACTCGTGGCAGCCGCGCGCCTTGGCCTTCCTGTCGTGGATGGTGACTACTGTGGCCGCGCCGTTCCTGAGGAAATGCAGGGTACCCCTTATCTGTACGAAAAAAATATTCACCCCTTCGTTAGTGTTGACCGCTGGGGCAACGTGTGCATTCTCAAGGAGGCTGCGAACTTCTACACCGTTGAGCGCATCCAGAAGATGCTAAGCGTGGCCGCCTACGGGAGCTGCCATCTTGCCGATACACTGCTTCCAGGCAAAGAAATGAAGCAGATTGTCATCCGCGATACCCTGACATATTCCTTCGAATTGGGGGTAGTCGTGCGAGAGGCACGCACGCATGATGAAGATCCGGTGCAGGCCGTAGTGGATTTCACGAAAGGATGGCTATTGTTTACAGGTGAAGTTCAGCGCAAGGAGTGGGAGGACCGCGAGGGTTACATGTGGGGGGATGTGTGGGTCAACGGGACGGGTGACTCGACTGGGCAAACTTTCCATTACTGGTTCAAGAACGAGAACCATATTAGTTGGCTGGATGATGAGCTGCTGGTCACGACTCCCGATTTGATCGCTGTACTTGATCAGAGCACTGCCGAAGGAAGGATCAACACAAATATTGAGCCTGGGGACCATGTAGCCGTGGTAGGCATTAAAGGACCCGAGGTTTTTCGTTCTGAGCGCGGTCTAAGCGGGGCTGGACCGCGCCACTTCGGTTTTGAAATTGATTACGTCCCGATAGAGGAACGAATGGACACTTAAGTGAACGTGTCACAGCGGGAAAGGTAGGATGCTGCATTGCGCAAGAGAATGTGAGGCATAAGGGTAGAAAGGAGCGAGTATGGCAGGATCTATGGCGCTTAACGAGGAGGAAGCATATGAGTTGCTGACCTTCCTTGTGACGTCAGCTCGTATTCAACAGGACGAACCGGCGAGCTATGGTTCGCTGCGCCTGCTAACCGCAGCAGAAAGGCTCAGCGGTTTTATGATGGAGCATTCATCATCCGGTAACCGGGGATTTCTGGCGGGGATTCAAGAAGATATCGAACAGATGACCGATAGCATGGCCGATGTCGAAAGATTTGTAACCTCCTTAGACGAATTGTGTCGTGTGGTGGCACAGCACCTCGTAGAGCAGAATGGTCTGTCAGGTGGTGCGTCGTGAGCGAACAGATGCTGGAATTGATAAGAACGCGGCGCGTCATTCGTAGCATGACCGATAAGCCAGTCAAGCGCGCACATTTGGAAAAGGTATTGGAAGCCGGGAGGTGGGCACCGTGTGGAGGCAATCACCGGCTCTTACGCTTCGTCGCCATCCAGAACCCGGTAACGCTACGGCTCATGCGTAAGGTGTCGCCTGGGATGTCCCAGCGGCCAGCCGCAGCCATCGTGCTTTGCATCGATTGGGACCAGGTTAAGGTTCATAAAATCCCTGCCCATGACCGGGCAATCTCCATCGACGTAGGGACGGCGATGGAGAATATGATGCTTGCCGCACACTCCATAAAGCTGGGCTCTGGACCGGTGACGTCGTTCAGCAAAGAAGCTTTGCGCGTGGTGCTCAATATTCCGCAGAACCTAAGCCCTGAGGTGATCATCTGCATTGGCCATGCCGCGCCCAAGGATCAGATGATAATGATTCCAAAGAAAAAGGTCACATGGCAGAGCCTTACCGATTGGGAGCGCTATGCGGGCTGAGGTTTCGTCATGGTTCTGCGGAGGGGGATTATGAAGGTTTCAGGCTATCAGCAATTGGCGATCAGTCAATAGATCAGCGGGGTAAAGCGTGGATGCTACGTGCGTATGTAATGAGGGAGGGAATTAGGGTCTGGAAAAGATTGTTCAGTTGAACGCACCTATGAATTGGTTGGGGATCGGGGTATTCCAATTTGTACCCCTACGCGGCTAGAGCGGAGGTGTTGTTCTGCCCTCAAACCAGCTTCTTCTTCTCATAGCAGTTTTTCTCACGACTTAAGAATTTGGCTAAAACCTTCGAGCGGTTACCCATCCATGTTGGCTAGCTTGGCACAAAGCCTTCGCCATTATGTATATAAATATCCTTGATGTGGCTTCAATTTCTGCTGACCACGATGTGAGAACAGGTTTTCTTTAAGTGATAATTGGATCCATCCTTGAAACGAGTATTTCGTGTCTTAAGCGTTTGCGCGCGGCTCTGTAGCCTTCAGGAAGGAGGATGATCACGGCAAAAGCAATTGACTTTTTACCTTGGAAGACCGCCCGGGCACCCTGGCGGATCTTGGCGAGGCACTGGCGAAGGCTGGCATCAATATTGATGGCATATGTGCTTTTCCCTGCGAAGGTAAGGGAGTCCTGCACCTATTGGTGGAGGATGCGTTAGGAGCCCGCCGTGCCCTCATTGAGGGCTGCATGCAGGTCGCTGGAGAGCGTTAAGTCTTGGTCATTGAAGTCGAAGACCGGCCGTGCGTCTTTGGAGAGATCGCACAAAAGATTGCCAACGCGGGGATGAATTTCTACCTGGCATATCTTGCGTCGAGGAACAAATTGGTCCTTGGCGTCGATGATTTGGAGAAGGCTCAAGCCACTCCGTAACGCGCTCATCCTAGCCCTGTGTCTCTGGATGGGAGTGGACAGGCGATTCCAACATTTCCATCCCTATGCACAATCCGGCACACTGCCGCATCATATCTATTGGGATGTATCGGATCGCTTGGCAGATGACAAGTAAGCTTCGATCACTTGTCGGAACAATTAGCGGATATTGGGCTACGCCCACAAACTTGGCCTGCTTATGGTAATAATGAATAGATCTCGGGCTAAAATCCCTCAGCAACCTCCAGAAGCCACAGCTCTTAGGTGTTGAAACTCCTGTCGTAAGTTGGGACGTAGTCCCTCGCCGCGTAAGTTGAGCCGCAGGCTCACGGCCTCAGCCTCACAGCGGCGGGTGTATTTCAGAGATCAGAGCAGTATAGAAAGCGACCGTACCAACACAGCCTTTTCCTTTGTACCACCCATTGTGGACAAGCGGACGGAAGATGGCAGGATCGTTTCATGATCCATGCGGAACCAATCATGGGAGCGGCGCACCCAGCTTTTTGGGATCAGCCCTTGACCTACGTGACGGTTCCTGAAGGTGCGAGTGATCATTCAAATGCCAAGCCTAAGATGAGCAGACCTGCCTCCCCATTCGCCACATAGACATACGGGTCAGAGATAAAGATGCCCCAGACGAAACCATTGGTCTCATATTCGCCTGCGAGTTGAGGGTTTGCCGGGTCTGAGACATCGATTACCAGAAGCATACCGCTCGTGCCGTCTCCCATAAATACGTAATTGCCTGATATGCTTACATCTTGGGCATAGCCTGGCGTATCATAGAAACCGATCTCTTGCGGGTCCGCGGGGTCCGAAATGTCGAATATGCGCAGCCCGTCTTCCCCATCCGCCAGGAAAGCATACGAACCAGAAGCAACGATGGCCTCGGCAACTCCGGCGGTATCGACGAAGCCCACTTCCTGAGGGTTTGCCGGATCAGCGACATCGATTACTCTAAAACCGAGTCCGCGCATGGCGACATAAGCGTGGGAACCAGAAACGTAAACATCACCCACATGGACACTCCCCGCCTTGAAGTAGTTGCTAACATGCTGTGGATCCGCTGGATCCGCGATATCCGCGATATTTAAGCCCCCTTCCCGGCCGGCCACATAGGCATACCTGCCGGAGAGCTGTACATTCACCGCGAATCCAATGGAGTCGTAGAAGCCCGCTTCTATGGGAGCCGTTGGATCAGAAACATCCAGAACTAGCAGGCCCAGTCCATCGGCAAGATACACATAGGGATCGGAGAAGAATACGCCTTGACCGGCGGTGGGTCCAGTAGGATCAAAGAAACCCACTTCCTGAGGATTGGTCGGATCGGAGATATCCACCACTCGCAGGCCATTGAATGAATCAGCAATATAGGCATAGTCACCGGAGACAAACACATTGTGCGGCGACCCCAGCTCGTCATTGAAGCCCACTTCTATGAGCTGCACCGGAAGTTCAGGTGTTGGTTCCATTGTGGGCGTAGGCGGAACAGGTGTCTCACTTGGTTGGGTTACAGGCGGGACCGGGGTTGCGGGAGGGGGTGTAGATTGCGCAGTGCACGCTACCAATACAAAAGCAAAGAGGCTCATTGTCAGCTTTCTCTGGTATCTCGTCATCGCCATTACCTCCGTTGGCAAGATGTTCTTTGTAATCATAGCAGGTCTTTTTAAAATCAGTTGCCAACGAATTATCGTGCCTGATCCTCGCCGACTCGATAGACCGATAGGCTGCGAACGAGGCTGAAAAGACGTGTACCGGGCTGAAGACAAGCTATCCGGTTGTGTCGGATAGCCGCTTGAAGCAAAGCCCGATAGCCGCCAGCTTGTTCAAGAGATTGTCTTCGACAATCTCTGCACGTCACATTGAGCGGCTGCCGTGCGACCGTCCTTAGACCGGATTGAATTATGATTCGAACGAAGGTCAGCTGGTTCACCCTTACAATAATCTGATCAAGGTCATTCAATAGAAGTACTCAGGAAAGGAAAACCATGATGACGATTGGCAGCACATCCCTAGGGAACCTCGCCAAACTGCGACACGACGTTCGCAGAGAACGTGTTTCGAGCTGGAATAAAAAAGGAGACAATCAGGATCACCTGATTTTGGAACCTTACGAGGCGCGCACTATTTATAATGTCGAGGGTGCGGGCTGTATCAAACATGTGTGGATGACGCTGGCATCTGTGGAGGAATACTATGCCCGTAAAGTGGCGCTGCGCATGTGGTGGGATAACGAAGAGGAGGCGGTCCCAAGTGTAGAGGTTCCGATCGGCGACTTCTTTGGTATAGGTCACGGAATCGTAAAAAACTTCTGGTCTTTGCCTCTGACCATGAGCCCCCGGCAGGGCAAGGGCTTTAATTGTTACTTTCCGATGCCCTTCTCGAAACATGCCCGCATTGCAGTGACCAATGAAACCGAATCAAAATTGACCCTCTATTTCTACGTTGATTACGAGGCGTATCCGCAGTTGGGCGATGATTATGGCCGCTTTCATGTGCAATGGCGTCGTGAAAACCCGACCGTTGGCTGGGAGGATCCAGGCAGATCAGCTAATGGAGGTCTAGGAGAGGTCTTTGCGGTTCCAAATCTCACGGATGAGGCGAATTACGTAATCTTGGAAGCGCATGGAAAGGGACATTATGTCGGTTGTTATCTTGATGTTGATTGTTTTTCAAGACAAAAAAATGATTGGTACGGGGAGGGTGACGATATGATCGTGATCGATGACGAACCAAGGCCCCCACGCTTGCATGGCACGGGAACGGAAGACTATTTCAATGCCGCCTATAGTCCGCAAGAGGAGTTTAACACTCCTTATCATGGTCTTACAGTTTACAGCGGCACGGAGGAGTGGCCCTGGCGCGGAAAAAATTCTTCCTACCGTTTTCACATTGAGGACCCTGTGTTTTTTGAGAAATCGATCCGCGTGAGCATTGAACACGGGCACGCCAACAACCTTTCCAATGATTACGCGAGCACGGCTTATTGGTATCAGACAGAACCCCATCTTCCCTTCCCTTTCCTCCCTTTCCAGGAGTTGCTGAGCGCTTGCCTCGGCCGAATCACTGAAAAGGCAATGAGAACACTTGATTGAGTAGACGATGCATAATAGGGGTATGTCCAGGTTTCTGATCATTTTGCTGATCATCGCTACGCTTGGTGCAGCCGTCGTGAACCTTTTGTCGGAGAAATCGACGGAGGGAGAAATCCGTGTGGCGGTGGCGAGCAATTTCCGCGAGGCCATGCTGGATATTGTGGCGCGTTTCGAAATGAAATCGGGTCACAAAGTGACCTTGATCTTTGGTTCCACGGGCAAACATTACGCGCAGATCAGGAACGGAGCACCTTTCGATGCCTTTTTTGCGGCGGATAAGCGCCGGCCAGAATTGTTGGAGAACGAAGGGGTCGCCGTCCTCGGAAGCCGCTTCACCTACGCTGTGGGCCAATTGGTTCTTTGGAGTCCCCAGGCGGGCTATGTGGACGCGGATGGCAGGGTCTTGGGTGAAAAGGATTTTCGACATCTGGCCATTGCCAATCCGCAGCTCGCTCCCTATGGCATGGCGGCAACATTCCTGGCAGTACCCAAGTCGTATCTATTGCCATCTATGATCATGTTGAGGCGCTGGAATACGCCCACGCCCACTCGCTGGCAGGGATTCTCTTATTGGGATCCTTTCTTATGCTGATTACCGTATACGCCATTAATCGGCGCTTTTCGGTGGTACAAACATGAGCATCGTGGCCAGATTTCGCGTCGTAAGGGGCGACTTTGTATTGGATGTCGATTTGAGCCTACCCTCACAAGGCATCACCGCACTGTTTGGTCCTTCGGGCTCTGGCAAGACCACATTGCTGCGTTCGATTGCGGGACTCGACCGCCATCAGGATGGTTACCTAAAAGTGGGCGACAATCTATGGCAAGAGGGCGAGCGCTTCGTCCCACCTCACCGCCGTTCCCTGGGTTATGTGTTCCAGGAGGCTAGTCTCTTCACCCATCTCACAGTGCGCGATAACCTGGAATATGGCCTGAAGCGTGTGTCGCATAACGAGCACAAGATTTCCCTGGATAGCACTATTGAATTATTGGGCATTAGCCCCCTGCTTGATCGCAGACCGGACACGCTATCGGGTGGCGAACGGCAGAGGGTAGCAATCGCTCGGGCGCTGGCCGTTAGCCCGGGGCTCCTGTTAATGGATGAACCGTTGGCGGCACTCGACCGGGCGAGCAAACAGGAAATCTTGCCCTATCTCGAATCCCTGCATGACGAACTGGAAATTCCTGTGATTTATGTAACGCACATATCTGAAGAAGTTTCGCGCCTGGCGGATCATTTGATTTTGCTTGAAGCCGGCCGCGTCGTTGCCACGGGTGCGATCAGCGAAATGTTAACCCGGCTCGATCTTCCCCTGGCTCACGGGAACGATGCCGCGGCGATGATCGAAGTCGTCGTCGCCAGCCATGACGAAGTTTATCAATTGACCCATCTGGACTTTCGCGGAGGCCGCATTAATGTAGCACGCATCGATCAGCCGGTTGGTCATCGACTCAGGTTGCGGATCCTGGCCCAGGATGTCAGCGTTATCCTGGAGCCGCAGGTCAGCACGAGTATCCTGAATGTATTCCCCGTAACCGTTGATGAAGTGTTTCCCGATGGGGGCGCACAGGTCACGCTTCGTCTGCTTGCGGAAGGTGTCCCCATCCTATCCCGAATCACGCGCAAATCCGCCGTAGAACTGGATTTGAAACCTGGAAAAAGTGTGTACGCGCAGGTCAAGAGCGTCGTCCTGTTGACCTGAGTTGTGGCAAAGTAGTTATCGTGTTGGTGCATCCCAGTGAGGTTTACCGCAGATCAATAATCCGGGAGCTTCGTTCCCCGGCGCATATTCCATCACCGAACACACCCAATCTTTTTCTTATGAGGGCTCCAAATGACAAGAATCGTTGCAATCCTCGGCGCGTATGGCATCGCATCATTTCTCCCCATTTATTTTATTTTGCAGCCATTCATTAAAATCTACCTACCAGGACTACCCATAACGTACGGGGATTTGATGGACTTGCTGCTGACCCCCTGGATTGGAGTCGGTGTCTTCGCCCTACTTTATGTGTCCATTCCCAGTGTTTCTGATTCATCCGTCAGGCATAGAAACCTTTACAGATTGCTTTTTTGGATCTTCTCTGTACTTTATGTCGAAGGCCACGGTATCCATCTGGCGGCCAACTCGATCAGCAATAACGTGGTTGCAGGCACAGACCCTCGCCTGGTTCATTCCATTTTCCTTTTCGACGAACCTATCGGGCACTTGTTATGGCTGGGGGGTGGTCTCGGTCTGGCTCTGGTCGCCGTCGCCTATCAAACATCCTACACATCGCGAGAATATCTCATGCGCCGACAGATCTGGCTGATCCTTATTTGTGGGATGCTCTACGGCGTTGGTTTTGCTCTAACCATCATCGAAGGAGGATCCGCCCTATGGGCCGCGCCAATCGTCGTGGGGGCTCTTGCCGTGATGGGCTACCGATGGTTTCGTAGGCATGCGGAGTTGTCCAAGCGACCAACATGGACCTTTTTTCTATCCGGGTTCACATTCTTACTGGTTACGTTAGGGGTTTGGTTTGCTGGCTTCGGGGGTTTTATCGAGCCGTCGAAATTCCTGCAATTGGGGCCGTAGTAAATAAGATTTTCTGGCGCGACGCGTGCCGTGTTCATTCTCAGAGCAAAGTCCCCAGGAGCAACCCGTAGCCGAGCGTACCATCCTCGATCGTCTTGGCGGCGATCCTGGCGACATTTTGGGCCTGCCTAATGTCTACCCCTGGTATCTCGATCTTTTTAACCTTCAGGAAAAATTCAGCCCCGAACAGGCGCTTTTGAATAGCTGCTACTGTCGATCCAAGAGCCTCTGGATGCGGCTCGACGCGATCGATCCCAAATCCGGCCTCCCGAAGAAGCGCCTCATAACGATCCCAAGGCAGTGCATCCGCGATGCACACGATTTGAGCCAGGAGCCCGTTTAGTTCTGGCGGCAGGCTGCCGTTCAAGGCGATGTCACTCAATCCCACGCGCCCTCCGGCCCTGAGCACACGCGCGAACTCGCGAGCAGCCGAGCTTTTGTCCGGGAAAGTACAGAACGAGCATTCACAGATCAGCGCATCGAAGAACCCGTCGACAAAGGGCAAACTTTCGGAATCCCCAACTTCGAATCGGACGAGGTGTTCCAGACCAGCATCTCGAGCGCGCAGGCGTGCCTGGCCTACAAGCTCTGCACTGTAATCAAGGCCAACGACCTCACATCCGAATTTCCCCGCCAAGAGTACGGCACTGGCACCCGTGCCTGAGGCGACATCCAACACACGTGATCCGGGACGAAGATCGAGCAGATTTCCCAACCTTTCCGTGAGCTCGAGACCTCCGGGGTGAAACGATTCCCCCAGAAGCAACCGTGCCCAATCGCTCTCGTACAGCGCAGCACAACAAGTCTTGACTTCAATGGCCGCCTGTACGGAAAGCATCACTTGCTCGTACCATTCGGATGAAAGGAAAAGGTCAGGGGCTGGGGATCGAATACTAATCCCTCGTGCTCAGCCTTCCGGCGCGCACGTTGGCGTTGTGCTAATTGACCACGTGCCTGCTCGCGGTAGCCGCGATGTTCTTGATCGCCTTTGCGACGTTGGTAATGTTCCCGTTCCAGATAGTCTGTAGCTTCCCGTTCCAAGGATTCCTGTGCAAGAAGTTGGGACCCAAGCAGCATATGCCTGCTGACAAGATCTTCCGTAGGCTCCCAGTTACTGTTCAGAAGCGTCTCAAATTGTTTCCGAATCCTTTTGCTCGGTGGTATTCTGTTCATGGCGTGAGTGTCCTTTCGCCCTTGGTGGTTTACACAACCCAAAAGATATCTCACGCCGTTCATTTATACAGCATTATAATGACATCACCGTAATAATTCGCTTAAGATGAAACATATATGGTTAATACGACACGCAGAGAGCAAATCTCAAGTTGGAGATACTGACGAGCACATCAATCCTGAATTAAGCGACCAAGGAAGGCAACAAGCTCATCAGCTGACGAAGCGGTTAATAGGTTTGCATCCAGACTGTACACTCATAAGCCCGCTTCGTCGTGCCTGGCAGACTTATGAGATCTCAGGAACTAAATCGACTCAAGTTGAATTTGATAGCCGCCTGATCGAATCAAATTGGGGAAATTTGCAGGTCTATAAAGAGATCATGCCTGTTGACACGCCTGATATCGCTGAACCTGATCTACATGATGCTTGGCTTATCAGCGATAGCGCACGAATATCGAGATTATTGATAGATTTATTGCAACGGGATGTGGAGAATATCTTACTTTTTGGACATTGGGGTACTTTTAATCATCTTCTCCTGTCTTTCCTTGGAATTAATGTGACGAATAATTCTCTTAGGGCGACAATGGACAATGCTAGTATTTCACTGCTGGAAGTTGATGATAATCAAAATAGATATCTTCGATATTGGAATGATCGTTCGCACATTCTTGATTTGCCATAATAGTTCTTTAACGAAAGGAGATATTTACCGCCTAACACCTCGCCAGACTGCGTAAAAAGTCGATGAAAAGATTAAGTGTGGGAGAAAAACACTAATAAAGTTGACGAAATAGGATCTTTTCCCAATATTATGCCCAGAGTGTGGCGCCGTCCCATCGCTCTGAAAAATCTTAGGCTTTTATTACACAGACTTTCGCGTTGATGGGCGAATTTTGGAGCATGGAGCAGGTCCTGTACATCTCTCGCGCCGCAATCAAAATTGCATACCTTCCACTTGGGATGCCGTCGCATCAGATTTGTCACCGGGAATGGTTGCTCCCGCAAGACCTGACTTAATTAACATTTCTGTTTGTTTAAATCACGCAGTGATTTATACACAATCACTCCCTTTCCCTTCAAATTGCGGTAATATCGTGATTGCTAATCACATGATCTACCCCATCGTTACTATTCTAAGGACGACGGAAGAGATGCATAGAATCTTTTCACTTGACCTTTATTTATTGACGTCCATAAATATTGATGATCATATTCAAAAGGCTGATGAACTTGTCCATTCAATTGAGCCATCTATCATTATTTGGAGCCACGATTAAAAGGGTATACGGATTATCCGATTCAGCATGCATGATGGAGAAGGTCATCTACGAGAATCGTTTGAAAGACTCCTTTAATTCAAATTTGATCGGGAACTAAAAAATCCAGAGGTAGAACCGTTAAATCCATTCTCTCATTTCTCGGTAATGCAAGGGAGCTCTTTGCAGCCAAAGAAAAGGGATCATAACTATTAACTAAAATTGAAGAGAGGTTAACTTGTCCGACAATCGCCTTGCCATCGACGTCGGTGGTACCTTTATTGATTTTGTGCATTTTGATGAGGCCAAGAACACAGTCACTATCGAAAAAGTGCTCTCCTCCGGCAAGCTAGAAGAACGCTTTTTCGAGGGGATCGACCTGCTCAAGTTGAACTTGTCTGATTTGCAGATGATCATTCATGGCTCAACACTTGTCATCAACACAATCCTACAGGAAAAGGGGGCGCACATCGGGTTGATTACGACTCAAGGGTTTCGGGATGTACTTGAGTTGGGGCGTGGAAACCGGTTGGAGATCTATAATCTGTTTTATAAACCCCCACCCCCTCTTGTCCCCCGCTATCTGCGTTGCGAGGTGCCGGAGCGCATGAACTGGAAGGGGGAGGTACTTGAACCCCTTGACGAGGAAAGTGCTCGTCAACAGGTCTTGCAACTTAGGCAACATGGAGTGGAAGGAATCGCCATATGTTTCCTACATGCCTATATAAATCCTGCCCACGAACTGCGAATGGCCGAAATCGCGGCAGAGGTGTTTCCCGAAGCGTATATCGCAATATCATCCAACATCACACGCGAGTGGCGCGAGTTTGAACGAACCTCGACAACGGTCCTCAACGTGTACACGATGCCGAAAATGGGTGCATATTTATCCGCACTTAATCACGGACTGCGAGAGCGCGACTATCGTGGATCCTTTAACATCATGCAATCATCCGGCGGCATGACATCCAGCATTGCTGCTCAGGAACGTCCTATACGTAGCCTGGAGTCTGGCCCCGCCGGAGGCGTGATTGGTGCATCAGCGCTTGGGGATAAACTCGGTCAGGCGAACCTGGTCTCCGCCGACGTTGGGGGCACGACCTTTGATGTATCACTCATCATCCAAGGGCGGCCTCTAAAAAAGAGCGAGACCTTGGTCGATGGCCGCCCGGTGCTGCAACCGACCATCGATATCATGTCGATCGGTGCGGGGGGTGGCAGCATCGCATGGCTGGACGAAGAGGGGGGATTGCGCATCGGTCCAAAAAGTGCCGAAGCTGACCCCGGGCCGGCCTGCTATGGCCTGGGTGGGCAAGAACCCACTGTTACCGATGCCCAGCTCATCCTAGGTTATCTGGACCCCAACTATTATCTAGGGCAACGGATGGTTCTGGATCGAACTGCGGCTGAACTAGCTGTCCAATCAAAGGTGGGCGATCCACTCGGCATGTCGCTCATCGAGGCGGCGCACGGCCTTGTCCATCTGACCGTAATGAATATGACCAATGCCATTCGAAACATCACCATCGAAAGAGGGCACGACCCGCGAGAATTTAGCCTCTTTTGCTACGGCGGTGGAGGAGGGTTGTTCGCCGGAGCCCTTATGCGAGAACTTGAGATGGCGCAAGCAATCATCCCACTCAACCCGGCCACGTTTTCGGCATGGGGGCTGCTGAATTCAGATTTTCGCGAGGACTTGCAACTCACCTCGATTGTTCCGTTATCCGACCTGACAGCAGACGAGTTGAGGCGACGGTTGGCTACCCTCGAATCCGAAGCCCGTGATCGCCTGAAGGTGAACGCTATCAGCAGCCACAAGATTGTCATCGAGTACTATGCCGAGTTGCGTTATTTGGGACAGGAACATACTGTCCGGATCCCAATTCAAGAGGACGATCTGGCAGATACTGAAATGGCGTCAATGCGTGCCCGTTTTCACGATGCGCATGAAAGAGCATACGCACACTCGCTTCCTACAAAGCCGGTGGAGTTAGTCAGTCTTCACTTATCTGCGATTGGGATGACCCAGAAGCCAAACGTCGCTGAGCTTACGACGAGCGATGACGGCCTGCGCAACGCCTTGAAAGCCAGCCGGAATGTGTATTTTACAGGTGAAGCGAATCCGGTCGATTGCCCAGTCTATGATCGGGAAAAACTCGGATCAGGTGATCGGATTAAGGGGCCCGCAATCATCGAGGAGTGGACTTCGACCGCGCTAGTACCACCCGGCCAGCAGCTCGAGGTTGACCGTTATGGCGATCTCATTCTTTCGGTAGATTGACATAGCAGCCAAGCAGATTAACGATACAAGGGATAATCGCATGACATCAAAGATCGATCCCATTACGATCCAGGTAATTCGAAACGCGCTCAGGGCGGCAGCGGATGAGATGCAGATCAGTCTCATCAGAACGGCTCATAATCCACTGATATATGAAGTGCACGACTTTGGGGTGGCATTAACCAATCAGCGGGGAGAGTTGCTGGCTGAAGGGTCGGGGCTGCCGGGGTTTTTGGGCTGTCTTCCGCCGACTGTGCACAGTGGATTGAAGGTCATCGGAGCCGAGGGTTTCGCCGATGGGGATATTCTTCTAACGAACGAGCCCTACGATACTGGGACCCATATCAGTGATACCGTGGTCTACATGCCCATCTTTTACCAGAGCCAACTGGTTGCCTTCTCGGCGATCATGGCTCATTGGGCCGACATCGGTGGAAAGACGCCGGGGGGATGGTGTCCGGATTCGACCGACGTTCACCAGGAGGGAATGATATTCTCGCACCTGAAGTTATACCGAGCAGGAGAACTCGACACGACACTCGATCGCTTCATTATGACGAACGTCCGCTTTCCCGATTTGGTAGCGGGCGATTTGAACGCGATGATCGCTGCCTGCCGCACAGGTGTGAGACGCTACCAGACATTATGCGAGAGATACGGAGTCGAATTGCTCCAAGCCGTGATGGAGATTGTTTTCGATCAATCTGAAGATTTGATGCGACGCAAGATCTCTGAAATTCCAGACGGCTCTTACACAGCCGAAGTGATGATGGATCACGACGGCGTTGAGCTAGACAAGCCTCGCAAGCTCAAAGTGAAGGTTACTGTCGAAGGCGAGCTGATGACGATTGACTGGACGGGCACCGGCGATGCTGCTACGGGTCCAATCAACCACCCCTTTGTAGGTACGCAAGCACTAGCGCAAGTGGTGCTCAAGGCGGTCACGATGCCTTTAGACCCAATGAATCATGGGCACCTTCGTCCGTTGACCGTCACAGCCCCTGAGAACACTCTGGTTAGCCCGTTGTACCCCGCGCCGTGCGATTCGTACGGATACGTGGGCGAGATGGTAATCCACCTTATCGTGAAGGCTCTTTCTCAAGCCATTCCGGAGCGTTGTCCGGCGGCGACTTACCAAATGTTCGGAATTTATTTCTACCGAATGGATCCCCGCCATGGCAAGCCATTCATTTATGTGGAACCGGTGGATGGGGGCGGAGGTGCGCTGCCCTTCGACGATGGTCCCAGCGGGACAATTTTTGTCGGTGACGGAGACGCGCCTAACACGCCGGTAGAAATCATCGAAAGCCGTTATCCACTGCTAATCAGACGCTATACCTTCAATCTGGAAGGCGCAGGGCGAGGACAATACCGAGGTGGCTTTGGCGTTATCCGCGATTATGAGGTTCTAGAGGATAACATTTTCATCCAGACAATGAACGAAAATACGGTGGATCCTCCCTGGGGGCTCTTTGGGGGCGGAAGTTCTGGGATTGGAATGTATATCATCTGGGAAGGGACCGAGCACGAACAAGAGTTGATTGGGCGCGTTGCGTACTATGGTCCGCTAAACAAAGGGGACCGGGTCAGCGTACGCTCAACAGGTGGCGGCGGTTGGGGGAATCCCAAAGATCGAGATCCAGAACGCGTGCGGGAGGATGTTCTCAATGGGTTTATCAGTCCCGAACAAGCAGAGGCTGACTACGGGGTAAAAGTTGGTGAGATCTAGCTTCTCGAGCTACCCCCTACTATTTGGGGTGGTGATACCTGCTGCACCGAAATATGATTAAACCAATTCGACTCTCTCGTTTCTGGTAGGGAAATCCTGAGAATTTAGATAATGCTCCAAGAGAGTAATCATTTCCTCGACCATTATGCTAGAATTGGAAAATCGGACGGTGTATATTCGCCAAGGCAGCACAATCCTCATCCATCCACCGAACCCATCGTTTCAAGGAGAGCCTATGAAGTATTTGTGTCGATATCAGTCTATCAATGAAGTTGATACGATGTAAGAAGGAGTTTTCACAATGCGCCAAAAAATTCACTTTGTTATTCCTCTATTGGCGATTTCCGCCATGCTTATTGCTGCTTGTGGTGGGGCTGCGGATGTAGAAGCCCCCGAAGCGGAACCGAATATCGCCATATATGCTCACCCGGTCACCCTTCCAGATCTGGATCCCAGCCCCGGCTTTTCTGACGAGAACGTGGTGACAACCCAGGTCTACGAGACATTGACCTTCTACAATCCGCCGGGCAGCGCCGAGACGCTCGGCCCGAAACTGGCCACGTCATGGGAGTCGTCAGCCGACGCCATGACCTGGACCTTCAACCTGCGTGAAGGGGTCAAGTTCCATGATGGGACCGACTTCAACGCAGAGGCGGTGAAATTCTCAATCGAACGCACAATGGGCATCGATCTTGGCGCCGCCTATATCTACGCGCCAATTGAATCGATTGAGGTAGTGGACGACCTCACTGTGCAGTTCAATCTTTCCTTTGCGGCACCGATGGATCTCGTTCTCGCGAGCGGCTATGGAGCCTGGATCTTCAGCCCTACTACCGTCGAGGGCAA
>JADFRQ010000053.1 GCA_022561215.1 Chloroflexota bacterium | reverse complement strand
AAACCTCTTCCTCCTTCAGCAATCCAATACCAATCGCACGAGCAACCAATTGATCGCGTTTCAATTTGATATATGTTTTATAAACTGCTCGAGATGATCCATCGTGGAATTCATGTATGAGACCAGAAAGTTCGCTTGGACTAATCTTGCCATCTCTCCACTCATCGAAACCTATTTCAAGTTCAGCAATGTGAAGATTAAGCTCACGATCATGAGCCTTGGCAACTAGCTCCCTCAATTGCTTGCGGATCTCCTTTCCATAACCCATAGTTTATTCATTCCTATTCAATGCTGGATAACGGCCTCGAGCTCATCTGCCCCGCTCGTGCCCTCTCTTACTTTTCAAGATGCCTTCTTATTATCTATCACATTCAATTCGCCCAGCCCGCGGGGTCAGATGCAGCGAGTTGTTAGCTGGCCTTGAGCAGATTTACAATCGCTCATTTCCACACTAGCTTGGATAGGTCGTGTCCTCGAGTTGAACGTGAGCAATAATTGCCCTCGCACTGTTTATCTTTTGATCTTTGCATCAATTAGCGGTGCGACTTGCCCCATGAAGATCTTGATCTGTTCCAATTCATCCGCGATAGGCCATAAGTAAACTCGCATGGCGCCGGCGTTATGGTAAGCCGCGAGTTTCTCGGCACATTCTCGGGCGGGGCCAATTGGAAGCCACTGCCTCAATTCCGCAGCCGAACGGCTGAGCGCTGGAGCCAGCACTTCATTTAGCATCCGCTCGGCAACCTTTTCTTCTTCGGTGATGTAAAGCCACATGGTGGCGATGGCGTTTGGGAAAGACGACGGCTCTTTGCCTGCTTTAACAAGAGGTTCTTGAAGATACTGCAGGCCCTGTGCGAATATTTCTGGGGTCGTGTTATATCCCGACGCTAGCCAACCATCGGCCAAGCGAGCAACCCTTCGCAGTCCCGCCTTGGAGCCCCAGCTCCCCACCCAGATGGGTGGGCCGGATTCTTGGGCCGGGAACGGCTCAAGTGTGATCCCTTCCGTGTTGTAGAAGTTCCCACTAAAGACGATGTCTTCCCGACTCCATAAGGCGCGTAGAGTTTGAATGGCCTCATCTAGGCGTTTCCAACGTTCGTCAAATGGGATACCCGCCACAGCATAGTCTCTCGCGGAGGAGCCAGGCCCGACGCAGGCAATTAGGCGACCGCCCGATAGGCGATCAATAGCGCCCAATGTTTTGGCCAGCTGAACGGGGCCGCGCACGATGGGCAGTGACACCGTGGTCGCCAGGTCCATGCCCTCCGAGTGCGTGAGAACTGAGGCAAGCGCTGTGGGACCGTCCAGCCAGGGTCTGGAGAAGACTAGATGGTCATTTGCGGCGAGAGCACTGAAACCCAACTGTTGGCCGGTCTCAGCATACGTGATGAGATGATCAAGCGTGAATGGGTTGCCGCCGAAATCCATAAGCGGCAGATGTAATCCGAAATCCATAAGATTCCCACTTTCTTAACCAATCAAAAGGCAAGAATCCTTCCTTTCACAAAAATCTAGATTGAACGAGTTCACTTGACTTTGATCTAAACAATATTGTTAGTAGTGGGTCTGATACTCGAGATTAGAAAGTACACAAAGAATGACTGCCAGCTAACATATGATTCTCTAGAAACCCTTCGCTGATCCTCACCCGCAGGGGGGATTATTGAAGGATTTTTTCTTTATTTTCCATCTTTTTCCGTTACGATGAAGAAATTATTCGTTGAAATGCGCACAAGGGGATGATACGTGGAAAACCTTCATCCACCTCGGATACCCACAGCATACAGCAACCCTGGCGCTGAATCAATCGAAGGGGGAACTCATGAACCGCCGTCCAACCACGCTATTAGAGAAATCTCGTGAAATTCTGCGGCGAAAGCATTACGCCCTCAGTACAGAACGGAGATACCTGGATTGGATCAGGCGCTACATTCTTTTCCATAAGAAGCGCCACCCTGCTTCGATGGGCAAAGAAGAAATCGAAGACTTTCTTACTCACCTGGCTCTCCGAGGGAATGTGGCCGCCTCGACACAAAAATAGGCGCTAAAAGCTGACCTGTAAATGTCGAACGCTGCTAGCTGAGCGGCCTGGGTTCGTTCGGTCAAATCCTATTCCAGGCTTGCGCATCCGCATTGACCCTTGCACAGATCGTTGAATTGCCGACGGCTCGATCGCTGGCTCTTACAAAAACGCACATAGCAACCGTCTCTTGCTTTTGGCGCAGCATCCCCGGTCCGCTCCAGCGAGGGGTTATCCTGTCAGCTTCCCGTTAGCCAGTTCGACAAGCTTCTCAAGAATCGAGAGGCAGCGACTCACCTCCAGAAATCGTAATCGACCCGTCGGATATATCGGATAGAACTCCGAGAAAGTCAGGATGAATGAAATCCAACGCTGTCAGACCTTCGGAACCTGGTATTGGTACAAAATTCATCGGCACAACCGTGACCCCCACCCGATATACTCCAGAAGGAATCCTGCACCAGCTTGTCCAAACACTCTCAAGGAACGGTCGACGATCAGGCGCATTGACGTGCCTCCCAGCGGGCCCTCTTATTTGCAGTGGAATACGGATTAGACCCCCAAATCCACATCCTCGCTCGGAACGCTCGCCAGAGACGCCAATAAGCAAGCGAGGCTTGAACAATGGTGATGCTTCTGGGAACTCAAGCGTATTTCTCCAAGACACAAAGACGCTCTCGTTATGCGTCCACTGCTCTCCCCCATTGGGTTCAATAAGGATAATTCGACCGGAGAGTGGGCAGGGGAAGATAGCCGTCCGCGTCTGCTCATCTAGAACTCCTGTCGGCTCAAGTCCATTCCGTTCCTGCAAATCTCTGAGCGCCTCTGAAGTGCCGGAATCGAAATTCTCATCAGGAGAGCCAAACATTCTATTATCATAGAAAAGGTACACTTCAAGCTTCTTGACTTCAGCATTCCGATCACCTAGGCGAAGGTTGCGGCTAAGAAAACATGGCCCCCCTGGCATGGTTGGCTGGATCGCAGGCGTCGAGGGCCTTCGCAGCAGGATGTAATAACCAGCTCCTCCAATAATCGCGACTGCCAAAAGAATTCCAATGTACTTACGCACCAAGTCTTCTTTCGCTCGCATATTCGCTATCGAATCTGCTCACCAATGCCGCCCGTCACAAAACCGTCAACCTTGAGTAAGAAACTGCGCGACAAATCCTTCTGTTTTTATCTTTGATCTTGCTTTCCATACCAGACGTCGACTCCGAGACAGTGCTGGCAGGATAACTATACTTCTCCCGACCCCACACGGTAATTCTCTCCATAATGGCTCAAAATACCGCAAATTGGCGGAAAATCCCCCCATGGGTGGATAGAAAAGTAGATCAGAATGCCGTAATATGGGGAATATGGGGTGTAATGCAGCTTGAACAATGAATATCCCCTTACTAGCCTAACTTAAAATACCTCTCCATGCAACTCACCACATTCACACTTGGGGGTGTATGTATGAACACACTGGCATTGCTCAACCGCGCCACCGCGACCTTGCGCCGCAAACATTACTCGCTCCGCACAGAAAAATCCTACCTGCGCTGGATCCAGCAATACCTCAACTATAACCACCATCGAGATCCCGAAGAGATGGGCTCCAAAGAGCTGGAGACTTTCCTAAATCACCTTGCGCTGGATCGCAAGGTCGCAGCCTCAACCCAGAATCAGGCGCTCAGCGCCATTCTCTTTCTCTATCGGCAGGTCCTGCAGAATACCCAGATTGACCTGACCGTTAATTCCCTGCGCGCTAAGAAACCCAAACGCCTGCCCACTGTCCTGAGTAAGCTAGAGGTCAACAAGCTACTTGCATGTATCCGCGGTACAAATAAATTGAAAGCACAATTGCTCTATGGCGGCGGCTTGCGCTTAATGGAATGCCTACGTTTAAGGGTTAAGGATATCGATTTCCACCAACGCCAAATCATAGTTCGTGACGGAAAGGGATTTAAAGACCGTATAACCATGCTGCCTGATCAAACACACAAAGCGCTTGAATACCACTTAATCGACGTTCACCTGCAGCATGCACTGGATCTTGATCGCGGTTATGGCAAGGTTCATCTGCCTTACGCACTTTCAATAAAATACCCAAACGCAGAAAGTGAGTGGTCCTGGCAGTGGGTTTTCCCCTCACACCGTCTTTCCAAAGATCCTCGCACTGGGGTAATTCGCCGACATCATACCAACCCCTCCACCACCCAAAAAGCCATCCGCAATGCTGCCCGCATGGCAAAGATTCCCAAGCACGTCACCCCTCATACCTTACGACATAGTTTCGCTACACATATACTCGAGAACGGCTATGACATCCGCACAGTTCAAGAACTTCTCGGTCACAAAGACGTGAAAACAACGATGATTTACACACACGTGCTCAATCGCGGCGGTCTCGCCGTGCGCAGCCCACTGGATGGCTGACGCAGCGTTTAAATTTACCTGGGCGCTTTGTATAGGGTGTCGGGGTCATCGGCGTAGTAGTAAAAGACCGGCCGGGGACTGTATTTTGCTATAAGCTCATGATCGGCTGCTGCTCCCCTCGACACAGCCAGAATGAAGCCATCCTTTTTAAAAGGAGGGTCAGCGTGAGCAATGTGCCGTAATCGGTCCAATGGCCGGCATCGATGATCACCAACGCTCCCTCAAGACCAGCTTCTTCAAGCGACTGCATTCGCCCTTTCGATATGTTGTAAAGGTTTTGCATCATTCCCAGGCGCGCGGGCAAGTAAATGTGTACGTTTAGCAGCACCAACGTGGATACCAGCCCGACCGTCAGCGGTTTTCGCCAACGCGCGGGTTTGGTTTTCTGCGCGAGCCAGCCTCCTACAAAAGCTATCCCCGCGGCGGAGGTGATCGCCAAGCTGGGCAGCGATTCGAAATAGTAACGCGGGCCGAACAGCGTTGCCCCCACCCAATACAAAACGTAAACGAAAACCAACGCTGGAAAGATAGATAAAAGAAGCCAACCGCTTTTTATCTTTTTCAGCGCCGTCCATCCAAAGGGCAGAAAGATCCAGGAGAAGGACCCGAAAAGGTCATGCAGGCCGGCGCGCAAATCCCAGACCGACTTCCCCATCCCGCGCAGAAGATTGTGCCCACCTGGGCTGATCCCAATTCCCGCCCCAAAACCGACCCGATCGTACTCCCACCACAATGTGTACAGGTTCAGTGAGGGATCCCCGGATTGCGCCGCCTGCCAAGTTGGAAGCAGCGCGGCGAGAAGCAATGTGATCCCACCCACCATGATTATGCCCTTCTCGGGTGCAAGCGCGCGCCGCACCAACAGCAGCGCCCCATGCAGCCCGAAGGGAATTGCCACGCCGAATGCCGTAAGCGGACGTACGAGAATCAGGAGTCCCAATGCCAGACCGGCCGTGGTGACAAGCATCCATCGCGGAACCGGATTGCCAGCTTCGTCTTCATCGTTCCAGCGAGTCAGATCGATCCACGCCAACAGAACTACCAGGGTCAAGAAAAGCGCAAACATATGGGAAAGCAATGTGCCGGAGAGCATGATAAACATGGGCGAGCTAAGCGCCAATAACTCCGCCAACAAACCAACCGTCGGATTTAGTAGCTTGGCGCCCAGCCGGTAGATCAACCAGAGCGCGGCAGCGCTGAGGATCGCGTTCACAATCCACGGCGCACCAGCCCGCACACCCAGCGATAACGCCGCCGGCCATCCCGGTGGATACTTTCCGAAACGCATCCCCTCGAAATCGATCACAAAGGGAACACTGAATGCGCCCGGCTCCTCCGGCGAGGGAATGGCAATCTCGCCCGCTGCCATCACATGCGCTTCCCAGAGGATAGCGAATTCATCCTCGATGTGCGGGATGCGTTCGTAGAGAATCGCCGAGATCCAGATGGAGACCGCCCCGCCCGCCATCGCTAACGCCAGGGCGATACCCTGCGATCTTCTCACTTGTGCTCGGGCCTGCGATCCGCACCCACTCGGGCAAGCGCCCGCAGCACGCTCGCATGCAGAACACCATTCGAGGCCAAGACGCCGAGATTGCCCATCAGCTTCCTGCCGCGGCTGAAATCCAATTCCTTGCCCTGCAGATCGGTAATCCTGCCACCCGCCTCTTCGATGAGCAACGCCCCCGCAGCATGGTCCCACAGGTTTTCCGTATACCCGGGATTGAGCGGCGAGAGCAGGCGCACGATCAATTCCCCTTCTCCTGCCGCCAAAAGCCCGTATTTGGCGGAACTATCCATCAAGATCGGACCGCTCTTTAATCCTAACTGCTCTGCAATTTGATCTATTTTCGCGAGGTCGGTGTGCGCTGATTCGTAGGAAAGCAACATGCGCGCACAAGCGGGCACCCCACAATCGGACACCTTGAGCCTGCTCCACTCGGGATCGGCCATGCCCATCGACCAGGCGCCCTCGGTGCGCACGGCGATCGCGATACTTCCCGCCCCATCGTGATCGGGCTGCATACGTGCATTCAGGTCGGGGCAGCCCATCGCAGCCACCACAACCTTGCCATCGACGATGAGGGCCAGGGCGACCACATATTGATCACCACGGATGAAGCCTTTCGTCCCATCGATGGGATCGAGGGTCCAGAAGGTACCCTCCGGCCTCCCACTGCCGCGATCGATCCAATCCAGGATCAGGCTGCTAGTCGCCTGCGGATAAAGGCCCGCGACATAATGCTGAACAAGCTCCAGGGCCTGCGCTTGATCGGATTGCCGCAACAAGGCGCTGTCTTCCTCTGCAACCAAGGGCAGATCGGGAAATACGACATTCAAGCTGCGCGCAACAACCGCCTGCGAGGCAAAATCGGCAACGGTCACCGGTGAATGATCTGCTTTTGAAGTCACGCGCAGCACCAGATCGCGCTGGATTTGGCGGCAGAGTTGGGCGGCGGTTTTGACTGCCTCTACTGCAAAGGCGGCTTCTTTGTTGTAGGTGTTGAACATGTTGACTCCAAGGTACGTACAGGAATTAGGAGGAGACCGGTGGTCAGCATTCAGCGGTCAGCCATTTAGACAATAGCTTAATGGAGCACATTGCCATAATTCCGCCATCATTTTTGATTAGGGCCTGTGGTCGGGTACGGAAACCCCACCTACAAGTTGTACATAGAGATCAGGGAGCGGGAACTGGTGATCGGGCATGGACAAGCGATCAGCATTCAGCTTTCCGCGATCAGCTTTAAGAACAATTCACTGGCAAAGCTCCAACTCGTCGGCAGCCGATTTTCGTCTTGGTCAGGTATGGAAACCCGACCTACGAACCGGGATCGACCATCTCATATCTCCAGTCCCTAGTCTCCAGTCTCCAGCCTCTAGTCTCCAGCCTCTCTCCTCCATATCCCGATCTCATTCAATCCCAGTAGAATACAACGTTGTAGATGGTAATCAAATCTCTGGGGAGAACCGATTTGCGCAGATTATTTGTCCTGCTGCCCGCGTTAGTAGCCTGCAATCTCTTTTCGACGATTGGTGAAGCGCCAACACCTGTCTCTACTCTGGCGCTTCCTGTCCCCGAGATCACCTCAACGCCAGCCAGTGCGCCTGAGCCTACACACACGCCGTCGCTGATGCCCACACCAACATCTCTGTGGGTTGCGTCTATTCCCGAGCCCGAGGATTTCCAATGGGTTCTGGTCGCCAGCGATTTTCAGCGCCCGGTCGATTTGGCACACGCCGGGGATAAACGTCTTTTCGTCGTCGAACAGCGCGGTGTGATTTATGTGATCGAGGGAGGGCAAGTCTTGGAGCCACCGTTCCTCGATATTCGGGAGCGCGTCAATGATCGCGGGAATGAACAGGGGCTTCTGGGCTTGACATTTCACCCTGATTACAAAAATAACGGCTTCTTCTACGTCAATTACACTGATGTCGGAGGGAGAACGGCTGTATCCCGATTTCAGGTCTCTGAGAATCCAAATCAGGCGCTCGCGGATAGCGAAGAGCACATACTTAATATTGATCAACCCTTCGCCAACCACAACGGCGGCGGCCTGAAATTTGGTCCGGATGGTTTCCTGTATATTGGCATGGGCGATGGCGGCTCAGGCGGTGATCCGCGGGGCAACGGGCAGCGGCTGGATACGCTGCTGGGGAAAATGTTGCGCATCGATGTCGATGCCCAGGACACCTATGCCATCCCCGCGGAGAACCCATTTGCATCGGGTGGGGGCCGTGGCGAAATTTGGGCCTACGGATTGCGCAATCCCTGGCGCTTCAGCTTCGACAGCGCCACCGGCGATCTTTACATTGCGGACGTGGGCCAAAGGGCCTGGGAGGAGGTTAACTTTCAGGCAGCCGCATCCACTGGGGGAGAGAACTACGGGTGGAACATTCGCGAAGGCGCGCATCCTTTCTCTTCCGAAGATACCCTGGATCTCATCGATCCTTTTGCCGAATATTCGCACGACGCGGGATGCTCGGTCACTGGCGGCGTCGTTGTGCGCAATGCCTCGCTGCCAACATGGCGCGGGGTTTATCTGTACGCGGATTACTGCAGCGGGATCGTTTGGGGCGCCTTGCGAACGACAGAGGGCGCCTGGGAAATTGTGATTCTGTATGAAACTGACTTTCGCATCAGTTCCTTTGGGGAAGGGGCCGACGGGGAAATTTATCTGCTCGATCATGGCAGCGCGGTCTACAGGCTGGAGCCGCGTCCCTAAAGAAATATTCTGGTTCTACGAAAGTGCATGTTCAACCACACGTAATTAGCTGTGCAATCCAAAAGGGGGATACGACAAAATTAACAACCCTCGGCGGCGGCGGATTCGATTTTCGCTCTCCTGATGTTCCCGGTCTGTGAATCGTCTTCGTACCCTTATCCCCATACGCAACACAATTGGAAAGTGCAAAACACCTCGAAATGCATCTCCCGGAGAAGGCGAGTACCCGGCAAAGGAAACCACGGGCTGAGACCGATTCCATTTCGATGCCCGCGGGTAGTCCTCGGTCGGATGCGATGCAGCGAAATTTTGGGCTGGGAAACCCGAGTTTTTCAATTCAATTCGCCGAACCTAACGTAATAGAAGTACCATCATCCCCACAATAAGCCCGACGATCACGGAGCTGGCGACCAGGAGTCCTCCTAAAAGCGCCCAGGATCCGTATCGCTGAACGAAAAAAAGTAGGGTGTCCAGGGTAGAAGCGGGGGGTGTGTCTTCGTCGATCGTCCTGCGGATCATGAACTGAACGCCGAGCGCCACGACGATGAAAAGACTCGTGGGCGCAAATAAGAGCCCCAGCCTTAGAACCACTTCCTGGGGCAGTTGCAGAAGTAGATCGAGCACGCGTCCGGGGCGCGCTTGAAAACCGGTGAGCGCAAGCAGGCTAAAGAACAGCAATGGGATGCTGAAGAGCAGCATGCTGCCCACAGCCAGGCGCGCGGGGCCGGCGGCGAGCAAAAATTCTCTGGCGCGGTCAAAACCCTGCACAGGCAGGAGTGCTTTTTTATCGCTCCCGCCAAAGGTCATCCGCAGCGCGAGGATGATCAACAGCAGAAGGAGTAGCAGGCCCGGCCCAAGGAGCAGCCCAACGATTTCGCCCCCGGGTATCCGATCCAGCAGGTTATCGAACGAGGTTGGCGACAGGAAGGCCGCGGAGCGGATGGCGATGAACAGCAGAAACAAGGTGATGCTGAACGGCAGGATCCAGGCGCCGAGCCGCTGCAGCAGGAATTTTTCCGAGATCTCGCGAAGATCGGGCGACTGCGAGGCGGCGCTTGAGCGTTCTACCTCAATTTCATCCGGTTCCAGCGCATAGAGTACGGCAAGCACAATAATCGCCACCAGGGCGGCGGGGGCAAAAATCATCACCGAGCGCAGAGCTGATTCGCCCGGAAGCCTGGCCAACAAACTGTTGAAACGCTGCGGCATGGCAAAAAAAAGCGCCAGTGCCAGTCCGCTGAGCATGAGCATGGGCGTCGCTATGAGGAGTACTAGCATGGCCGCCAGCTGAGTGTAGTTTTGCGATCTGTTCTGGTCTACGGCGTCGGGATTTTGCGAGATATCGCCTGCTGGCTCCGGGTCTTCATCCATCGTCGTATCTTACCCTTTGAGAAAGAATTGAGGAAGGAAGGGCGTGCTATGGAAGATGTTGGATGAGTAATATGTCCACATATCGTATTGGCGAGGTCGGTTCCCAATTACGAAAAATGTAGGGGCGTTTCATGAAACGCCCACACACACATCCCCAGCGCCTGCCCAATTTATCAAAAAATTTCCCCTGTAATTCTTTCCTTATCCAGAATAATGCTTTCTTCAGCTACGGCTCCAAGATTACGGCGACGCTGGCAATATGACCTCGGCCATCATAAACAGGCAAGGGATCGAGTACGACAACACGTCCCGGCCCTGCGACCTCTGTGTTGTAGGCTACATCGACGCTGAAATTTCCGAGTTCACCCATCTCGGCCGCGGATACCAACAATGTCCCTGATCCCACGAGTAGCCCCTCCAGGTTGTAGACTTCCACCACCAGCGTTCCCTCGAAACTGGCACGCCCCATCCCTTCAACATGTACACTCCCCCCGGCGAGGGTCTGCCCATCTTCCGGTTCAAGGATCACAATCCATTCCGCTCGCGTTGCTGCAGCCCGGATCTCGGCCTCACCCCCTGGCGCCAGGATCACGCCCACCGAGGCAAGATGGGTGATCCCGCCATCACGCGCGCTGCTGTCATACACCTGAATCAATACATTGCGTTCCTCGGCCAGGGTGAAGGGAATATCCACCTCAAAGGGACCGCGCATCCCCAGATCGGCGGCGATCGTAGCTGGCTGCAGGATCAGCACGGTTCCATCATCGAAAACTATTTGCACGCCCAGGTTTTGTTCGAAGGTTGGGTCGGCGAAGCCGGCGATATGCACCGGACTCGTGAGGCGCGAGCCTGGGCCTGGCTCAAGAATTAATATAGCCTCTTCCAGCGCTTGCGGCGTTTCCGTGGGCTGCGAAGTGGGATCCTGTGGGCTGCTGGCGGGCGCAGGGGTTTGGGGTTCGGCGGTCTGCGGAAGCGGAAAATTGCAGCCGCTGACAGCCAAAATAGCAATGGCAATACTTATTCTTCGCATGTTTATTCTCCTCACTGCAACTTTCAGTCTAGCCTTTCCTCCCTGATTTGACATTAGAACGTTTGTTCTATATAATGTGCTCCACTGCGATTCCCACTCGTTTCGTGTATGGAACGCAGCGGCGATCAATGAAATCGCCCGGAACCTATGTATTTTTGAAGCAACATGCCAACCCTTGGAGGTTATTGTGTGGTTTCTGCGCAGGCCCCGCCGCCTGGTTTTTGAGGTCGAAGCCGAACTTTCCGACCAGCTCCGTCAGGTGGCGCGCGCTTCCAGTCGATCGCCGGAGGCCTTCGCCGTCGAACTGCTCGCGCGCGCCCTGCGTCAAGAGGCCCTGCGCTCTCAGGTGCGATCGACCCTGGATGCACTGTCTCCCCGCCAGCAGGAGGTCGCACGGCTCACCGCGCGCGGCTATACCAACCGCCAAATCGCCGAGGCCCTGGTGGTCTCCCCGGAAACGGTGAAAACGCACGTACGCCATGCGCTGGAAAAGCTCGGCCTGCGCAGCAAAACCGAACTGCGCCTGCTGCTGCTCGATCTGGGAATCCGCTGGTGGGAGGGGTAGCTTCCCCTCACCCCAACCCCTCGCCCAAAGAGAAAGGGGCTTAATTTTCTCAGCCCAAATGTTTCGTTGACCATGATCCACTCTCCCTCAGCACCTGGCCTCAAAACGCAACCGCAGAGATCTTCGGGGTTAATGCCTATAGAAAAATATCGCGACCGAAGCAGTGCCTTTCAATGGAGGAGAGAAAAATGCTTGTTGATCGAATAATTGGAGCTTTTACGTTCAGGAAGGGTGTGTATGCAGAAGTCGAGCATGACACCACATTCACGGCCATGGCGTGGGTGCTGGTGGTTGGCGCCGCATTTCTAAACGCCTTTGGAACAGGTGCTTCAAATGAAGTTTTTTCAAGATTAATCGGCGCAGGGATCGGTACAGTTTTCACGGTTATCGCTTTTGCGGTGGCAACATTTATCATCAGCTGGATAGGCAAGTCGATGTTCGGCGCGGATGTCACTTTTGACGAGATGGTGCGCACGTTAGGGTTGGCATATGTCTGGAATGCGGTAGGCGTGATAGGGATAGTTTCGATAGTTTCCACCACGCTAAGCTGTGTTACAGCGCCCTTCACATTTGCGGCAGCACTGGCCGGCCTGGTAGCGTGGTTTGTGGCAACGAAAGAAGCACTCGATTTGGCGTGGGGCCAAACAATCGTCACGGTAATTGTTGGCTGGGTTGTTATGCTGGTGATCAGCTTATTTGTTGGTTTCCTTTTATCTGCGCTCGGCCTGGGAGCCGCCGTGCTGAGCGGGCTGTAGCGCCTGGTTACTTTCACGCGGCCATTGCCAAACTTGCTGCAATGTTTCAACATGACGGCTGCGTAGGGCGAAATCCGCAATACGCAGCCTCAGCTTTTCGCGCACATTCCCTTCCTTGCGGCAAACCTATGCCCGCTCAGAGGATTTACGGCGTGTCTGTTTGTGGTATCAATTCCAGTGGTCAGCATAGGTGAGGTGATAATGCGAGCTCGGATCTTGAGTGGAATATTCAAAATCCTCTATGCTATTCTGGCACGATTGGAAGTAAGCGGCGTAGAAAACATCCCTGTTAATAAAGCTTACATTATCGCCACCAACCATATGAGTTATCTGGATCCCCCGCTGCTTTACAGCCTGCTCGGCCAATACAATATTGCCGGCTTTGTTGCCGATAAATATCGCAAAAATCTTATCCTGGGCACGATCGTGAGAATCGCAGATCCAGTTTTCGTGCGCCGCGGCAGTGTAGATCGCCAGGCTCTGAATGCTGCGGTTCAGATCCTGCAATCTGGACAACCCTTCGGCATGGCACCGGAGGGGACGCGCAGCAAAAACAGCTCGCTAAACCGCGGGAAGAGCGGCATCGCGTTGCTCGCCGAATTATCCAAAGCACCCATCGTGTTAGCCGCTATTACGGGAACGGATAAAGCCGTCAGGGAGCTGCTGCGCTTGCGACGGCCGAGGCTGACGATTCAATTCGCGCCACTCTTTAACCTACCAGCACTCGATGCGCACGATCGCAGCAAGAGCCTGCGCCGCAACGCGGATGAGGTTATGTGTCGCCTGGCGGCCATGCTTCCCGAATCCTATCGGGGTTTCTATGCCGACCACCCCAGGCTGGGTGAATTCCTTCCTCAATATTCATCGCTTCGAGAATAAGTTCGTTGATCTCCCTATCAATCAATTTCAATTCCGTACGTTAGTTGCTACTTACGTTAGTGTGTGCTAATATATAAGTATGCTTGATCAAGTGTTGCGCGCAATTGCCGAGCCGAATCGCAGGGAAATTCTCAAACTCCTCCGGGAGAAGGAGCTTTCCGCTGGCGAGATTGCCTCAAGTTTCGACGTGACGCGCCCTGCAATTTCACAGCATCTCCAGGTGCTGCATGCAGCCGGGCTCGTCGGCGTTCGCAGGGTGGGTACTAAGAGGCTTTATCACCTCAAGGCCGAAGGCACAAGCGAGCTGCTTCAATTCCTGAATTCGTTCTGGGAAGACAGGCTCGATCTGCTCAAGAAAGCCGTAGAGGAAGAAGTAAGGAGAGAGGATAGAAATGAGCGTTAACGAAGTAACAATATTTGAAAAAGAGGTCAAAATTGCAGCCAGTCCAGAGACGGTTTTTGATTTTCTCATTAATCCCAAGAAGATGGATCTGTGGATGGGGCAAAGTGGGAAGGTTGATCTCGATCCACAGAAGGGCGGAATTTACCGCACCGACCTCAACAGCCGGAATATCGCCCGCGGCGAGTTCCTCGAAGTGGAACCCTATTCGCGGATACTAATTTCTTTTGGTTGGGAAGGCGAGGGAGTACCGGTCCCCGCAGGTTCTTCGAAAGTTGAATTTAGTTTATCAGCGGATGGCGAAGGCACTCTTCTGCGATTGAGGCATCTCGATCTGCCCGCCACAGAAGTTGAAAGCCACGGTCAGGGCTGGGAGCTTTATCTTTCGCGCTTGAGGGATGTCGTGGAGGGTCGCGATCCGGGCCCTGATCCCAACCTGGAACCGGGAGAAATGGAAGAATAAGAATTTTTCCCTGGTATGGAAACCTGGCCTACGTAAGCCAATCCAGCAGGGGCACGGTACACGGCTATCGGGCACGCGCCCGATAGCTTGGGAGATTGGGGCAACCAAAGGTTGCATAGCCAATCTCCGTTAGGCGGGAAGGATGGGATCAGAGGGGCAATGGAGCGGGGATCAGGGGCAATGGAACAGGGGAGCATTTGTGCTAAGGTGCGTGGGCGCAGGGGAGCTGGGGAGGGTGGGGGCAAGAGCGAAGGAGTGCGCGCGCGAGGATGGCCCTTGGAGTAATAAGGAATGATGTGCTAGAGGAGGACGATTTTTTCATCCGCGAACTACATGGATTAGTCAAAATTTGTGGAGTTGATATCCATAAATTCGCATAAATTTATGGAGTTGAGTTCCATGAATTCGTGAAAACTTGTGGAATTTACCCTTGAGATATTCCCTTCTTCCGAATATGTGATTGTACAAATAGAAGATCCTCCAGGTAATTTTATGTGAATTGCTGCACCAAACTTGACAGTAATTACTGTTAGTGTTACAATAATCTCATGAAAGGCATACAGAAGGTTCCCATTAACAAGGAATTCGGCCTGGAGGAGCTTGTGGGGCAGGCACGATTATTGATTGAACGCGCCACGCTTTCGCTGACCGATGAAAGGGTGGCCGAATATCCCGACGCGCGCACGATACGCTACTACCAGACGATCGGGGTCGTGAGCAAGCCGCTGCGTTACGAAGGCCGGCATGCGCGGTATGGCTACCTTCATCTGCTGCAGGTGGTGGCGACGAAACTGCTGCAGGCACAAGGCCACTCCTTAGCGCAAATTCAAAAGACGCTGCTGGGATCGTCGATCACCGATCTTGAAGCAGCGCTTAATCAGGAACTCGACCAGGCGCCCCGTTTTGAAGAGCGGAGTACCTATCCCCGGGTGTATGCGGAATCCGCGCCCGCGGTCCAATCGAGTGCGCCGGGAGCACGAGAAATCGGCGAGCTTTCCTATCAAGAACCAGAAGAGGTGCTTCAACGCAGTTTGGTCGCGGCGGAAGTCGCCCGAGGCGTATCGGTGGTTATCGACCCCAAGGTAATTCGGGATCCGGAAACCGTGATTAGTAAGATCCAAAAATTTTTAAACGGAGAGATCTAAATGACGACAACCCAATCGAAGGAAAGAATTATTGAGCCCACCATCACGCCCGACAAGGCCCCCGATCCTCGAGGGCTCGGAGGGTTGGTGGCACTCGTCGAGGGGGTTGAACAAGCACTACCGCTGCAAGAAATTAAGGTGCGTACATCCATTGTGGGAGACTGCTGCCGCACGGTGATTGACCAGCGTTTTTCGAATAGGTACGATAGCCCGCTGGAAGCGACGCACATCTTCCCGCTGCCCGAGGATGGGGCGGTGATTGAGATGGAGCTGCGCGCGGGCGACAAAGTCATCCGCGCAGAATGCCGCGAGCGCAAAGAGGCGCAGCGCGTTTTTGAAGAAGCGCGCAAGGCCGGCCACCGCGCAGGGTTGCTGACGCAGGAACGCGCCGATGTGCACACGCTGCGCGTGACCAATTTACCGCCGAAAACGGATATTACCGTGCGCATCGTGGTGGTCGAACGCCTGGAAAACATCGATGGCCTCTTCCGCTGGCGTTTCCCGACGGTGATCGCGCCACGCTACCTCCCTGGTGAGCCGATCGGGCATGATGGCATGGGAACCCTGCCGGACACCGACCATGTGCCCGATGCCTCTCGGCTGCAGCCACCGCTGCGGTTGGAGGGTGGGACGATGCTCGATCTGGAAGTTGAGATCCATGGCCCTGTGCGCAGCATCGAATCCTCGCTGCACGCCGTGACGATGGATCTGCCGGAAAATGGAACGGAAGGGGTAAGAATCGCACCATCGGGCTCGGCGACGCTCAACAGAGATTTCATCCTGGCGTTTTCGACCGCCGATGATGAACAAACCGGGCTGCGTGCCTGGACAGATGGTGCGTACACGTTGGTTGTGGTGGAGCCGCCTTCCAATGCGATGCCAAATGCGATGCCGCGCGATGCCGTATTTGTGATCGATGTTTCCGGCTCGATGGCTGGGACGAAGATCAAGGCAGCCCAACGCGCGCTGAAGAGTGCCTTGCATGGGCTTGTCGAAGGCGACCGCTTCAAGCTCATTGCCTTCAATCAATCTACCGATGTATTTGCCAAGGGTTTCACGACCTACGATCAAGACTCCCTCGAGGACGCTGATCGCTGGATCGCACGTCTCAAGGCCAGTGGTGGGACGGAGATGTTGCCGGCGATCAAGGAGGCCCTGACGGAAGACACAATGGATGCGCATGTGCAAACCGTGCTCTTCATCACCGACGGCCAGGCCTGGAATGAGGCCGAACTGATGGCTGCGGTGCATTATCGTCGAGAGGATGTGCGCTTCTTCACCATGGGGATCGATACGGCAGTCAATTCGACGCTGCTCAAGAGCCTAGCGCGCGTAGGTGGTGGAACCTGTGAACTGCTCACGCCGCAAGACGATATCGAGCAAGCTGTCGCCAGACTGGAAGCGCGCTTTGGCAGTCCATTGGTCGATAACCTGGAGGTAGATGGTGGAGTGCCGGCCGATGACCGTCCGCGAACGCTCTTTGTAGGTCGGCCAGTGAGTTTGCTGCTCGAAGGCGCACCTGATGTAGTTCGAGTGGGCGGGACGGGCCCGGAGGGCGAATATGCACTTGAAGCATCCCCCCGAAGACTCGAATTCGCGCTGGGCGCGCTTTGGGCACGTGAACGCATCGCCAGCATGGAGGATCGGATCACATTGAAGCCCTCTGAAGAAGAGGCCACCCGGCCGGAAATCACGCGCATTGCACTGGAGCATAACATCGTCTCAAAATACACAGCCTTTGTCGCGGTGGATACGTCAATTAGCGCATCCGGCGAGCGAATTGAAATTGTGCAGCCCGTTGAACTGCCACAAGATTGGGATGAGGCCTTTGTTGAGAGCCAAAGAAGTGGCCCTAAAGTTCGAATGCAATATGCAAAGGTCACGCGGAGGCGATCTTTTGATGTCCGCCCATCGTCGCGACCGGAGGCTGTTGCGGCTAGCAGCCTCTCGGAACAGCCAGCATACAACCACTATGAACAACTGCGCGGGGATGGCGATCGAATTCCACTGACGTATAAGGAGATTGGGATTGATGGAACGATCGCGGGTCAACAACAAGCGAACGGTAGCTTTGGCAAGGATGTCGATCGCACGGCGGCTGCACTGCTTGCACTGGTATTGTTAGGGAACACGCGGCACAAGGGCCTTCGTAAACGAATCGTGATCAAGGCAGCAGTCTGGCTGGAAAAGAAGAAGGATCGGCCGAACGCAGCGCTGGCACTCGATGTTTTGGCGCGGGCGGAAGCTGGTGAAACGCTCGAGGAGATCAAAGCGGCGCATTTGAAACGGCTCACTAAATTAACCTCAGATGGCGAGGAAGGGAAGTGGCTGAAGATAGTGTTGGAGGCGAGGTGAGAAAAGTGAAAGTGTGAAGAAGAAAAAGAGTAAAGAGTAAATGCAAAATTCGGTGAATGGGAGAAAAAGGTAGTAACTTTCTAGCAATCAGCTATCAGGGACCAGGAAAGTGTAATAAAACGTCAATGTGTGGAATTTCAGAATAAGTGAAAGAGTGAATGAGAGAACGGGTAGATGCGTGAAAGCGTAAATGAGTGAAAAAGTGAATTCCTCTCGTTCCCACGCTCCTGCGTGGGAACGAGAGGAATGGTCGGAGATATTAATCCTAGTTTTATTGATATTTTGTTGATCTGCGGATAGAGTTGTCCTGTATCATTTTTGAACATTGGCGATTACGTTTTCATCATCCCTCCGCCAACTTTATTTTTTTCCAATATTATTTTTTATCTTTCGTTTACTTCGAAGATTTGCGCCTCGATTAAGGCGGCGATGGGAGATTCATGTGGAAGAGATCAAAGTTCTGATATGCCATAAGGACAGCCGAGCCAGGGATAATTTGCGTAGAGCGATACAGTTCGATCCGATCCTCAACGTCGCGGGATCGGCAAAATCTGGAAAAGAGTCATTGGAGATTGCTCAGGAGCTTTTCCCAGATGTAGTGCTCATGAGTTTGAGCCTCGGCGACATGGATGGGATTGAGGCAGCGCAGCGACTACAGGAAAACGCCCCTTTCGTTCAAATCATCCTGCTCGCGCATGAACTCGACTACAACGTGATGAGAAGGGCCATGAATTTTGGCATAAGCGATGTTATCAAATGGCCGGTGGATCCTGACGATCTCCATGCAAAGATCCATGAAGCCGCAGCACGCAAAAGAAAGATAATGTCCAGGATCACCGGCCCATTAGACGAACAAACGCCTGCTCCGGAGAAAACAGCTGGTCCAAAAGGGAAAATTCTTGCGGTTTACAGTCCCAAAGGAGGAGTCGGCTGCACACTTTTGGCGACGAACCTGGCGCTGTTGCTGCATAGGGCGGATATACCCGCCGTACTGGTGGATGGTGATCTGCAATTCGGGGATGTTTCTATCTTTCTGAACCAGGCGGCCGGCAATACGGTGAGTGATCTCGTGCCGCATGTGGATGAAATGGACGATGAGATGATCGAGGAGGTTCTCCTTCAGCACGAAAACGGGCTCAAAGTGTTGGCCGCACCGCCGTCCCCGGAGATGGCGGATGATATGACCTCCGAAATTTTCGGCAAGATCCTGGACCACCTGCAGCGAAAGTTCGCCTATGTGGTGATTGATACCGGATCAGCTCTGGACGATGTGACGGTAACGATCCTGGAAAAGGCCGATCTTATTCTCACGATTGCCACACCCGATATTCCATCGATCAAGAACTCGCGCGCATTCTTCGGAATTCTCGCCGCGCTGGAGATATCCATGAATCGTGTCATTCTCGTCCTCAATGGGGTGCAACGCGGGGACATGATCACCAACGACGACATTACCAAGAGCCTCAAGATTGAGGTGGCTGCCGAGCTGCCCTTCGACCGTAAGGCTGTGCTCGAATCGATTAATAAAGGAAAGCCGCTGCTCTTGGAAGGCAGAGGGAATCCTTTAGCGAGAGGCATGATTGAGCTCCTGGGGGTGATCAAAGAGCGAATGGTTGAGGAAGTGGTGATGGAGCTAGAAGCGGTGGAGAATTAGCGGGCAGGGAAAAGAGGGCCGGGGGGCGTGGGGGTTAGGGGTGCAGGGAGAGAACCGCGTAGGACAGGTTTCTATACATGTCCGGGGAAGCCGGATGATTGATCTGAGCGTGGGGACTCGGGAGCAAGGAAACGATCAGCGGTCAGCAAAAAATTTCCGTTGTGGGTATTGGCCGTACGGAAAACGACGATTCTGGCCAAAGACACGCTTAAACTACAATGGTGTTTTTGGCTTTCAGAATGACAAACAGAAAGAGCAGGGGAGCGTGTGAACTTCGTTCACAATGGAGCAAGGGGAAACTGCCAGCCATTAGCAAGAAGCCGTCAGAAAAGTGGTCTTGTATAGAATGGGCTTAGCTGAAAGGCCGTGAATGTATACGCTTTGTCGCCATTTGTATACTAAACGTATATGATCTCCTGTGAGATTGAACTCATTCACAATTCCTCATCCCCTAGATAGTGCACCCATTTGGCGCCAGCTGCTTTGGCGCTCTCGGCTAATGGGCGATCGGCGGTCCAAAATTCGAGCTCATGCGTCTCTGCTAAAGCCAGATAGGCACTGTCGTAGGCCACCTTCTGTCCGATACGGTCCGCCCATTTAAGGCTCGAACGATGCAATTCGAGAGTCGCCGGCACTTGCTCAAAGCCCAGCGCCCAAAGTTCATTGAGGGCATTTTCCGCCTCCTGCAGCGTAATCCATTCACCCGCCGCCGCTTTACGTAACGCGGAAACCACCTCGTATCCCCATAATCCAGGCACAAGGATAGGAATCCCTGCCTGCTGCCAGGCCTGAATTCTTGCAGTAGCACTCTCGGAATAGGGAAGAGGGATCATCAAAGCAATAGCCAAGTTCGCATCGATGACAACCCCGCTCATTCGGATTCCTCGTCGAACAGCCCAATCTGTCGCACACGCTCTTCGCGGATTTCGCGTATGAGATCGCCACCGTAAACTCCAGATCGCTCACGAATGACCGTGCGCAGTTCACGCAGGTTGTCTAGAGCAATCGCCTGCGCTTGTTGGTCCTGTGCGATCGCTTTCAACCCCAAACGTATCGCCCTGCGCGCCACCTCGGAGATGCTGCGGTCCTCCCGCTGGGCGATATCTTTTAAGGCACGATGCTGGGCTGGTTCAAGTAAGATCTGTGCACGGTAAAGACGCTTGGCCATGTTTAACCTCGAAGGATATTATACATCTACACCTACACATGTGTCAAAAGAGGATTGGAGAACAAAGGGGCAGGGGATGCGGCGGCTATCGGGCATCCGCGATAACGGCTAAAGGGCGTTCGCCCTTCAGCTTGGAGAATGTGCATGCAACCGAAGGTCGCCACACTCTCCTGCGTTTATGAGCAGGGGGGCATTTGTGCTGGGGTGCGTGGGAGCAGAGGTCCAGGGGAGGCAAGCGTGCAAAAAAGGGGGAAGAGGAGTCGATAAGAGCCGCGTAGGACAGGTTTCTATACCTGTCCGGGGATGCGGACGATTAATCTGGGCGGCAGGGTGCGGAGGTGCAGAAGGCTCAATCTCTGACCTGGCGAAACCCAGCTCAGGGAAACGTGTCAAACTTTCACTCGAGCTTCGATTCCAATTTCACCTCGATCTCTCTGATAAACTAGGGTTTTAGATTTGCCATCGGCGCCAAAGGATTTGCCTGCATTGAAGAAACGGATGTCTTCAGAAGTCAGTCCGCGTAGCAGCTGTTCTCATCTCTCCCTGCAGAGGCAGGAGCCCCTGATTGGTTCCGCGGCGAGGGTCGAGATCTGGTTCCTGCTCTCCTACCGAGGTGCCATGAGTGCGAAGGCATTTGAGGGGAGCAATATTCCCTCCTCGGTGAAGAGCTTTTTCAGCGCACAACTTGAATCCATCCCCTACTCTCGTTTGCTGTTGGTCAAACCAAATTCCCAGAAGGATGATGGCGCGATGTTGGATATTGTCATTGGGCGCGAGTTGGATCCATTTTATTATTCCTTCAAATTGAAGCGTTATGAGGATGTGCTGGCATTGGATATCCCCATGATCCTTGACAGCAATCCGAGGCATGCCTACACAATCGGCCACAGGCCCTTTTATGTTGTGTGCACCAATGGCAATCGTGATCCATGTTGTGCCAAATATGGCCTGCCTGCATACGAAGCGCTTAAGGAACTGGCCTCCGTACCCATCTGGCAAGGTTCCCATGTGGGTGGCCATCGCTTTGCGGCCAATGTATTGATGTTTCCACACGGGATTTACTACGGTCGTGTTATGCCGAGTGATGCGCCTGCGCTGCTCGAGGCGGGTGATCGAGGAGAACTCAGGCTGCAGAACTTCCGCGGGCGTGCCTGTCATGATCCCGTTGTACAGGCTGCGGAGGCGTTGTTGCGTCAGCGCACCGGACGCATGGATTTGGATGCATTCCAAGTGTTAGACAACACAGCTATAGCAACAGAAACCTCGACAGTTCGCTTCACAGGGACTCAGGATGGGTTGATCCATAGAATTGTGCTGAAATCCGGGGTTTCCGGAGAGCAGGACTTCATAAGCTGTCGATCTGACAAACAAGCGCCTGTCGTTCATTATGATCTAGTATCTTATGGGATTGAAGACCAAACATAATTCCGCGTAGTTCCCTCCTCTCTGTGCTCCAAAAGATGTATGGGAGCTTGGGAGCGACCAGCGGTCAGCTTTCAGCAATCAGCGAAAAGTGAGCAAGGGAGCAGGCGCAATGCATTTTGCATTGCGTGTGAGATCGGAAAAGCGCCGATCTCAAGCGGCGGGAAAGGATGTGTGAGGAATGGGCGCAATAAAGAACATTGCGTTTCGCCAATCTCAATCGGCGATCGGATTGCAGCAATTAGGGAGCAGGCCGAATTTCAAGGGCGATGATGGCCCAATCTACTGTGCCACTGAAGGAACCCTCGATCGCGACGAATGCTGGATTGACGCTCTGCTCGACAATGGAAAGACCTGCCGCGGAGCCGCTGGATCCTTGATGCACTTCAATGCGCTCGGTGAAGCCTGTTCCAGGGTTGTGCGCTTTGTGCCGATGAGCAACAGCAGCGAAGGCCACGGCGCCGTTGGATGAGACTGGAAGCGTAATGGAGTAGCTGGCCTGATCGGATCCCCCAGAACATGCACCATCGATGCCATTCGTATTCCCTGAAACGATACTGCCGATGGGGTTGGTGCGGTCGACACCCGAGTAGCGTGAGACCGTGATTATGGCATTGCTCGGCGCTTGAGAAAGTGTTGCCGTGACGGGGCCGTCAAATGATGGACTACCGAGTGCCATCCAGATTTCAGTTTTTGTCTGATTCCGTCCGGCACACTGGGCCTTGACGAGGGACCAGGAAAGCCCGAGCCCCGAAACATTGGTGACCTGACCCTTTCCGGATTTGGTCGTTATGGCGGCGAGGTAAAGATGATCTCCGAAAGCGCTGAGGCTGCCGGAAGTGGTTACAAAAATGGAGGAGGTTGAGCCGCCCGATCGCGTTTCCTCGTACACGATTTCCCCGGTTGGGGTGGGAGGGCTCGATGTGGGCGTCATCGTCGGCGGTATCGTGGGGGTTGGCGTGGGTGTCTCCGTCGGCAGCGTGCTTGTCGGCGTTGGCGTATTCGTCGGCGCTGGTGAACCCGAAGATGCCGGTCGAATGGAAATGCCGCCGAAGGCCCAATGGTCACGCGCTCCCAGCGTTGCGCTGAGGTAAACCTGAGTGGCTGTTCCTTTGTAGATCACTCCGGCACCAATTTCATTACCACCACCCGCCGCGAGATTCCATCGTTCAACTCCTGGTAGCGAGAAGCTCACGGAGTCGCAGGTCTCGCATGAGAAGAGGCCCAGGACCAGTTCTCCCTCGTCCGATGGAACGCTTATACTCGCGGAATTGGTCGTGGCATTATCTCCCACGAACGTCCCCAGAGGATCGATCTGATCGGCGCCGGTGAAAGTGATCACCCCGGCAACGGCGTAGCGCTTCAAATCGGCACTGAAGTAGATCACCACGTCGCGTGTCCCAAGCGGTGGGTTATCCAATTTCCAGATTTCAATCCTGGCATCGTCGGACTGCGATTCCGAGGCGACGAAGTTGAGGGGCACTCCGCCGTAATTGATGGAGGTAACGATCTCAAAATTGTCGTTATTGATGGAGACACCAACCAGCATCAGGCGCTCCGAACCGGAAGTGGTGTGGGAAATGACGATAGCGGATGTTGCTGTGGTTCCGGAAGATACGGCATCTACCAGCAGGGCGGCGCTCGGCTCGGATGTTGGAGATGGCGTGGGCGTATCCGTCGGCGGCAAAGGTGTGAAAGTCGGGGGTGGGGCGGTATTTGTGGGCGTCGGGGTATCCGTCGCTGGTAGCGGTGTGAAAGTCGGCGGTGGAGCGGTATTTGGGGGCGTCGGCGTATCCGTCGCTGGAAGCGGTGTGAAAG
>JADFRQ010000013.1 GCA_022561215.1 Chloroflexota bacterium | reverse complement strand
CAATTGCGTTATGCAACCTGTGTGGAGCACCGGCAGGAGTCAGAGCTTCGGCACTCCAGAGGAGCGCACACGAGCCGAAAGATCTGCTGGCTGAAAACAAGAAGACGATAGGTGCATTGCACTTTTAAAGTGCGTTGCACCTATTTTGAACTGCCGATTTCGCGTTTTCGAAGATAATACTCACCATCCCCTCTTAGCAAACTTCAGATATTGCGGAGGGGCGCAGTCCATGCGCCCTCGGGCGGGGGGAATCTATTTAGCCAAAATGTGCGATCCTGGTTGCGTTAAAATTAAAATCCCCCAAGTTTCTGAGGGACAATTATTTCCAATTCGCGTATAGTGATGGATCTAATTATTTGGCCTTCGTTTTCTCCAAGAAATGAATGCCACAATTGGCAAGACCATTGCCGCGCCCAAGCCAGTGCACTGCTGATCGATGAAGGTTATTAGCGAATTGCCAACCTGTCTGAGAATCTTCCCTCTTTGTCTCGCCAACCATTCTTCAAATTGCGGCCGCAATGCCTCGGTTTGATCGTCGAGCCACGTTTTAACCTTCTCCCATAGCGCATTGCTTACTCTTTTTTCCAGGCTCAGGTCAGCGGATGAATAGCCAACGGCATCAACCGCAATCTCAAATGCCGAGTCGGCTTCCCCGGTTTCATCGGTCAGTTCAAGATATTCATCACCCATCCCGTCGAAATCAAAGTCTCCCAATACAACCCACGCATTACGATTACTCTCCTGATCGATCACGATTATGCTCGCCTTGCCGACATGGTAGAGCGTATACTGCGCCTGACGTGTCGTCGCGTGCTGGGCGGGGATATACACCACAACCTGGTATTCACCAGGCTGCTCGACATCAAGCGCCCAACGCGCCTTGTTTTCGACGCCGGTATCATTATTTTGAGTCCACCACGAATGATCCTCATAACCCGTGATCGCCTCATGCCAATAGCGCGCGGGGCCCTCGCGCGAAAAATCTTCCGATAAATCATCGACGATTGTGCCCGGGTAATCGGGGATCAGTAGACCGTCTTCCTGGTTTTGGGCAAGCACGATGGAAGATCTGTTCAAATCCTGTAAAGTGTCTGGGGATTGGGCAAAGGCCGATCGCGTTAGCACGGTGAGCAGCAGCAAGGCGAAAGCATAAGCCATCGCGCGCCAGATCTTAATACGTGATGTCATCTGAAAGTTACTATCGAGCATTCGTGTTTTCGCCGTGCCGAAAATTGGCAAGATCCTATCCCGCACCCAAGAAGTGAGTGCACGTCATCCGGTTGCTGCTGGTTGGGTGTGCAAGATTAATGCCATTTGCTCGAGAAAACTGAATGACTTCGCTCTGCTTAAGATCGTGAAGGTGCATTGCACCTTTTGTTAACCAATGATCGGTTACCTGTCGCGGAGGGTTAATTCGTAATCGACGGGCAGGTATGGAAACCTGCCCTACTTCAGGTGTGGGCTCGGTTTCCCGACGATTCTGAAGTAGGCGCACCGCGGTTTAATTGGAAATGGTAGGCACTTCGCCGACCGGCGTGTTTTTCATCGCGCGGATCGCTTCATCCGGCAGTACCATCATGCCGCGCAGCATCTTGCGCGCATGATCGGGATCTCGAGATTCTATCGCTTCGAGCAACGACTCAAAATAGGCTGCCTCCGACTCCTGCGGGGAGAAGGAAGCGCCCGCTTCCGATTGCCAGTCGCGTAGATTGCGCAGCATCAAGAGAGCAGGGGCGAGCTGCATCAGCAGCATGTTATGCGTCGCGCGAAAAATACCTTCGATAAAGGCTTGGTACTTGCTGAGCAGCGCGTCCCTTAATTGATCTTGGTCGGCAGATTGAAGGTCGATCTTTTCTTGTGAAAGCGTGAGCATGGTATTGTACGTCTCCAAGTAGGCCTTCATTGCCGCCCGAATCGCTTCAATCTCCTCTTCCGTGGCTTCACTAGCCGCCAGGGCAACCACCTCCGGAAAAAGGATCATCTCGAAGTGTTCGACATCCCAAACTGTTGCTGCACTGCGTTTGAGTGCCAAAAGGAGCGCTTGGCCAAAGGCCGCATTCTGTACCGGTGTGACAAACACGCCTTTGCCATGCTGAATTTCAACCAGACCGACGGCCATCAACATTCGAGTGCCATCGCGCACGACGGCGCGGCTGACCCCGTATTGTTCGGCAAGTTCTTGTTCGCTCGGCAGCGCCGCACCACTCTCAAGCGTGCCGTCGAGAATTAACCCCTGGATCTCGGCGAAGAGCTTGTCGGCCAGCGTTTGCTTATTAAGTGGTTTCGAGAAGAGTGCCTTCATATTCATGGACTGATGTCCTTTGCGTTAGCAGTTTATCGACTCGGAGGAATAAGAATGCGGATAGGGATAAAACGACTCCGCTGATGGCCCATGCCAATCCGATGGAGGTTTGTTCGGCGATAAATCCCAGACCAACGCTGCCAACGAAAGAACCGACATAGGCAGTCAGCGAGATGATGGATAGCATCGAAGATCGCCGATCCGCAGGGATTTCATTGTTCATCAGCGTATTGACTGGGGAGGCAAGAATGCCCATATTTAAGTAGGTCAGCCAGAAAAAGAGTATTGCAGGAATGGTGGAGGCTTGGATTGCGAGCAGGAGTAGAAAAATCCCGCGCAGGGCCTGGATCGCGGCGCTGAGCAAGCCATAACGGCGCTTAAAGAGCTTGCTCAGCCAGGTCGCCATCAGATTACCCAGCATGCCAACGATAAAGTTACCCCCCATAATGACGCCGAAAACGAAGCTATTGCCCTCGCTTCCCCCGAGCAGATCTGCGAAATGGGGCTGCCAAAAGGTCTCCAAACCCGATAAAACAAGCCCACCAACGAGCGTTGAGCCGATGAGGAGAAGCAGGATCGTGTTTCCCCGGCTCAGGTCGATTGATTCACGGATGATCCTGGGAACCTGGATAAAGCCTGCTTTCCAGCTCGCAGGAGCGGTGGTGGGACGCACTTCATGTACCAGAAACTGCACCGTCAGGATCAAGGCTATTAGGGGGATAAATGAAAGAATCAGCGGCATGACCAGCGGCGTGATAAGAGCGCTGCCATCGGGGGGAAGGTTGGAAAAAAAGCGCGGGATCAGCGAACCCAGGATCGTGCCGATTCCCAGGGCGAGAAAGGTGAAGGTGCCTGCCTGGGCAAGCGAGGGCTGCAGGTCGATAGCGGGGTCCGCCTCTTGAAGCGCATCGACGAACCAGGCATCGAGAGTGCCCGAAGTGAGCGCCCTGCCTATGCCACTGAGGATGAAGCCAAGCAGAAAGGCCGGGAAGGAAAAGGAAAAAACAAGCACCACTCCGGCGAGCAGCATGAAGAAGTAGGACACTAATCCCACTTTTTTTCTCCCAATCGCATCGGCAAGACCACCTGTGGGTAATTCCAGGAGAACGATCGTAAGTGAATAGGCCCCCATCAGCGCGCCAATCTGGAATAAGCTCATGCCACGCGCCTGGATGAGGAGCACCATTAAAGGTAAGGGTAGGGCGAGAGAAAACCAGAAAAGAACGGTGATCAGGTAGTAGGTGCGCTGAATAACGCGGACTCGTCTTAATTTATCCATATGGACCTGTAATTGTATTAGTCTTCATATCTCCTTATCTCCTGATTTAATGATGTCATATCTCTTCTTATCTGTCAAGTTAGAGGGGGAAACACTGCGATCTGGGCCTGGATCGCAGGCACTCGAAGCAAATCGAGGTGCGATGCGGCCAAGATGTGCATCTAGTCGTGTGCGGCAAATGCAGATCGTGCTCAGAGGAGGCTAGGCAGAATCGAACAAGTGGGTGCGGTGGAGGTGGGCCCGGTTAATCAGCCGAGAGAAATAATGCGCATAGCCATATATTTGAATAATCTTGAAACTTCTATGATTTTAATAAAATCGAGGCTATGCGCAATCCGCTTTGTCTGGGATCTGATCGGCATATTCTCGCGATTTACGGAGATTCCGCTGATTTTGTTCTCTGCTGGATGCAACTTGCGAGCGTCACGTGTCGGAAATAGGCCCAGGCGGCCCTCAGGCGACTGTAACGCAATACATTGGGCCTGGATCAAAGTTTGGAGATGGGGCGGAGTGGCGGTGTCCCAAACTGTGCTGCTGGGCATGTGAAATCGAATTTCAGACTACAATTCCGTCAATTTCCAGATCACTGGTTCAAATCAACCCCCATTTCAGCATAATTTGCGGCTGATTCTTTCGATTGCGCCATCGACTCGTCTTTTCGCCCCAGCGCGTGGTAGGAATCAGCCAGGTTGCTGTACAGTGCTGCTTGGCGATGACGATCGCCGATCTGCAGGCATAAGTTTAAGGCAGATTGGCCGATTTTCAACCCCTCCTCAAACAGTCCTTATCGGCATGCTGCAGCGCAAGGTTGTTCAGCGCCGCCAGCCGAAAGAGGAAGAAGGCACTTCATAAGGGAGCAATATCTTTTGAGAAATGCCTTTTTCCAACAAAGAAAAGCCGTTAGCAAACATACTTATCCACTCATCGCTGCCCTTTTGATGAGTTCATTTGAAAGTACACTTTAGGCAGATGGCCATTACCAATCGCTATGACGCCATCGTCGTTGGGTCAGGACCAAATGGTCTCGCCGCGGCGATCCATCTCGCCCGCCAGGGGCATGCCGTTAAGCTATACGAAGCAAGAGAAACTGTAGGCGGAGGCACGCGCTCCGCGCAGCTCACGCTGCCGGGCTTCACCCACGACGTTTGTTCAGCAATCCATCCGCTCGCATTAGCCTCCCCCTTTTTCCGCACGATCCCCTTTGAAAAACTTGGCGTCGAGTGGATTCAGCCACCGGCCGCTTTGGCACACCCACTTGACGACGGCTCCGCGGTGGTGCTCGCCGGTTCGATTGAGGCTACGGCACGGCGATTGGGTGATGATTCACGCGCTTACGTACGCCTTATGGGGCCTCTGGTCGGCGATTGGGAGAATTTGATCTCTGAAATCCTCGGCCCGCTACGCATCCCGCGCCATCCCATCATCCTGTCTCGTTTTGGTTTGCAGGCACTACGCTCCGCACAAGGATTGATTAGGGGAAAATTTTCCGGTGAGCGCGCCCAGGCGCTGCTTGCCGGGATGGCTGCGCATTCGATGATGCGCCTGGATCGTCCACCCACGGCTGCGTTCAGCCTGATGTTGGGGATGTTGGCCCACGCCGTCGGTTGGCCGATGGCACGCGGTGGTTCGCAGGCCATCGCCGACGCGCTGGCGGATCACTTCATTTCCCTCGGCGGGAGTATCGAGACCAATAAGCAAATTGATTCTTTGGAGGACCTGCCGCCTGCGCGCGCAGTGCTCTTTGATTTAACACCCAAACAGCTTCTGCCAATCCTGGGATCCAGAATCCCCAGATCTTATCGGCGCCGGCTGCAACGTTATCGCTATGGGCCAGGTGTTTTCAAGATCGACTGGGCTCTCGACGAACCTATTCCGTGGGCCGCGTCGGAATGTCTTCAGGCAGGTACTGTGCATATTGGCGGGCACATGGAAGAGATCGTGGCCGCGGAAGGCGCGGTGTGGGACGGCGAGCATCCCGATCGGCCGTTTGTTTTGCTCGCCCAGCAAAGCCTTTTTGACCCTTCGCGTGCTCCCGAGGGCAAACACACCGCCTGGGCCTACTGTCACGTCCCCAATGGCTCAACCGAAGATATGACTACACGCATCGAAAATCAGGTGGAACGTTTTGCACCCGGTTTTCGGGAGGTAATTTTGGCGCGAGCCACCATGAATGCCAGCGAATTGGAAATTTATAATCCCAACTACGCCGGCGGCGACATCAACGGAGGCGTTCAAGACCTGCGCCAACACTTCACACGACCGGCGCCGAGGATCAACCCTTACCGCATCCCCGGCAAAGGCCTCTACCTTTGCTCTTCAGCCACGCCGCCGGGGGGTGGGGTGCATGGCATGTGCGGCTACTTCGCCGCACGTTCGGCGCTTTCCAGGGAACTCGCAGCGTAGTTCTGCGTACAAAATGTCATTCTGAGGAAACCATGAGCAGCATGGTTGACGAAAAATCTCTTTTCGCAAAAGCACCTCACTTCGCATCCCAACAACGAGATCCTTCGCTTCGCTCAGGATGACATTAAAGGGGATCGGTCTTGAGGTAGATGTCTTACTAGTGGTTACACTCGTTTCTTAGCCCACCGAAGGTTTGGAACCCAAGCAAGGCATTTATGCATGAAGTACACATAAAAAGTGCGTTGCACCTAAAAACCTGGCGGTGGGTCTTCACTCCCATCAAGAAAGGCCCAACTCGGATAGACCAGATGTATTTCTCGCGATCGTAGGTCAGGTTTCCAATACTTAATGAATTGGGATCAGGATGACATTAATGGGAACCCTCGCCTCGCCCATGTTCGCCTCGTAAGGCGCGCGTGTAGAGCGCGATGACCGGGGTGAGCAGCAGGGCGGAAGCCGCCAGGGCTGCACGGATCGAAACATTGCCGACCAGGCCGATGACCGGGCCGCCGGCAATCTGGCCAATTGCATCGGTTTGGCTGTTAACCGAAAGCAGCGTCGCCCGCACCTGTGGATCATCGACATTGAGATTCACCCAGGTTGTATGCAGCGGAGCGCGGATGCTGCGCAACATCGTGATCAGCCAATAGAAAATCAGTGCCAGCCAGAATACGGTCGTCAGCCCAAAACTCAAGAGGCCGAGGATGATACCCAGGCTGGCGAAACGCGATAAGTTCCCGATCCTGTGCGCCAGCTGGAGGTCCACACGCTGACGAACTATCCATGTTCCCAGAATGCTCAGCAGCAACCCCACGGCGCGGATAACCCCGAACCAGGTCACGATTGTCAAAGTCCCTGCCAATGGAAATTCGAAGTTCTCGATCAGATGCGGGGTCCAGAGACGGTCGAGGCCCTCGCTATAGAGTCCTGAGAAAAAGGCGATTCCCAAAAGCCCAAGCAGGACAGGCTGGCGGCGCACGAGATCACGCGCTTGGGCGATGGTGTTGGCCATTTGTTTCCAGGTGGAGCGATTCCCGGCCGGAGCAGGCGTAAACCCGGTCTCCTTCATCGAGAGCACGAGCAACGCGCCAAGGCCGATCAACGCCGCCCCGCCGATCAGGATGGGAAGATTGACTTGTATATTCCCCAGCAGCACAGCGAGCGGGATCGCTACCAGCGCACCGGCATTTCCCCATTGTGAGGATCGGAGGTACGTATCGCCTGCATTGCTGCTGCCAATTTCATCCGCAATCCAGGCTTCTGTGGCACCGCTGGTGAAGGTGTATCCCAGCCCCCAAAGCACTTGCGCCAAAGCCACACTCCAGAAGAAGGGCAGCGCGCCTTCCATTAGAAATCCGAAACCCATAATGAAGTAGCCGATGATGATCGAAAGGCGCCGGCTTTTTAGATCGGCGATAACACCCGTAGGGACCTCAAAGAGGAAGATCGAAGTTTCTAAGATCGTTCCGGCCAGCACCAATTGCAGCGGACTCATCCCCACGTTGATGACGTAATAAATTTGGCTGACGGTGAAAATCATCGTAAAGATGAAGTCGGCCAGGAAGCTAAGCGTGAGGTAGAGCGTGGTGGGTGACATGGATCCTCGGGGTTAGATTGCTTGGTTCAAACATTAACGGATCATTTTTGGCCGTTAATAACCTGATGATTGTACTCTTCTTGATTAGGGCGATGCATAAATTGCGTGCTTGCGATGCCAAGGTTTCCAGGATGGCCATGTCATTCTGAGGATGCAATGCGCAGAGTGGTTGACGAAGAATCTCGTTTGCCGCAGGTTAACAGGTCTGACTGGTGGAAAACGAGATTCTTCACCCCTACGGTGTTCAGAATGTCATTTAGCGAGGGTTCCAACCAATGTCATCCTGGGGCGATATATTTTGCCGAAGGATCTCGTTTCCAAAAAGGTGGTCTCCTGACATTCGGAAAATGATATTCTTGAATCTTGAAGTCAGCTCACACGTTTAGGGCGACTGGCCAGTCGCCCTTACGAGTGGGATTTGATGAAATGAATGGTCTTCCCACCCACATAAATTCCTTGTAGGGGCGGCCTAAAAAGTAATCAAATACATTTCGGTTCGTCCATACTTCAATCGCATGGGCAACCGGCCGGTTGCCTGTACACCCTGAAAATTGCCAGGCATCTTTAAGAAGTCACAATGTTAGATTCCGATATACCCTTTTGTGAGAGCCCCATGGATCGATGGGCTTATGCGCGACCCCGGCAGAGATCATAAGGTGCAACGCACTTTGGAAGTGCAATGCACCTCCTTAAACCCCATGTCCTCTTGAGAAAATGATCTCGTTGTCCGCAGGTGAAATGCTGTCCTAGTGGAAAACGATGATCCTGCCCTTCAGTTGCTGAAGGGTTTCTGCGCAGGATGACATGCTTAGGGAACCCCCCGATTTGAAAATATCCAAACTTTCGCTCGATGATGTAGTATTAAGCAGCCACCAACGGAATTGCCATGCAAACTTGCTCCCATTGCAATTTTGATAACCCAATTGAAGCTCAATTTTGCCAGCAATGCGGGCAGCCGCTTTTGCATCAATGCGCCAATTGCGGCACACTGAACGCCCCTGAAGCGAAATTCTGCATGAAATGCGGGACCAACTTGGAAGCCGAATTGCATTCGCTCGATGAAATCCGGCTCGAGACCTTGCGCGAGGCCGTTCCCGAGAAATTACAAAGCCGGGTGCGTGAGGCGCGCGATGAAATTCAGGGGCAGCGTAAGCCGGTCACCATCCTCTTCGCCGATATTGTCGGATCCACTGCGATGGCAGAAGGATTGGACCCGGAGGAATGGAAGGAGGTTGTTTCCGGCGCGCATCGGCGACGCCATTTACCGCTACGAAGGCACCATCGCGCAACTGCTGGGCGATGGGGTATTGGCCTTCTTCGGTGCACCGCTTACCCACGAGGATGATCCCGTGCGCGCGATCCACGCCGCCTTGGCGATTCAGGCCGCCATGCGCGAGTACGAACGTGAGTTAAAAGGGCTTGTCGAGACCTTTCAGATGCGCATCGGGGTCAACACCGGCACGGTTGTGCTTGGCGACATCGGCAGCGATATGCATCTCGAGTACCTCGCATTTGGAGATGCGGTGAACCTCGCTGCACGCCTGCAATCCGCGGCCCGTCCGGGCAGAATTTTGCTTTCGGAGACCACCGCGCGCCTGGCCGAGACCGAATTCGAGCTGCAGGACCTGGGCTTGATCGAAGTTAAAGGCAAAAGCGATCCGCTTCCCGTCTTTGAAGTGCTGCGCGCCACACCGGGGCGCAAGGCGAGGGCATTTCCTCGGCGTTTGTCGGCCGAAACGATGAATTGCAGATATTTGAAGGCTCCCTAAATGCTCTTCTTGACGGGCACGGCCAGATCCTCGTCGTCACAGGGGAAGCGGGGATCGGGAAAAGCCGCCTGCTGGAGGAGATCAGGACCAGAGCAGGGGGAAAACTACGTTGGCTTGAAGGCAGGTCACTCTCCTACGGTGCAGGGCTTTCTTGTTGGGCAATCACCCAGCTCCTGCTTGCGGATTTGGGTCTCTCCGAAGGCGAACCGGAGGCACGGATCAAGGCTGCTCTGCGCAAGCGCGTAAACGAGTTGTTTGCTGATGAAACCGCCGAAGTTTTTCCCTACCTCGCACACTTACTCGGGGTGAAACAAGACGTGGAGGATGAACATAAAATCCAGGTCCTCGACGGCGAAACACTGAAACGGCAGATGATCATTACCCTCGGGGATTATTTCGCCCGCGCTGCCGCAGATACGCCCACAGTGCTAGTGTTTGAGGATTTGCATTGGGCCGATCCTTCCAGCCTCGCTGCATTGGAGCGACTTTTTGCGATTACGGATCGTGCGCCGTTGATGCTTCTGCTGGTCACACGGGTCGAACGCGATCATGCCTCCTGGGGGACAAAGCTGAAAGCCGAGACCGACTATGGTCATCGCTTCAAGGAAATTTCTCTCACTCGCCTGACAGCAGAGGAGTCCGATGATTTAGTGGAGCAGCTTTTGGAGGTGGCCGAATTTCCCACTGCATTCCATGAACTGATTTTGAGGCGCGCGGAAGGCAACCCCTTCTATCCCGAGGAGATTATCCGTCATTTGATCGACAATGAGGCCATTCGCTTGCAGGATGATACCTGGCATGTGACCGAAGCAATCCAGGACGTCATTATTCCCGACACGCTGCAGGGCGTGCTTCTCGCACGCATCGATCGGCTGGAGGAAGATGTGCGCGACACCCTGCAGTTGGCCTCCGTAATCGGAAAGAACTTTCTCTACCGCCTCTTGGACGCAATCGCGGAGGCGGAACTGCAGTTGGAGGCACATCTCTCCCGGCTGCAGCGTGTCGATCTTGTGCGCGAGAAAGCACGCTGGCCGGAACTGGAATACACCTTCAAACACGCGCTCACGCACGAGGCGGCCTATCACTCACTGCTCCTCGAGCGGCGCAAAGCCTTCCACCTTAAAGTTGGCGAGGCGATTGAAAGATTGTTCGCCGACCGCCGGGAGGAGTTCTTCGGACTGCTTGCCCATCATTTTGAAGCGGCGGAGGTCAACGACAAAGCAATCAAGTATTTGATTCAATCCGGCGACAAAGCCCGACTTGAAGACGCGCAAGCAGAGGCGCTGGCTTACTACGCGCGTGCGCTGAAACTGCATTCAGAGACAGGCGATGTTGAGGGGGAAGCAAAAACTTGGCTGAAGATCAGCCTGGTGCATTTAAAAGACTTTGACTTCGATGCGGCTCATAAAGCTCACGAGGCCGCCTTCGATCTCCGACAACAACTTCGGACCGCTGACGGGGGCGGGCCGACGCCTGAGGAGACCGACCGTCGAGATGCCATCGTTTTCCACATGCTCGTTTTTGACGAGCTTTTCAACTACGAACTTGATCCTGGGAAAGCAGTCGATCTATATGATGCCCAAGTGGCTCATACCAGTTTTGCTGGCTTGACCCAATTGGACGCGGCGATGAATGTCGTTCCTTATGTAGCCAGATCATGGGAGGTGCTGGAAGGAGGTTTGCGCTATGTCTTCCATATCAGGGATGATGTCTTCTGGAGCGATGGAAAACGGGTGACAGCCGACGATTTCAGGTTCTCCTGGGTACGAAATCTCGCTCCTGAGACGCAAGGAACTGCAGCCCCGATACTCGATGTAATCGATGGCGCTCGCGAGTATCGAGAAGGCACTACCTCGGATCCAGAAAGTGTAGGAGTGCGGGTATTAGACGAGTTCACCCTCGAGGTGCGGCTTTCTGTGCCGGTGCCATTCTTTGTTTTCTTGGTAGCGCACTCCATAACGTTTCCAGTCCCCCGGCATAGGGTCAAGAAATATGGAGACGCCTGGTCGGATCCTGAGCACATCGTATCCAATGGACCCTTCCTGGTCACAAAATCAGATTCTGATCGTATAGAGTTTGTTCGCAATCGCAAATATTTCGGCGATTTCACAGGAAATGTGGTGCGGCAGGTGTGGCAGCGAGTCGACAATCACATTAGCTCCATGCGCACATACGCTCAAGGCAAAGCGGATGCCATACGGCTAATCCCCGCGGGAGACCTGGCCGAAGGCGTTGTGTCTGATGAAATACAACGCCCGCTAGTAAACTACAGCACTCGCTTTCTGGTGCTTAATCCGCTACTACCTCCCCTGGATGATATTCGCGTCCGAAGAGCCTTGGCGCACTCCGTGCAGCGCGGGTTACTCTTCGCCAAGCCTGAAAATAGTGGGGGTGCACAAGGGCTCCGGGGTGGAATCATTCCAATAGGAATGCCGGGGCATTCGCCGGAAATTGGATTCCAATACAATCTGTCGAAAGCCACCGAGAACCTAAGGAGAGCGGGATTCCATGATGGTAAGGGTCTTCCAAAGCTATCTTTTGCAGCCTACTGGCTAGATCCATTCCGAGGGCTGCTGCGACTTTGGCAAGAAAGCCTTGGGATTGACACCGAAGTCCTGGAGCTGGTTGACACAGACCAAGATCTCGACCCCTTAACGACTCACGTTTATGCCGCCCAATGGCATGCAGATTATCCAGATCCGGATAACTTTCTACGCACAAGCAACATCAACGATTTTCTCTCCACAACCGGATGGGCTGGAATGTCATCCGTCAACGAACTACTTGACGAAGCTCTGCGATCCCAGGATCGCTTGAAGCGCTTAGAAATCTATCGACGGGTGGACCGGCTCCTTGTGGATGAAGAGGTCTTGGTTATCCCGCTGAGCTATGGCATGGGGGATTACGTCTCTCTGGTGAAGCCGTGGGTTCAGGGGTGGTGGCACGATGCCTTGGGGATAGCGCGAATCGAGGAGACATTCATCAAGCCTCATTCGGTACCTGAGTAAACGTCGAGCTGAGGATGGATAATTAATCGAACATGTGTTCTATGTTTAGCTATATGATTGCTGGTGATTACTTTAGGGGTGTGACGTTTTGGATAATGGTGAAGGTCATGCCGAAATCGGCTGCATCTCAAGCAGGCATTGCGGTGTCTCCATTTTTTGCTGCGTAAGATACGGTTTTGTCGCACGATGAAAATCGTAAGCCAGCGCCGTCAGAATCACATCGAACAGTCAGATTCTTCCATAGTCTAAGACTCATCTTTTTTATTGTGGATCGAAGAAGAGCGAATTGGCGATGTGAAAAATGCGATCCGCAGATCAAGAGTAAAGAAGCCGTGTACTTGGTCAGGTAATTTGTAACGGTTAGCCGGTCATTGGTTACCAGCCACTGATACCTGATCTCAGGCTCCTAATCCCTGGTTCCCGCTCCCCGACCCCTATTTACCCCTGTTAATCAAACATAACTTACATTTAGTTGCATTAACGCCTAGGGGGTAAATAATTAGGCCAGTCATAACGAGGTCCCCCTCACCAAATGATCTCCACGTCGTATTGTGAGATCGCTGGATCTCTGGTGATGATGGGGATCTCTTCTACCTGGCATTGAGCGATCAGGATTCGATCGAATGGATCTCGATGTAGGTCCGGAAGCTGAAAGACGTGTAACGCATGGCTCATCTGGACTGGCAGCCCATCAATGGCATTGAGGGCCATCTGTTCCGGGATCAGCTTTTCCGGGTCACCCGCAATCCCTAATCTGCCTAGCTTGGTTTTTATCGCAATCTCCCATCCGCTTGCTGCACTCAAATAAAGTTCGTTCGTTGAGTCTCCGATGGCATTACGTGCACTTTGGGAGAGCTCGGGGCTGTCTGTGATCCACCACAGGAACGTGTGTGTGTCCAACAATGCTCTCACTTCTCGAATTCCTCGAGGATTTCATCTGGAAGCGCTGCGTCAAAATCTGGAGAAACGACAATACTCTTAATACCGCTACCAGGCTCTCGACGTGCGGGTATCTTTTCATATGGGATCAGACGCGCAATCGGCCTCCCCGCCTTCCCAATCACCACTTCCTCCCCGCTCATCACACGTGCAATGAGTTTGGAGAAATGTGTCTTGGCCTCATAGATATTAATGATCTTCACCATCCGGCACCTTCCAATGAAAAGGACTCAATCGTAATTATAGACTAGACCAATAGCCTAGTCAATCTCTTGGAGATGACTTAAATTCACTCACCTAGCCCACAACAAGTTTCTGAATTCTTGATCCATGGGTCCTTTGAAATTTTTGAAACCTTGAAATCAGAATCGTTATCTGATGCCTTTGTCCAATAAAAGAGATATAACAAAGGAGTCAGCAGCGAAATCGGTTGGCGGATGCCGCAGACCAAGTGGTGATTATGGGCAATGCTTTCGAACGAAGCCCTTAATAGTCTTCGCGGCTCTGCCAGCGGTGCAATCGGTGGAAAGCTGAAAAGGAGGAGGCAAAATTGAGCGCGGATCGCCGCCAAGAGTGGTTTGTTCCCTCATTTGGTCCATTGAAATTTCGCGTTTTCATTGGCCTGTTGTTTCTTCCATACACCGGGATGGTGCTGGCGTACACGGTGATTGGCGCAGCGCTTGCCAATAATTTTGATAAGGGACTAGCTGGCGGATTGATCGCAATCCACTTTCTGGCGTTAGGGATTGCTGCCCACGCTCTCGATGCTCTGGGTAGCCATGCGATCAAGCCCTGGGGAGTACATTTTCAACCGGCGCAATTGTGGGCACTTGCGATCATTAGTTTAATTCCAGTTACTGCGATGGGAATATTTTATGCAGTCAACTTCGCGCCACTACTCTGGCCGATAGGGCTGCTGGAGTTCTTCTTCTTGTTTGCTTATAACCTGGAATGGTTCAATGGTCGCTTTCATAGCGATGGCTGGTTTGCGTTCTCCTGGGGCGTGCTGCCGTTGTTTGCTGGTTATGTACTGCAAACCAATCGCTTCTCCCTGATTCTGCTACCAATGGCCCTGGCGACTGGTCTTTTTAGTCTCGTGGAGATCACGGCTTCCAGGCCATATAAGGCCATCAAACGTTCTGTGGAAAAGAGCCAGAGCGATGAACAAAGAGCAATGGTTTATGAGCGCATATTGAAGAGTATCAGTTTGGGGGTCATCTTACTGGGGGTGAGCCTCCTGCTGCTCAGGCTGCGCTGGCCTTCCTTGCTGTGATTATGCCAGCCGCGCCAACTGTCAAACTCTCGAAGTGAATATCGACAAAACCTTCCGTTTTCAGCGCAGTGAGCGCATCTTCAACCCAGGCTGTGCGACGGATTAGTCCCGGCAGTTCGTGGAAAATCGTACGCCATTGCGGGAATAGGCGACTGCCAATGACGCGCAACAGAAACAGATAAAATTCCCATGCCCAACGGATAACAGGAGAGGCGGGATACGTAAATTCGTGAATCACGACCGTTCCTCCGGGTTCAAGCATTTTGTACATGTTTCTGGCCAAGTGATCCCAGTTGACATACTTTGCCAGGTACGAGGAGGTGATGGCATCCGCTGGGTATTGAAGTTGGACATCCTCCGCACGGCTCAATATGAATTCGACGTTATCGATTTTCTCACGTAAGACACGCACGCGTGCAATTTCCATATATTCAGAGCGTAGTTCAACGCCGATCACCTTGGCGTCGGGATAGCGGCGAGCGATAGCGAAGGTGACGATCCCAGTGCCAGAGGCCAGATCAACCACAAGCTTGGGATGGGATGGTAGCTGGTCGAGTATCCTGCGCTTCCACAATTTGTCAATCCCGCCTGTAAATAAGGTGGCTATTCGATCGTAAGTAGTACCTGTACCGGAGAAGAAGCGTTCAACAAGATTAACGCGCGGGTTCGAGTCCATTGTTTATCCTAGTGATTAACGAATCTCCACAACCATTTCCTTAGCTGTTTCCGGATCTACTCTCAACCTGGTTCACTCGATGAGACTTTTTATGGAGAGTAGACACATGTACTTTCAACGGCATCCTACCGAAATGACCTTGATCGAATTGGCCGCGAGCTATCCTTCGCGCTTGTTGCTGTGTGGAATGTACTCTTTCGAGCACGCATAGGTCTAGAAACATGATGAGCTGGTTTACTTTTTATCGGGACGGAACTATTAAAAATATTTATAGGAAGAGAAGTGCACACAATATTTGTGCTGCAATGGTTCCTCTTATCCTCTCATGCAGGCATTTGATCGATTTCCTGCATCTTCTTTATCATTGAATAGGATGAGTTTGTATCATCATTTAGATTGTAAAAAGTTAATCATAATTGGTAAAAGGGGGTTTTGGCGGATCGATCAGGAAGCCCAACTCAGGAGTAGGCGCGGGATCCAGTGAAATGAGCCGGGCCTATCAAACTAGGCGTGCAATCATCCCTGTGGATCAACTCCTGGTATTGAGCAGGCCCTCGGACCTGGCATATTCCATCCAAATGGATCCCCACCTACCTTATCAACGATCATCTGATTCCTAGAATAACCGGCAACTGACACATTTAACGAAAGGAAGTTCGGTGGAGGAGGAAGTACCCCGAAGTATAGGATCTCGGAAAGTTCGTTGAGGCCCTGCCTGGATCACAGACCTCATGGGGGCAAGAGCAGGGATCGTCATGAAGGCGAATCCAGAGCTGCCCAGTTACTCTCAAGGATGGAAGCCAGTTGTGAACTAAACGGGCCGCGGACAGATGATTAGGATGATCCAGCAGTTATGCGGCCCCGTCGATTGCTATGAGGACGTTTAGTGATCTGGGAGTTCAGTCTGTCGGAACCCAAGCTGTTCCAGATCAAATATTACGCGCCGGGCGTGGGCAATATGCGAGTCAGATGGAGAGGTGCGGATGATGCCAAAGAGGATCTGGAGTTCGCCCACCTCGACCGGCAGGTCCCGGCCGAGCTCCGTGCCGAGACCTTGGATTTGGAAGAGCAAGCCTACCAGATCAGCAAGGAAGTCTACGATCAAACGCCACCGGCGGAGATCATCCCCCCCATCGGATAGCACAGGTGGGACCATTCCATTTGTTTTCATTACCTTAAGTCATGGAGCTTTTCGCCAGATGAATTGATCGGGCTATGCCTGGAGCCGGTCCCCCATGTTGTTAATGCCTATCCTGAACACCATTTCAACGACGGTCTTGGAGCCAGTCGATCAGAATCTAGCCGGTAGAAGTATGTGACTGAGGATTCCGGTTGCCTGCATCCACTCGCATCCTCCCCACCTCGGTTCCTCGACGAGGAGCAGTAGTACACCTAAAATAATCTTGACCGCGCGGGCTTCGCATATTGGTGTTCCACACTGACAAATAGGCAGAAAACTATCAGGAAATTCACCCCACCGACCCCAACTTCTCGCTTCTAAGATCCTGCGCGCCTCGGTTTCGTAATGCTTGACATTCAACTGCTTGGTGGCTTCCGACTTGTCTACGACGATAAACCTCTAACCGATTTCGATTCGCCGCGCCTGCAATCCTTAATCGCCTATCTGATTCTGCACCCTGACGCGCCTCAATCTCGTCAGCATATTGCTTTCCTGTTCTGGCCAGATTCGACGGAAGCCCAAGCCCGTACTAACTTGCGCGGACTGCTCCACAGGATCCGTCAGGCACTTCCAAGTGCAGGAGACTTTATCGCTTCCGATCAATCGACGATCCACTGGCTTCAGGATGCACCCTATCGAGTGGACATGCTCGAGTTCGAACGCAGCCTAGATGAAGCCCAGTCGTTACCCGCACTGCGCGAAGCCGTCGATCTTTATCGAGGTGAATTGTTGCCAGGTCTTTACGATGCGTGGGTACTCGCCGAACGGGAACGTCTTGCGCAGGGCTTCAGGAGGCCTTGGAGCAGCTAACGGATCTTCTCAAGGACGAACGCAGTTATCGATCGGCGATCAGTTACGCGAAGCGCCTTGTGCTGCAGGACCCACTTCGCGAGGAATACCACAGACAGCTGATTCGGCTATACGCACTTGTTCGTGACAAGGCGAGCGCGGTCCGCGTATATCAGACTTGCGTGCAAGTCCTTAGACGCGAGCTTGGCGTGGCCGTTAGCCCGGCCACCCGCCAGGCCTATGAACAGGTTCTCAAATCGGTCGAAGCCTTTGAACCATCTGGCCGCGCTGTTGTTCAGCCCCGGAAGGACAACCTGCCCACCCAATTGACGAGCTTTATCGGACGCGAGCGTCAAGTAGAGGAAGTCATGAAGCAATTGCAGAATGCTCGTCTGTTGACACTGACCGGCTCGGGAGGAAGTGGAAAGACGAGACTGGGCTTGCGCGTTGCGGCGGACAGACTATCAGAGATGAAGGACGGCATATGGTTGGTTGAATTGGCGTCGCTCTCTGACAGCGCGCTCGTCCTAGACGCGATCGCTGCGGTTCTTGGTGTGAGGGAGGAACGCGATCTACCGCTGCTACAGGCGCTTATGGACTATCTGCAGCCCAAGCAACTTCTTCTCATTCTAGATAACTGCGAGCATTTGCTCCCTGACTGCGCTCGCCTGGCCGATTCGCTCCTCCGATCCAATCCATCCTTGCGCATCTTAGCGACCAGCCGAGAGCGGCTGAATGTCCCTAGTGAGGTAGTCTGGCAGGTCCCGAGCCTGAATTTGCCAAATCTCGGCGCTAGCGTTCCGGCTGAATTGATGAAATCCGAAGCCATCCACTTGTTCGTCGAACGAGCCGCATCTGTGATGCAAACCTTCTCACTCAACCAGACGAACGCGGCATCCGTCGTGCAGATCTGCAGACGTCTAGACGGTATCCCTTTGGCGATCGAGCTGGCAGCGGCGCGTATTCGAATGTTTACTCCTCAAGAGATCGCCACGCGTCTCGATGACACTTTCGGCTTGCTGACTGGAGGCAGTACGGTGGCTCCATCGCGCCACCAGACGCTAAGCGCGGCGATAGATTGGAGCTACGTGCTGCTGACCCCTAAAGAGCAAACTTTGTTCCGCCGGCTTACTGTCTTCGCAGGCGGTTTTTCTCTTCATGCCGTCGAAAAGGTCGCGCCTGACCTCGACCCTATCGTTAGCAAGGATGGCTCTGCGGCTTCATCCTCTGAAGAGTTTTATCCAGAGAATGTGTTGGAGATACTATCCAACTTGATCGATAAGTCCTTGGTTCTTGCTGAAGGTCATGAGCGTGTCGTTCGCTACTCGATGCTGAATACCATCCGTCAGTATGCACACGAGAAGCTGCACGAGGCGGGGGAGAGGCGAGCACTGCGCCATCGCCACTTTCACTTCTTCCGCGACTTGGCGGAAGAGGCGGCGCAAAAGCTCAGAGGGCCAGAGCAGATCCGATGGCTGAACCACCTGGAATCTGAACTGGGGAACCTGAGGGCTGCATTGGGTTGGGCTTTAGAACAAGAAGATGCTGAATTGGGCTTGCGGTTGGCACTTTTGCTCGAAGGATTTTGGAGTCGCCGGGAACGCCTATCCGAAGGCCGTGAATGGATAGAAGGAGCCTTATCGTTCGCGAAGGAGGATGGCCGAATGCTCCTTCACGCGAAAGGACGCAATTCATTGGCATGGCTCATATACCAGCAGGGGGATTACGCCACCTCCCTTCGTCTCGCACAAGAGAGCCAGAAGCTTTTGAGCGAATTGGGTAGACACCGAGGGCACCGCAGACGCACTTCGCTATCAGGGGTGGATCGCCTGGCATCAGAGTGACTATTCGAGAACTCAGGACCTGCTCAATCAGAGTCTTACAATATCCCGCGAAACGGGATACACGCTCGGGATCGCGGATTCACTTCATGCTCTCGGTCATGTGCACATGGATCAAAGCGATTTCGGGTTGGCCCAGTCATGCTTCGAGGAAAGCGTTGCGCTGCTGAAGGAATCCAAAGACCTCATGAAAACTGCGGCGTTGGTGGGCGATCTTGGGCTGTTGGCCTATTTGCGGGAGGATTACGCGGATGTACGAGAGGTCTATGAGGAGAGTATGGCCTCTTACCGTGAAATGGAATACAGAGACGGCATTGCCAGGTCATTGAATCGGCTCGGAGATCTCGCCAGATGCGAGAATGACTACATCACCGCCGGAAAGCTCTACCAGGAAAGTTTGGACCTTGCCCAACAGTTGACGCGCCGAGTTCGGCTCCTTCACTTGTTCCACAATCTGGGTTGCATAGCCCAATACCGAGGGGGTTATGACGAGGCGGAGGAGTTGTTTAGGGCCAGTCTGAACCTGGCTGCTTGAGGCAAAGGACAAGAAAGGAATAGCGGAGTGCTTTGCGAGCCTGGCGGGGCCAGCGGTGGCACTAGGGAATCCCGAGCGCGCGGCACTTTTACTGGGCGCCTCCAAGGCGCTGCTCGAGGAAATCGGGGTGTCTTTGTGGCCAGCAAATCGCCTCGAGTACGAAAGAGATCTGGCTTCCACCCAAGCACTGCTCGAAGAAAAGACGCTTGTCAGGCTGATCGCAGAAGGCGAGCATATGACGGAAGAGGAGGCGCTGACATACGCTTTCGAAGATAGAGAGCGTTAGCGCTGATTCTGCCTAACAAGCAGTAAAAGAGGGGCGAACATCGTCGCCCCTCTTTTAATTTGCTCATACATCTTGGCAGAGAACCAGATTTGTCCACGCCAGAGAAACGCTGGGTGGAACGCTTCAGGGACGCTGCCTCTGCTATGTTGGGGGCAATGCTATAGAACGGCTTTCGCCAGAAGGAGGAACCAGGCATGTTTACACAGGCAGCTCGGAGGGCAATCGGCAGAATTGGGAGGAATGGGGTTGGTGCGAATAAAGCCTCAATCCACTGCTTGAAGGATGGACAGCCATTCAGCGTGGAGCGAAGGAACCAGGTGCTGAGGGTCCTCTCAGGAAAGGCCTGGTTGACCTTCGATGGCAAGGACTTCGTGCTAGAGCGCGGCCAGAAGCTAAGACTTTCACCGGGACGCGATCGGGCGGTCATCTCGGGTCTTGGGTCGGAATCGCTTCTTTTCGACATTCGGTGAAGGGCTCATCGATTGATTCTCAATATCGAAGATGAACCTGTTTATCGCTAAGATAAAGCGGTCCCGGCCTAGGCGGCGCCAGGTAGATCCTGGATCCCTTTGCTCGGAGTTTATGCCGTGCGTGTTCTAAGATCCCTACGGTGATAACCACTTCCTATCTCAATCGCGGCGATGCACGGAGCCTTTCAAACGCTTTGAGTTAATGCGAAGCTCAGGAGTTGCGCGAAAGATTCCTTCTGCTTTTTATCCTTCACTGCTCAACAACTTGCAACCCCCCCCAGTGATTGCAAGTCCGATTCCAAGGAATGTGAGATAGAGACCCAAACCGGGGATTGATCTGAGTTCGTCTCCGGCAATGGGTTCTGCCGCTAGCGCGAGATAACAGGCCGGGAAAAACATCGCCCCGGCAAGCAGCGCAAAGATAGGTGTCCCCAATGAATAGCGTTTCCCTGGCTTGCCTCCGTATACGAGGCCGCCAAGCAGGATAACAAAGCCAATCCAAACAGTTAGTCGCTCCAGCCCTGCGAATTCTGTCCCCGACTCCATCGCCAAGATCAAGTCATAGTTAAACATGCGAAAGCGCGCTCCCAGGATCATCGCTGCGCCGCCGATAAGGCTTATGCGTTGTGGCTTGTTCATCCGAAGGGCCTTCGAAAATCCGCATAAGCCGTGCTGAATGTACACGTCATACTGGTTGGCGCTTCACGCTTTCTCGTCGTTTGGTGCAGTAGGGTTGCTACCCCTTTGACGAACGACGAGAACGGTGCCTCCGATCAATCCGATCACCAAACCATAAATCATGGCTTCTACAATCCTGTTCAAAGAGGAGAGCGTATCAGAGGTATATTCCCATCGCCCTTCGACCGCTTAGAGCGGACAATCAGGGAAATTCCCGCGGCGAAGAAAGCCGCGACAATAAGAAAGAACATCATCCCCATGATCGGTTGCAGAACTGTCCATAAAGGCTGATCGGCTCCAACTGGATTGGAAAGCAAGGGAAACTACCCCAAGGGCCCGGGTTCAAAAGCCGCTGCCAGTGTGAATATGGCCGCGGCTACAATGGCTGTCTGGGGCACAATCCGCCATCGCGCTGTCAGCAGTTTATCCGTCGGAAACAGCAGGAATGCAAACATCGCAGCGAGGAATCCGATGGTAGAACCTATCCGCGAAAGCCAAAGGAGGATGATGTCGCTGGCGGGTAACGAACCCGGATGGGCAATATAGGCATAATAAACGTGGCCAAATGCGGCAATATTCATTGCCCAGAATAAGGGCCCAATGCAAGCTATCCATCCGATCAGGTGCCCAGACTGCCGCCAGGCGATGATCGCGCCCACGATGGACAGGAATCCGAGGGCGAGGGAATTCAGAAGCAGGAAGGGAAAGTCGAGATCCAGGAGGGTGGCTTGGGTTATGAACTGCGGGACAAGACCCAGCGTGATAAGGGAGAAATAAACTCCCACGATGAACCATGCCAACCAGCGCGGAGCGCGGGAATTCATCGTAGTCAACCTTGATATTCTATACACTTAACGATTTGCAGCATAAGTCCTACTCCTGAAAAATGACGCGCGGCACTTGTACCTGCTCTCAATGCCACTATTTTAAACAAAATACGTCTGGAAAGCGTTACGAAGAAACCCCGCTTAAGACTGCTTCTGCCTACCGACCTTGGTCTCCTGCGAACAAAACCGGGTGCATTGCGATTCCTGTGCATTTTTGAGGAGGGATGAAGAGGGGATGTTTGAGATGCCGTCGTTTCAAACTAATTAAATGCCGCCTGGCTCTCGCTACGGACCTTCTCAATGCCGAGAATGTAGCGTTGAATGTCGCGCATGAGGAAATCCAGCCACAACCCGGCATAGGCGTTGATTCCGGTGGAGATGCGGTAGGTGCTGTAGAGATGCAGGATCGATCCCCCTTCCCCCAAATCCTCGATGAAATAGCCGTCATCCACCATCCCAAACTGGGAACCCCCAATTTGCGCCAACGGAGCCATGGACGAGCGCACATTACGCGTGTCGGCGCGCAGGTCTACCCAATAGGATTTTCCGAGTTCGATCTCGGTAATCGTCCCATCGAAAACCAGCCCGTTTTCCCAATGACCCTGACGGATGCACCCTACCTGAGCACAGTGCATCTGCGCTCTCTTCGGCCGAGGAAGGCCAATGAGATGAAAGAAGGCAAAAGATTGCTCAGAAGGCAGGATAGGATCAAAGTTGGTAATATTGGCCCATACTACACTCGCCGACGCATTAATCTCAATCTGTGAATGTACCCTGCGTATGCTCTCTTGAACCGGGAATAGGCTCTCGATAGGCGTCACAAGATAGGGGAGGCTGACTGCGAAGAGCAGCGCGCCGAATCTCGGACCGCGGTCAAGTTTGCGAATGAATCGAGCAATTATCCCGCCGAATGATGCCAACCCGACAAATATGGGCAGCGCCAGAATCACACAGAACCACGCTTCGACATGAAATATCCCGGCGATAAAGATGCATGCCAGCATGGGTGCCAGCGGCAGGAGCATTGCATTGGGGATCGAGACCTCTTTCTCGGGTGGCAGTAAGATGATCGTGAGAAACCCCAAGACCGGTGGTGCGAGAAAGAAAAAGCTCAGACTGAATGGGCCATAGACGTTAAAATCGCTGCCAAAGATTACACGTGTGATTAAGACATATGTCAGCGCCGCCAGGATGGCAATAAGCAGCGCTGCTCGTTTTCTTATACTCTGGGGAAAGAAACCCTTTTCATCCAAATGAACTAATCCAGGATAGTTACACTGGCGCTTTTAGTGAGGGTTGTGTGATTTCAGGAAAGTCCCACTCAATAACGATAACGCTTCGCGCGTTCGTAGAGCATTTCGCGGCGCGCATCCTGTGGAGGTTGGGGGATAATGCGCATGAGGAACCATGTCAACACAACGCCCATGATAAAACCACCAATATGGGCGAAGAAGGCAACACCGCCGCTGGCGCCAATCGCCACCCCCAAAGATGCCGCACCATTGAGCAGCTGCAGAACAAACCACAAACCCAGGACCCCCCAGGCGGGCCATTCCGCCAAACGTGTGAAAAAGCCAAAAAAGATGATGCCGCGCACGCGCACGCCCGGAAACAAAATCAGATAGCTGCCCAAGACAGCTGCGATAGCGCCACTGGCGCCAATTAGTGGGATCGGTGAATTAGGGTCAATCAAGATTTGCGCAACGGAGGCGGCGAAGCCACCAATAAAGTAGATGATTATGTAGAGTATGGCCCCAAAGCGGTCCTCGATATTATCCCCAAACAACCACAAATACAGCATATTGCCTAATAAGTGTGCCCATCCTCCGTGAAAAAACATGCTGCGCACAAAATCAAACAGCGTTTCGAGGGCAAAGGGATCCTGGGCCACATTGGCGGGGACAACGGAGAGCCGCAGGAACATATTTTGCAGATCGGCAACAGAGAATAATTGCTCCCAGAGAAAGATAACGACATTAATTGCGATTAAGCCGTAAGTGACATACGGAGTACGGCGTGTTGGGTTGAGATCCTTCAACGGCAGCATGGCTAACTCCCACGAATATGGATTTCCTTACAATACCATATGCGGAGACATAGAGAAGTAGGATCATGGTAGTCTGGATCAAGCCTACGGCGGGAAGGAGGGGATATTTATCAGAATGAACATCTTTTGGGGCGCGATTGCTGGAATAGCATTATTTCAACTGCGGCGCTTGCGCTTCCACGATCGCGGCAAGTTCGGAAAGCTGATCCAATTTCTTTTTCAATTGGGAAGGGGAGAAAATTCGCTTCCCACGATAGGTGATTTTGCCTGTATCGTTAAAAACTAATTTTCCAGCGGAACCAAATGTAGGGGAGACGATCGATTTGATCAAATCTCGATTATGTGCGCTTTCCAAAAGTTTCGTCTTGTAATTGCTGGGGACGCTCTCTGCCACAACCCACCTCTCAAAATTATCGTCGCCGGTTGCATGTTTCCTGCGGCGGTAATTCCACAGCCAGCGGTTTTCAAAGTGCGCCAGTGCTTCAGGATATGCGCGCGCTGAGATTTGAATGCTCGTATAGCGGTTGGGCCAGGGATCGCCGAGATCGACATGCGAATTGTAGGCCAGAATTTCCCGGTCCTTATAGGTTCCGCTGAGTTTGTCGGGAGTTTGCCAGCCGAAAATTCGAAAATCGCCGGAGACAAATTCAAGCGCTTCGCTTCTTGCAAGCTCCGACCAGCTCCTGCGCGTCGATATGTACGCAAGATACTCTCTACCTTTGGTAACGATCAAGACTACGGCGATGAGAATGGGGATTACGATGAGCGGATTATCCAACTAATGCTCTCCTTTGACCGAATCTGGGAATGTCGATCTTCCGCAAAAGATCATACTCCAACTGCTGATTGCGCACGAATCACATATTCGTTCGATACTCCGGAACCAAGTAGCGCTACTTCATATGGTTGCACATCATCAGGTGCAGCACACTTCGGGATTGCAAAACACTTGAATAATGTGAGGCCAAATAACATTCAAGCGTGGTCGAGCGCCTGCTCTAGATCCGCGATCAGATCGGCGGGCTCCTCGATCCCGATCGACAGGCGCAGTAAATTTGGTTTCACCTTGCTTAATGGGCTTTCCACCGAGGCCCTGTGCTCAACCAGGCTCTCCACGCCGCCAAGCGACGTCGCCGGGATAAACAGTTTCAAGTTAACGGCCACGGCAAGCGCTTCTTTGGCGCCTCCAGTTACGCAAATCGAGAGCATGCCGCCAAAGCCATTACGCATCTGTCGCCGGGCGATCGCGTGCCCCGGATGGCTCTCGAGACCCGGATAGAGGACCGCTTCCAACTTCGGATGGTTGGCGAAATGGCGCGCGATCTTCAATGCCGAGTTCGAGGCGCGTTCAAAGCGCAGGGCCAGTGTGCGCATTCCTCGCAGCAGGAGCCAGGCCTCAAATGAACCCAACACCCCGCCGCTGTGCTCACGCACGAATTTTATCTCCTGCCAGCGCGCATCGGCCTGCTTGGTCACCAGGATACCTGCGGTCAGGTCCGAATGTCCGTTCATATACTTTGTCGCCGAGTGAAAAACAAGATCGGCTCCAAGCTGCAGTGCCTGCGTGGTCACAGGAGGGGCAACGGTTGCATCTACCCCAAGAATGGCGCCCGCTGCATGCGCCAGGCCCGCAGCCTGCTCGATATCGATCACATCCCATGTCGGGTTAACCGGAGTCTCAATCCAGACAATGGCTGCTTTCTTGGGTTTGATGGTGCGCTGCAATGCCTCAGGATCCGTCGGGTCAAATAAAGACAATTCGATGTTTCGTCTTTCAGCAATCCAGCGCAGCCAGTCCTGCGCGCCGTAATACATGATCGTTGGGGCGACAATCTGCTGGCCCATCTTCACCGTCTCGAAGACGGACGTAATCGCCGCCATTCCAGAGGAGAACAACAATGCTTCCGCCCCATTGTCCAGATCGGCCGCCAGCTGTTCGACGTGTTCGTTGTTGGGGCTCTGCGTTCGGCTGTACACATAATCGCCGATGAGTTCATAATTCTCATCGCGGGCGAACGTAGTCGATGGCTGAATGGGAGGGATTACCGCTCCCGTGGATTTATCGATGGTGTAGCCTGCATGTGCAAGGCGCGTGCTCATGGACTGATCGCTGGTGCGCGTCATTTAAAACTCCTTAGAATGGGAACTATCGAGAGGCAATGAAAATCTGTGTTACTTACTTGCCGTATAGATTTAGGGTCGTGTTGAATGCCTCATCTCGGTTACTATGGACGCTATCCACCCATTCTTCGCTCACATTCACCACTGCAAACTTTGCCACCTTACCTTGTTCATAGCGATTTTTGTTAACGATAACGGCGTAGGCTCCTAGTTCATCGAGAAGAATAATCCCAAGCTTATTAAAATTGGCATGTTCGGAAAATTTGGACATGTGCTTTTCTCCATTTGATGCTGTGCATTTTCTCCAATCGGCGCAAGTTATCGAGGCCGATTTGCGATCCGTTTTTTCCATCCACTCGAGTCAGGCGAAGGGTTCGAGGACATAAACGGTCGTCGATTTTTCTTTGCCCTTCAACTCAAGCACACGTGTCTCCAATGTGCGATCACCGAACCCGCTAGCCTTGTAGGCAGGCTCGCTGATCAATATTTCGCCTGGTTGGGCCTGGGATGACAAGCGCGCGGCAACGTTCGGGACATCGCCCAATACCGTAATGTCAGAGATACCATCCTCCGAATGCACCGAGCCGACAAACGCGATCCCCGTATGCACCCCGATACCCAATGGAATCCACGGCCCCTGGACACGATCATGGCCTGTTGCCAGTAAAATCTTTTGTGCCGCCTCTACCGCAACGCGTGCGTGTTGAGGCCCTGCGAAACCCGGTACATACATCCCCGCAACTTGATCGCCAATGATCTTATCAATCAGCGCATTCGTCTTCACCAGCACCTTCGAGGTGCTGTTATAAAAACGGTTAATCAACTTGCTGAATTCCATGGGTCTCATTGATTCGGCGAGCGTCGTCGAACCGCGCACGTCAGCAAACAACAAGGAAAGTTCTACCTCCGCGCCTCCCTGATACTCGCTGGCAAACCTCTCGCAAATATTGCACAGTTTTGGGTTTAAACTTGATGGCCGTTTATTAAAGATGAATTTGGCGACGATACTGCCGGGACCCTGAAAGGGTGCATTGCAGTACTTGCAGCGAGGGTTTCCGGGCAGCAGCCCCAGAATGAAACGCTGCCGCCTTTCCCTATCGGGTTCACCATTGATCATGTAGTCGCGCCACATTTTCTCGACCCGCGCGTCTTGCTCGAATTGATCGCTCATCGATTGTAGTCCCTCCACCAAATCTTTGATCTATGGTTTTTCTCAGGCTTCCGTATTCAACGCTGCTTTTTTGTTTTTGCCTCATCGTGGCCAAATGCAGGTATTCGCGTCCCTGCTTACTGTTCACTGATCACTTGCTAGTTCCGATGCGGATCTTCTTCGTAAAACTCGTAATCCTTTTGTAATCTTTCTCCGTCATACTATAGGAGACTATACTCTTTTTTGTTGGAACGTAACCCTCGCTATCACCATGCGATCAGGTTACCTGAAAAGGATGGGGTTTTGCGCGAACCAATAATGCTCTCGAGCCAAGGCTCTATGAATAACCTCAACCGCCTGTATTTTTGGGTCGGGTTGGGAATAAGTTTGCTGCTCACTGCCTGTTCCGCGCCCTCAGTTGCTCCGCAGATAATCCAGGACGATTCTCCGGAGCAGGTAGTTACTCAGGAAAGTGCGTCGATTTTGCTAGACGATTATGGCCCCGCGCCCGAGATTGAGAATGAAGTCTGGCTCAACACGCAAGGTCCCCTTCGTCTCGCTAATCTGCGCGGCAGTGTCGTCCTGCTTGAAATGTGGACCTTTGGTTGAATAAACTGTGAACACGTAATTCCCTCGTTGAGGGAATGGCACAACACCTACGCCGACAAGGGTCTCGTCGTGATCGGCAATCATTACCCTGAATTTTCCTATGAACGTGATATTGAAAACTTAAAGGAAGCGCTCATTCGTTTTGATATCACTTACCCGATCACCCAGGACAATGACCGGCGAACCTGGACGGCCTACAAAAACCGCTATTGGCCTACGCTTTATCTGATTGATAAAAAGGGTCACATTCGCTACAAACACATTGGCGAAGGCGGTTACCAGCAGACAGAAGCCGCAATCCTGGTGCTCCTGGATGAAACGTATCCCTGAAATTAAGGTACAGTAACGAGGGTTTTTCCTCCTGCATCACCAGGCGGAGAGCAGATGTTTTATTCTCCCTTAAGCTGCGCCGGTTCCCAGATGCTACGGCGACCGCAACAAGCTGCAGCTCGCGTCTCCCACACTACGAATCTCTAAAGAAAAGGATCCAGATTTCGCCTGTGCCCGGTCAGGTATGGAAACCTGACCTACGGTGTGGTGTTCTCTTGTCCCACGCTCCTGCGTGGGCACGCCACTGACATCAACAATTTTGCTCCACTTCCAACAATCCAGGGATTCTCTCATCATTGGCAGCAGTAGAACTATACATTTTAGACACATTCACGATCATTAAATTTCAGATGTCGTCATCGACCGCATCCGCAAAAACCTCGAGCAATTTCTCCGGGTATCCGCGCAAATCCAGCTCGGGATTAATCGAACCCGCCGTCTCGATGATGAGCCGACAGATATTAAAAATCCGATCGAAAAAGCTCTGTTGGCTCGAATAATTGGTGATGCTCGAAAATGGGATCACGGTCTCATTCTTGCTTAATATCCCCCTGCGCATCACGAAACGATCATCCCAGACTTCCAGAGTTTCCGAATAATGCGCCAGCAATCTTGAATCAACCAACGACCACCAGCGTATCTTGCGCCTAAATTTTTCCATCTTCCTTCTCCCTATTAAGTTTGCCGCCCAAATTTTACGACTTTTCGCCTTTTTCCGCTTGTCATGTTGGCTATGCGCATTGAAACTTGCAACCATTGAACCAGAAAAATACAACCAATCAAACACTCCTTCCCTACCGGAGCACATGACGGTTCATCCAATCCAGGAGCGCTTCGTTCTGTGCGCGTCGAACTGTGGGCGCGCCGCGAATCGATCCCGCGTGGGAGCTATCGGGCAAGCGCAGCATTTCCACCTCACAGCCGTTGGCCTTGAGAACGGCATAAAATTGCTCCGCTTGTTCCGCCGGACAGCGGAAATCGTCTTCGCCTTGCACAAGCAGGGTCGGCGTCGTGCAGCGATGGGCATAGGTTAACGGCGAGCAGCGGGAATAAGTTTGCGGGATCTCATGCGGATGGCCACCCAGTTCCTTCACACTAAACCAGGGCCCAATGTCGCTCACGCCGTAAAAGCTCACCCAATTGGTGAGCGGATTTTCGGGCACGGCTGCCTTGAAGCGATCGGTATGCCCGACGATCCAGCAGGAAAGATTGCCACCCCCCGACAAGCCACAGCAGCCCAAACGCTCGGGATCGGCGAGACCTAGCGCGATCACATGATCGACCCCAGCCATCAAATCCTCGTAATCCAGATTACCCCAATCGCCGGTAATTGCACCTGCGAATTCATCGCCGTAGCCTGTCGAACCACGCTGGTTGATCAACAACACCGCGTAGCCGGCCCCCGTGAGCATTTGAAAATCAAACGAAAACATGTGTCCAAATCCGGAATGCGGGCCACCATGAATGTACAGAATGGTTGCGTACGGAGGCCGCCCCTCGGGCGGTTTAAGCAGCCAACCTTCAACCTGCTCACCATCGTTCCCGGAAAATATGAGCTGCTCGACCGATTGCAGCGTGCGCTGGGCAAGAAAATCTGCGTTAAGCTGCGTGAGCTGCTGCTCCTCGCCACTCTTGGTGTCGAAAATACTAAGTTCCGTCGGATTATCGAGCGCGCTCACGGCATACAACAAGCGCGAGCCGTGCGCATCCAGCAAGATGCAGCTGCGTTCACCCCCAACTGCGATGCCATGCTCCTCGGTTCCCCGGAGAGCAATTTCATAAAGATGAAGGCTGCCACCCTCTTTTCCTTGCACATAGGCGCGCCTCCCATCCTGGGCGATCTTGATTAGCGGTGAGGCGCGTTTATCGCTTAACGTGGGGAAGTCCGCTATCAAAGATCCACCCACACCATTTTTCAGTCGCGAGGTCCGTGGTTTAGGTTCCCCTCCCTGACTAGCCACAATCCAGAGATCACTCTTCGATCCTGCGCGAGCATCGGCCATCCTGCCGATAAAAACAATTTGCTCCCCATTGGGTGTCCAGGCCGGGGGCGAAATAAATTCCCAGTCGGAAACGATATTGCGAGTGCGCCCCTCGAGGTTGACGGCACAAAGGCCTGTGTAAAGTTGATGCGTCGAAGGCATCATCGTCGCCGTAAATGCGATCTCTGCGCCATCTGGTGACCAGGCCAAATTGCCATTTAGATTCTCGTCACTGGTTAACCGTCGCGGTTCGCCTCCGCCAACCGCGGCGATATAGATGTCCTGAATCACGTCATCGATATACCCCAGATCATCAAAGCGAAAGATATGCCGCACGATGCGGTAGGGTGCGCCGGGATCGCGCGCTTTTCGCGCAGGGCCTGCGGTGAAGGCAATCTGTGTCCCATCCGGCGACCATGTCGGTGAGCTGCCAACGCCCTGTTTTAGCTTCGTGAGCGCCTGTGCCTCTCCTCCGTCGAAGGGGATGATGTAAATTTGTGATTGTTCCGCGCGGTCAGAGAGAAAGGCGATCCGTTTTCCATCCGGCGACCAGCGCGGCGAGGTATCCTCATGTTCTCCTGTCGTAAGCATCCTTGCCGACTGTGTTTCGAGTGAAAGGATCCAAATCGCTGTTTTTTGCAGCTCGCGCTCAGATTCTATTTCCGCAGCTTCATCGGCAACCACTTTGCTCACCGCATAGGCAACCCTTAGGCCATCCGGCGAGAACTGCGCGTCTTGCAGAAATTGGAGTTTAAAAAGATCGTCGATGACAATCGTCTTTTGCATACCATCCTCGTGTTGTGTGGATTTTTGGATCTATCCTGGTCCTTGATCCCGGCTTCCTGAACCCGCCGATTAAAGTCGGTTCCTGATCCCGCCCACTAGAGTCGGCCCTTTATCTGTTGGGCGATGAGATGCGCCACCCCGAGGATGGAAACCATGGGATTGACGCCGACCGCGGTGGGGAAGACACTCCCATCGGCGACATACAGATTTTTTAGCTCATAGGTCTCGCCGCTGGGCTTCACCGCCCCACGCCGCGCATCACCCGCAATCCTGCAGGAAGACATTTGATGTGCGCTGAACAAAGCATGGCTGTTTCCCCGCAAGCCCTCGTTCTGGACGCGCTCCAGGAATGTCTCAAAGGAATCCTGCCCTTCGCGATAGCGAATACTTGTGCTGTGCGGCGAGATGATTTCCCTGGCTCCCGCGGCGTGGTGAATTTTCAACCCCTCCAGCAACCCCTGCATTAAATGGCGGGCGTCGTAAGGATGAAGCACATAGTGAACCGCCGGCTGCAAATTTTTCTTGAGTTTGATTTCGCCGGCATGATAATCCCGCACCAAGATGATGTTGTTGGCCAAATGTTCATAATCCTGCATCGCGCGCTTGTGGTGCCGCCCGGATAGCCATGCTGCCGTTGAAGCAGATAACCCAGGATGACCGACGGCAACCTCGAGCCACACCCCATAGCCTTGTCCGTCCAGATCGATTAAATCCCTCATCACGCGCGTCTGCGGCGGCCCTTCCCAGCCTCGCACAGCTTCTTCGTAGCGCGCAACAGTCACCGTCGTAGGATGGAGATGCAGGTTCTTGCCAATGTTGCGATTACGCAATCCCGAGCGCATTAAAATCGCTGGGGTATGAATCGAGCCTGCGGCGACAACAACCAATTTCGCCTTCAGAGTCAAGCGCAATGGCGGGTCGCCCTGCAGAGTGGCCATCGCTCCGCTAGCTGCGCCATTCTTGTGCAGAATCCGATCGACATATGTATCAACGAGAAAACGTGCGCCATGTTCGTTCGCCTGGCGCAAATAGGTCTTCAGGCCGCTCTGCTTCGCCCCGTAAACACAGCCGTACATACAATAATCGCAGGTTTCACATCCGCGTACATTGCGGGGAATAATCTCGGCCTCATAACCGAGCGCACGCGACCCCTTTTCCAAGAGCGCATTCGGTCGATTGGGCTCGCTCTCCTGCGTGTTGATATTTAATCTAGCCCAAACTTCATCCAGACTGCTTTGCATTGCCGCGCTGGCCGCCTCGCCAAAATCGTAATCGGTCGCCCACTCCTGCAGGACAGATTCGGGGGGGCGCAAGGATGTCATCCAATTGACAATCGTGCCGCCTCCCAGGGCGTCGCCGGCGAGCACGACCATGCTGATATCCTTGGTCGTCAGCGCACCATAATTTTCATACAACGCCTGCATGCTATCCGATTCACGACCGTGAAAGTCATGATCGGCGTAATAACTGCCCTTTTCCACAACCAGCACATCGAGCCCGGCCGCGCTGAGCTCACCAGCCATAACGCCGCCACCGGCTCCCGATCCAATCACGAGAACATCGGCTTCCAGGGTTGTCTCCTGCGTGGGGACGATGGGCACGATCGGGCGCTGTTCCCGCGATTGCGAACTTTGCGGGTCACGGGCAGGAGCCGCATAACCAAAGACGGGCCATGTAGGATTGGGCTGATCATCCGGCATATGGGCGTAAAAGATAAACAAGCTTAATCGTTTGACCACCTGAAATCCCTGGCGCGCCAGCATGAGGGGACTATCTCGCCAGCCACCCAGGATGGCGGTGCGCTGCGCAAGATCTCCCTTCGAAAACGCCATCCATTTTCGGGCAATCAAGGCGTTGACCCATGGAAGTTCGAGTAAGAAAAGAAAGAGCTTTAGGTCAGATTTTTCTTGATCATCGGTGACTTCCTCGAGTGCTTCTTCAAGCTGGCTGCCAAGATCGACATCGGCAGCCCCGATGGCGAACAGGCGCACGTCCTCGTCACCTGCGGCGGTTAGGGAAGGAACGAGGGTGTCGCAGATCATCGCCAGGCTATGTTGTTGACGTTGGTTAAGAAAGGTCATCACACTTTCCGTGATGGTACAGTTGCCTGAGAGGTAGCCCGAGGACTAGTAGTAGTAACCCTCTTGAGTAGCCCGGGTTGCTGTCGCCTCATCCTAAAAGAAGAAATGCTTGTTCGATGGTGTAGTATGAGGCCGCAGATAGTGTTAGCGCAGAGAGTGCGTGCTCGTTATTGAATCGAGCGGAGGGAAATTCACGTGGGCGTGTACCGCACAAAAACAGCCTGGCAGAGATGGATGCAGCGCTGGGTCGCCTATGCCATACGCCATCGGGTGCGTCCCAACATATTTACGGCCGGTGGGCTCGTCTTCGCCTTTCTAGCAGCTGCGGCGCTGGCTAGCGCTCCCTCCAATCACCAGGTGTTGTGGCTGGTCCCGGTCGGTTTGCTCTCGCGCCTGCTTTTTAACCTGATGGATGGGCAGGTAGCGCGTGGTTTGGGAATGGCCGATAAGTGGGGTGAAGTGAAAAATGAGTTCGGCGATCGCGTTGCCGATGCGGCGATTTTTTTAGCGCTGAGCGCGTATGCTGATCTGCGCCTAATTGCCCTCGCCCTCACCCTGGTATTGCTCGCCTCTTACCTGGGCATATTGAGCAAAGCCCTGGGATACAAGCGCATCTATAGTGGCATTTTCGGCAAAGGCGATCGGATGCTTTCGCTGGCGCTCTACGTGCCGATTCCACTTTTCACGGGGGATTTGGCGAGCTTCAATTGGTACTTGGCGTTTGCCTGCCTGGCATCCGTGATTACCATTTATCAACGCCTCCGCATCTTACGTGGCTATGCGCAATCCACTTAATAACCCGTTATTTATTCCCTCTCTGGAGATCGTGGCCGTATTGTTCGTCTTTGGGTTTGGATTGGTGCTCTTTTTTGGACGGAAGGATTTAAAAGCTGGGCTGACCGGCGAATTGGGAAAACGGTTTATTGGCTGGATGATCCTCGCGCCCCTCTTCCTGGTCGCCACATTTGTCGGAGGACTTCTGGCCACCCTCATCTTGCTGGTTTTCTTTTACCTTGTAACGACTGAATATGTGCGCGTTGTCGGTGTGGACCGTCCTTACGCCATGTACCTCTACAGCCTAATTCCCATAACGCTGCTCACAGCCGCTTTCTTTCCACGACTTTATTTCGCGCTTCCTGCTGCGGCGATCCTGCTGCTGACCCTCGTGCCCATCTTAACGCGCAGCATTGAGAATTTGTACCTGCAGCTTTCGTACGCCGGACGCGGATACCTCTACCTGGTTTGGTCCGTCGGCCACATTATTTTGCTGAAACAGATCGGTGGGCTTGGACTGGTCATGCTCGTCGGAGTCGGAGTGGCGCTCAGCGATGTGATGCAGTACACGATCGGCAAACTATTTGGAAAACACATCATTTCCCCGGAGGTCAACCCGCGCAAGGCTTGGGAAGGTCTGCTAGGCGATTTTATCGGCGCGTCCGTAGCAGTGGCTCTTTTTCGTTTTGCGCTGCCGGAACAATTTGTACTGGTACATTTCGCGGCACTTGCCTTCATCATCGGGCTGGGCTCGGCTTGGGGGGATCTGATCAGCTCGCTGATCAAACGCGTCGCCGGAAGCAAAGATTGGGGAGACATCCTGCCCGGCCACGGCGGGCTCCTCGACCGCGCCAACAGCCTGGTTGTCGTGATCCCGTTGGTTTATTACTTTACCTTTTTGGTGATGGAATACGGGTTGCGTTAGCCGAAGAACCTGGATGGTGGATTATTTTAAGGTAATGGCGTACGCAGCATAAATGCTCAACCAGACCAACCCATACACACCCAGGACCAAATGTGTACGCCGCTGCACATTTTTCACGAAGATCTTTCCCACAAGCATCACCAGAAATGTCAGCGGGAGGAAGCGTTCCAAGCGTGCAAGAACAGTCACGAGCAGGAACGCCAGGATCCCAAGATCCTTTGCGCCGGCCTGCACGGCATAGATTTTATAAGGCACGCCTTGAAAAGGACCACTAACGAGCGCAAGCAGTCCCTGTGAACTCAATTGATTGGCAACAAGATCGAGCATCTCTCGATCGATGAGCGGGATGCGCAGCAGAAGATCCTCCATCCCTGATCCCAAAAGATTTCCCAGCGCGTACATCGAACCGCCACCGATTAAGGCCCCGCCCACCGCGATCATTGCCGCCCTCAGTGCTCTACGGGGGTGAAAAAGAGCGACGAAACCCAGGTAAACATCGGGGACCACAAAGAAAAACGTCGCCTCCGCCATCCCCCAGAAAAAGGCGATCACCATCGAGGGCATAGATGCCACGCGATCAAGAAGACGTGTATAGATGGATGAAACCTCAGGTGGAGTGATCAAAGGCATCTCGATCGATTGCGGTGCAGCTAAGGCATCATCGATCCTCTTAGGTTAACTTCCGACGAACAACACGAGAATGACGATGCGAGTGCGTTTTGTAGCGTCTATTTTATCCCTTCAGGAGCTCGCAAATGTCGCCCCATTCTAGGCGCAGCCGTGCGCTGCTTTATCTGGCGCTCAGCCTAGTATAGACTGAGCTCAGATTGGCGGCCGGCACAATCACAGATCTAAAGGAGCATGATCCGTATTATGGCGCGCTCGACCATCGCCCTTGCTTTGGCCGACACGTAGCAAAAACACGCTTGACCATCCTGCACAAGCGATGTAAAGTCCTTATCTTTATTGAGTGTGGCATGACTGTTAAGCGGGAAAACGCGCGATAAACTGTGGAGGAGATTGCCATGGATCCTGTTCGCGATCCGGAAGAAAACGAGCCGAAGCAGCTGCGTGAGTATGCGGACCTCGAACATGCGCGCGTGATTGAAATAGGTACCGGGAACGGACGCATGACCTGGCGTTATGCCTCTCTGACGAAATCTGTTGCCGGCATCGATCCAGAATTTGATCGTTTGAAGGAAGCCGTGGATGACCGACCTAAGAATTTCGCACCCGAAGTGTACTTCGCTCAGGCCAAAGCCGAAGCGCTGCCCTTCAAGGACTCCACTTTCGATGGAGCGATTTTTGCCTGGTCGTTTTGATGAATTGACCCGGAGGGCATGGTGCATGCCCTGGAAGAAGTTAGGCGGGTAGTTCAGAAAGATGGCTGGCTGCTCGATATCCGCCCCATGGCCAGCAAACCTCCACTTGAACTAGCCTTCGGGGATGAGATCCAATTCGCGGGTGAGATTGACGATAGCGCCTGGGTTCTTGATGAGGAGCTCGTCAACGATGCCCTCGAAATCGTCTTTGCACGTGGCGATTTTCTGAAGGAACGCGTGGGGCGCTTCAAACTTTCTACCTATTGGGACACCCTCGATGAATTTGCTTCCTGGGCAGACGAGAATTGGGACGATGTACTAATCCCTGAAAACACCCTCGAAAACGCCACGAAAATTATGGAGCAGGACGAGAGGAAATTCAAGATCCGTGTCACCTACACTATGTTGATAGGGCGTTATCGCAAAAGTTAACGTTTGTAGCGGATGTTTTCATTGGTCAAACCGTTTGGAGTTGAGGCCTGGCCGGTGGAAGAAATGACCCCCTGAAAGGCGAGAAAGTTGAGTGCTGCGCGCTTAATTCCGCCATGAATCTTCGCCGGAGACCTGAACGTAGGTGCGCTGCCGGCGGGCGAAGAAATTCACCATCACCAACCCGAAAATAAATCCCCCAATATGCGCCCACCAGGCGATACCGCCGAACTCCCCCCCCAAACTGCTGACGCCTGGAAGCAGCTGTGCCAGGAACCAGAGCCCCAGAAAGATAATGGCAGGGATTCTTACGATCCAGGGAATGATTACGATGATCAGCAGCGTCGTAATACGCGCGCGTGGGTAGAGCAGAAAATAAGCTCCCAATACCCCGGCGATAGCACCACTCGCCCCCACTATCGGAATCTGTGCCACAGCGGATTGCGGGCCAAATACGATGTCCGACACGATCAAATGCGCCAATCCGGCAAAAAGTCCCGCAAGCACATAAAAGGCCAAATAGCGCAGCGAGCCCATGCGATCTTCTACATTGTCGCCAAATATGAAGAGCGTCCACATATTGCTGATCATATGAAACCAGCCTCCATGCAGAAACATCGAAGAGAGGAAAGTAAAAAAGCGCAGTGGCCGGAATACCGATAGGCTGGCGGGCACCAGACCAAATCGATCAAACAAAACATCGAACTCTCTCGGTCCTAATGAGGATTGATAGACAAAAATGAAAATATTTAGGATGATCAGCGAGAGGTTAACGATGGGGAAAGATTTCGATTTCACGGTGTCGCGCAAAGGAAACATACGTAATCCCCTCGAGGAAGTCTGCGCAATTATACATTGAGAAATTCGATCACAACCGAACGACCGCCATAAAATCGCGCAGTATTATTGGCTATGCGCACGAGAGGGACGCGGACTGCGGGCGTGGGGATTAAGCTAGCCCCCGGGGGTTCTGATCACGGGTTTGGGGGAAATGTTCGTCAACGGAGACGCGAAGTTAGACCCGGATGTAGAAACTCTCCCCATTCACCCCACTGATCGAATTTGCTGCACGATATGCGTTATGATAATGCCAACGGGAAGAGAGCCCGCTGGATTACCAACAAGAAATAATCCCCGCTGATTAAACCCATGAGCATACTTTCTGCGCAAGCCCAAGACATCGAAGCCAGCCAGGAATTAATCAACGAACTTCGGGCCGCGTTGCCCGAAGTTCGTTTCGATCGTATGTCGCGCCTGCTGTACAGCACGGATGCCAGCATTTATCAAATGATGCCCATCGGCGTGGCCTTTCCCCAAAATAGCGATGATGTACGCGCGGCAGTCGAGATCGCCGCCAGGCACCATATCCCCCTGCTACCACGCGGCAGCGGCAGCAGTCTGGCAGGCCAGGCCATTGGCCATGCACTTATCCTCGACTTCACGCGCCACATGGACCAGGTTCTGGAAATAAATCCTGCGGCGAAGACGGTGCGTGCGCAGCCAGGGATCACGCTCGGGCGACTCAATCGATCCTTGCAGGCGCACGGCTTGATGTACGGACCCGACCCCGCCAGCGCCGATCGCGCCACCGTTGGCGGCGTGATGGGCAACAATTCCACCGGCGCCCATTCCATCCTCTACGGCATGACGGCCGACCACGTCATCGACGCCCACGTCATCCTCAGCGATGCCTCCTCCGCCACGTTTGACAGCTTTGACCCTGATGAATGGGGTTTGCGCGGCAAACGGCCCGGCCTGGAGGGGGGCATTTATCGATCCCTTGCACAGCTTATGGAGAAGTATGCCGAGCAAATCGCCACACGTTATCCGCGTACTTTCCGCAATGTCGCCGGATACAACCTCAATCTTCTGAGTGACAGCAACCGACCCAACCTGGCGAGCTTGATCGTCGGTTCGGAAGGGACGCTTGGGGTGATCACGGAAGCGACCCTCAACCTCGTCCCCACCCCCAAGGTCAAACACCTGGCGATGGTTCACTTTTCCGACCTGCGCGCGGCGCTCGAAGCAGTGCCCAGAATCCTGGAAAGCGAGCCTTCCGCCATTGAAATTCTCGACAAAATGCTGCTCGATCTCACACGCGAGCGCATCGAATACCGTCGATTATTGACTTTTATCGAGGGCGATCCTGTGGTTGTGCTGCTTGTCGAGTACGCCGGGGACACTGAGCAGATCCTCGATCACGGCATCACTCGCTTGCGGAAAACACTTGGCGAATTAAAGCATAAGGATCCAGTCGTCATGGTCAGCGATGCGCGCCAGCAGGCCAACGTTTGGTTTGTACGTTCCGTTGGACTGGGCATCCTCATGAGTATTCGCGGAGATGCCAAACCCATCCCCTTCATCGAGGACGCCGCGGTCCCCGTCGAACATTTGGCTGATTACGTTAGCAGGATTGACAATTTTTCTAAAGAGGTAGGTGTGGAGCGCGTGGCGATGTACGCGCATGCCAGCGCGGGCTGTATCCATGTGCGCCCCTTGATCAACCTGAAAGCGGAGACGGGATTGCGCCAACTGCGGCAAATTGCCGAAAAATCGCTGGCGTTGGTCATGGAGTATGGAGGGACGACCAGCGGAGAACACGGCGAAGGCCTGGCGCGGGGCGAGTTTTCGGAGCGCCTTTTTGGTCCTGAACTCACCCAGGCCTTTCGCCATGTAAAAGCAGTTTTTGATCCGCAGGGGATGTTCAATCCCGGGAAAGTGGTCGATGTGCCGCGCATGGATGACGAAACCCATCTGCGCTTCGGCAGCGATTACGCCGTTCCACTAGCGCCCCAATCCACACGGCTCAACTTTCAACAGGAGGGCGGTTTTTCGGGCGCGGTGGAGATGTGCAACGGTTCGGGGGTCTGCCGCCAGCATGGCCAGGGCGTCATGTGCCCTCCGTTCCAGGCAACACGAGACGAAGCCTACAGCACGCGCGGGATGGCCAATGCACTGCGGTCGGCGATGATGGGACTGCTTGGCCCAGAGGGGATGACTTCCGAAGAGCTGTACCCGATCCTCGACCTTTGCATATCCTGCAAGGCCTGCAAAGCCGAGTGCCCCTCCGCCGTCGATATGGCCAAGTTAAAGGCCGAATTCCTGCATAACTATCATCAAGTACACGGCATTCCCCTACGCGACAGGGTGTTCGGCAATATCGCCCGTTTAAATAAGCTTGGCCAGCCATTGCGACCACTAACCAACCTGCTCCTCGGCGGATCGACGCGCTGGTTGCAAACAAAGTTGGGTATTGCGCCCCAGCGTTCCATTCCCCCTTTGGCACGCGAGACCTTCAGCCGATGGTTTCGCCAACGGCAGAAGGCTCCGGGGTCGAAACAAGTTGTGCTCTTCCACGACACCTTTATGGAGCACAATCACCCCAAGGTAGGAAGGGCTGCGGTGCGCGTGCTCGAAGCCGCGGGGTTTGAGCCCATTCTCGTCGAGCGACGGCAATGCTGCGGTCGACCGGCGGTATCCAAAGGCTTCCTCGACGAGGCGGCGCGCCTGGCGCGGCATAACATCGCCCTTCTAGCACCCTATGCCGAACAAGGGATCTCAATCGTTGGTTGTGAACCAAGCTGTATGACGATGCTGGTGGACGAATATGTGAGCCTGGTCCCCACGGCGCAAGCAAAGAGCGTCGCCCGCATGGCGCTGCCGATCGAGGAATTTCTTGTCGGAGAACGTGAAAAGGAAACCTTTAAATTGTCACTGAGCGATCGGCCGCGCACGATCCATTTCCATGGCCATTGCCAACAGAAAGCCATTTTCGGGACGGATTCGACTATCGCCATGCTGCGCATGCTCCCCAATGCGCATGTCGAATTGATCCAATCTGGCTGCTGTGGGATGGCGGGGTCGTTTGGCTACGAGGCCGAGCACTACGATCTCTCGATCAAACTGGCGGAGATGTCGCTGGCGCCTGCTGTAAGAGCTGCCTCAGAGGATGCGATCATCGCCGCCACGGGCATTTCATGCCGCGATCAGATCAACCACACGACAGGTCGTGCGGCGCTGCACCCAATAGAAATTTTGGCAAGCGCGCTGGATTAGGCGCTCAGGATAGCGGCGCACTTTAGCGATCTATGGGGCATTGCAGAATACTTTCCAGCCGCTGGAAAGATCGATCACGAACCCATTTGCTTCTCAGAAAAATGTGAGCATGAGACGGATGGAGGAAGAGTTGCCTGGTTAGCTCTCGATAACGAACGTCACCTTAGCATTCACGCGATACTTGGTGATCTTATCGTTTTCCACGATCGCCTGGATCGCCTCGACATACACATGTTTGATCCCGCGCACGGTTTGACCCGCTTCACTCACGGCTGCTTCTACTGCGGCCTCAATACTCGAGCCCTCTGCAAGCACTTCGATCACTTTTGCGATTGTCATTGATCCCTCCAATGGATGTTTTCTCATCCTGACCTTAGCATCAGGCATTCGGGTCGTCAATGTTTGGGATCAACACTTATGCTTTACTCGTTGCACCCTGGGTTTTAGCTCGATGTTTGCGCCAATGCTACAATGCATCAACCCAATGTGCCCAAGAGAAAACGTATCCAGGTGCACCTTTGCTGTCCGCCGTAAGTAGGGAGTCTATCCTGTCCATACTGCACACGCTCATTGCCCCATTTGCCAAAGCCGGCCTCACCTTTCTTAGCCGTCGGCGCCATCCCCTGATCCATGGCACGCTGGCCCTTGAGGGCTTGTTGCACTCGACTGAGATCATCCGCGATCGCTGGGGAATCCCCCATATTTACGCCCAAAATTTGCACGACCTGTTCTTTGCCCAGGGCTTTGTGCATGCCCAAGATCGTCTGTGGCAGATGGAGCTCAATCGCCGGGTTGCGCAGGGCCGACTGAGCGAGATTTTTGGGGAGGTTACCCTGGAGACAGACCGCATCTCGCGTGTCCTGGGGTTCAACCGCTTAGGGATCGACGATTGGCAAGGCTTGAGCGGCGAATTGCGCGAAATCCTCCTTGCCTACAGCCAGGGCGTGAATGCATTTATAGAGAGTCCTTCCAGCAAACTACCGCTGGAATTTACCCTGCTCAAGCATCGGCCGGAGCCGTGGACGCCGGAGGACAGCAGCTCCTATGCCCGGGTCTTGAACTGGCAGCTTTCGCATGCCTGGTCAAGCGAAATTGCGCGCGCAGAAATCGCGGAAGAAGTCGGCGAGGAACATGCCGCCGAACTCGAAATTAACTACACTGCTGGCCATCCCCTGGCGATGCCCCATGGAATCGAATTCAACCTGCTGGACGCAGATGGGACGCTGCGCAAATCGAAAGGTCCTTTTCTGGAACGCAGCATGGGCAGCAACGCCTGGGCGGTATCCGGAGAGAAGACGAGCACTGGAAAACCTTTTTTGTGCAATGACCCGCATCTAAAATTGTCACTACCTTCGCTCTGGTACGCAACGCATCTTATCGGCGCCGGGTTCAACGTGACAGGTGCAAGCCTGCCAGGCCTACCCCTGGTTATTGTTGGCCATAATACGCAAATTGCCTGGGGAATGGCGCTCGCATTTACCGATTGTGAGGATCTCTTTGTCGAGCGCATGAGCCCCCAGGATCCTGCGCGCTACCAGTTCAAAAACAAATGGCGCAAAGCCGAGGTCGTGCACGAGACGATTGAGGTGAAAAACCAGGCCGCGCACCTGGAAGAGGTGATCATCACCCATCACGGGCCGATCATCTCCGAAGTCATCGGCGATGGCAAACAATCCCTCGCCTTGAATTCGATGGCCCTGCGGCCGGGAAGCGCGTTCCTCGGCTGGTTGCGGCTCAATCAGGCGCAGCATTGGGACGATTTTGTCGAGGCCATGCGTTTGATCGAGGCGCCCCAATTGGCCATAACCTATGCCGATGTGGGGGGCAACATCGGTTTTTGGGTCACAGGGAAGGTCCCCATCCGTGAAAAAGGTGATGGTTCCGTCCCCGCTCCTGGCTGGACGGGGGAATACGAATGGATCGGTGAGGTCCCTTTTGAAGAAATGCCGCATTCTTTCAATCCACAGGGGGGCCACATTGTCGCCTGCAATAACCGTCTCGTTCCTGACGACTACCCTCATTTCCTGGGCAACGTTTGGGTGAACGGTTATCGTGCCCAGCGCATCGAGGACCTATTAAGCGAACATGTCAAACTCACCGCCGATGATTTCCGCCGGATACAGAACGATCGCACCAGCCTGGCGGGTTTGGAACTGATGGAGCAGCTACAGGGATTGGAGAGCGAGAATGCCGATGTTCAACTGGCCCTCGAGCGCTTGCGGGACTGGGATGGTGAGCTCACGGTCGATTCGGTTGGCGGCGCGCTTTACGAAGTCCTGCGCACCACCCTGGTGCACAATCTGCTCGAATCAGGATTATCCGCTGAGCTGCTAGAAAAATCCCTGGGAAAGGGTTTTCACCCGCTGTATGCCCCGACGAATGAATTCTACGGCCACGACACGGGCATGCTGCTGCGCACGTTGCAGAACCCCGGATCGTGGTGGCTCATGCAGGCTGGCGGACGTGAGGCGTTGCTCACGAGAAGCATACGGCAGACTGTCGAGTGGCTCAGGGAAACATTAGGGAGCAATCCCGACCGCTGGAAGTGGGGAAAAATTCATCGTTTAACCTTTGGCCATTCGCTGGGCATGCGCAAGCCGCTGGACCGGGTGTTTAACCGCGGCCCCTACGCAATGGGTGGCGACACGGATACACCCAACCAGATGGCGATGCTGCCGCATGAACCGTATGCGGCCAAAGCCGCGGGGCCTTCTTACCGTCAGATTATCGATCTTGGCGATTTCTCGCGCTCGATGGCCATCCTTCCACCTGGCCAATCCGGCCATCTCGGAAATCGGCATTATGATGACCTGGTCAAACCCTGGTTGAAGGGCGAATACGTTCCGATGCTCTGGACACGCGAGCAGGTGATTGAAAATGCAGAGGGGAGATTGCTTCTTAGAAGAAGATGATCTGAAATTATTGAAATGTGAATGGGTCAAAGAGTAAATAGGTTCGAGGACATGTGTAGGGGCGAAGCACGTTCAAATTGGAGTGAGTTTTCTCTTTGCAGGAGATTGGGAAAACAACCAGAAGTTGTCCAATCTCCCAAGCTGGAAGGCGAGTGCCTGCTAGCCGTGTGCTTCGCCCGTACGATAATCATAAAGAATTGAATCAACGGAACATTTCATGCAACACACTCTATTCAAAAATTATGATGACTACTGACCGCAGTTTCACACTCAAAGAATCATTCGCTACCTTCTGTTCGCAAAGCAATCTCAGTCCGGCATCGCTGCAGACCTACGGCTATGCGGTGAAGCATTTTTATGCTTTTCTTGAAGGATCGCCGTTATCCGCAAGCCTGTCCTTCACCGGCCCGTCCCCGCAGGAGCGATTGCTCTCCGAGCTGGGCGCCTCCACTAACGACGTCAATATGCTGGCCTGGTTTGTCAACTACCTGGGGCAGGAGGTAAAAAAGTCGGTCTCACCTGCTGGCTCAGGGCTGCCTCTCGAACCTGCAACCGTGCGTTTGTACGGCCAGGCGTTGATCTCCTGGTTTCGCTATCTCGCTGATGAGCTCCTGCTCCACGAGCGCTTTCCCGCATCAGCAGCAATCAGCAAGGCGCAGCGCAGGCTGAGCACCTACATTCCAATGTCACAATCACGGGATTCTGCTCCGGAGCCGCCGGAGGGCATCGAAGAGCTGATCCATGCCTTTGATGCCATCGAGATCGCGGATGATCTCCCTTTAAAAGAAGCGCATCGCAGGCGGCTGGAGAACAGCCGCAACAGAAGCCTGCTCTATGCGCTGGCGGATAGCGGGGCACGTGTAAGTGAAATTTTACGCATCACTGCGGATGAGGTGCGTGGAGCGCGCTTGAACGCGCAGGCAATCTGGCAAATCTCTGTGCGCGGCAAGGGCCGCGGTCGTTACGGCCGACAGGTGATCCTGCGCTTCACGGAGCCAACCCTGGAAGCGATGCGCAAGTATCTGGGATTAAGGAACGATCCCGGTGCAGCTGCGCTCTTTGTAAGCCACGCGCGCACGCGGCCGGAGTACCGTGGGAAACCGTTTTCATCCAATGCCGTGTGGCGCATGATCCACAATGCTGTTCGAAAACTGGGGCTGCCGCATATTCACCCGCATGATTTTCGTCATTGGCGGGCGACGCAGATGCTCGGCGAAGGGGTCCCCATCGACCAGGTACAGCGCTTCCTCAACCACCGCAGCATCCGCACCACGCAGCTGTATGCCAAGACGGCAGAGAAGCTGGTCGACCTGGCCGGAGCCCGCACAAGTCCACTTTCCTTTCGAAAGGAATAAAGCGGGCGCGTACGAGCCCTCTGGGAGGAAGAACCCCAGGAGAATAACCCCCTGGTGATCGAAGTTATTTATTGAATGGTAAGCGCTCGGGATCGGAGGTCGCACTGGAAGACAACTAATTTGATCTCGGAAAACGAGATCCTTCAACCTTTGCGCTGCAAAGGCTTCAGAATGACATTCCTCTTTCGGGTATTACACCTTCAGGCGGATTTACGCAGGTAAACCATTGCAATTCGATAAACTGCGGGCGGGGAAATCCGGCCCCTATCCTGTGAGATCGCTTTAGGATGACATTCCTCTTTCGGGTATTACACCTTCAGACGGATTTACGCAGGTAAATCATTGCAATTCGATAAACCTGCGGGCGAGATGGCCTACGCAGCGAGATCGCTCCAGGATGACATGAATTTCCAGGTGCATTGCACGTTACTACTATTTATGCCTCGGGATGGGACCGGTTCATACCGAGGGAGGTGCGCCCATGTGAGTGGTGTTAACGTCTAGATCTCAAGGATTCGCGATCGCGTAGATTTCGGTCTCGGGATGATAGGCGGACCAACCATACCATTCGGTGATGAAGGAGGTGACAAAGGACAAAGACTCTCCCTCCAGGGGCCCATCGATTGCAAGACCTTCGAGGTTCCAAATGGAACCAGTTTCTTTATCGACGAGTTGAAGAGAATCTGCGCCTGTACGTTCGAAGTTCAACACTTGCCCGTTTATCTCCCTTGAGAACGCAATGGAGAATACGCTCTGATCATCTACCACCACAACAACAGGTCGATCTGCCAAAATATCGTTGACAACACCGCCGGAGGCGGCAACCCTGTCGAGCGGATAGGCGCGGAATGCCTGATCAACGGTTACACCCAAAACCAAGCGGTTGTGCGTAAGGCGCGTGTCCCAGTAGACAATGCTAGCGACAAATTCGGGGCCCAGGGATGAACTCCCAAGGCTTATGTTGGTGTACCATTCCTGATAAGGCGTATCGTTAGATAAGACCAATGTATCGGGATGTAGCTCCAGCCATTTTTCCCAGCTTGTAAGCTGGAGTGGCAGCAGCTCCATCTGGGCTCCCTTGCTCGGCCCATAGAGGGCCGTGCCCCCTATATGAGACCATATGCTCCCCGTCTCTCTGTCGCTCATCACCATCACCGCATTGTAGAGACCAAAGAGTTCAAAATTCAACCTTCGACCATCGATTACGGGGTTGAACCCAACCCCTGAACTACAGACTATTCAGTAGGTTACCGCGATGGGATGACCCCCAATCGTGTCATTGGCCACATGATGAAACCACATCATGTTGATGGGGTAGGCCTTGCTTTCACCATACAAAGAGACCCCGAGCACAAGGTCGAGAGCTCCGATATACGTGGCCTGATCGGCGGTGACAAATTCCGGATTGTCGAGTGGTACGAAGGGCCAGTTTCCATTTCCTTCGGTCACCTTATCACGGATAAATGATGTGTTTATCCCACCTTGTTCAGATGGTGGTGTGAGCGAAGGAATCTCTACAATAGGTTTTTTTTGCGGAATGTCACTTGGCACCTGATCAGGCATTTCCTGCGGAGATGGTTGCTCCTGGTTCGGAACTTGGGGCAGATTTGCTCCACAGCTCGACAGAGCCAACATAAAAAGAAGGCCTAGGGGAACTGCTCGATTGAGGGCAATTTCAATCGCTGGGGAATTCCTGCTCCTGCGCACTGGGACCTCTCCTTTTGGAAGGCGGCAAGATTGCCATGAACAAAACGTATTCTAAAATTATGACATGCAGCCATGATTGCATACTGTTGCGAACAGTACATAGGGAGAATTGGTCGAAGAAGTGATGGAAGCAATCATCATTCGGAGTTTCACTATCCGCAATCCTCCCATGGCGCGTATTCTTGCGCTAGATTTCCTGGCGCGGCCGAAACCAGCAAGCAGGGTTGGCTGGTTGGTGAGGGAGCGGGTGCGGATGATTGGCGGGATCGCCTGCTGACGGGCACGGTGTCATCTTGAGAAGGAGCGCGCTGGGAGACATTCACTAGCGCGCGAGGCTACTTATTGAATGGGAATTGTGGGGGTGAAGCACAATTCGATTGTTGGCATCCCCTCGCAGAAGAGGCCCACTCGTTTTCCCGCGAGGAACTTGGTGATCCTGTGGGCGGGGAAACCCCGCTCCTACGCTGGAATGCACCTTCAGGATGAGATGATTTTCCAGGTGTATTGCACGTTTAACGTGCGTTGAACCTTATTAAGTCATCGCACAAGGCTATCTGCGATCGAGCACCAGCCTGGCCAAGCCGATTACCTTGTCTTGTGTTTCCGGCGTAACGCCCAGTTTATCGGCGCGTAAATAGAAGAGATAACCATCATCGAGCACCAAAATTGCTGCGGTACGCTCACTGTAAACTGCCCGATCGCCGATGCTCGTCGAGGGTTCTGTAGCATTGGACATACGTCGCGCTTGCGCTTCGAATGCACTTTCTGGATTTTCCCCCTCACTCAATTTGAACACATACAGGGTGAGACGCTCGTGGAATTGAGCATTGGGGTTGCCGAACTCCCATTGGCAGGAACTGGCCTCCCCGGAACCCAGGGGGACATCATCACCTTCCCTCGCTTCGCCCACAGGGAAATCATCGAGTGCTGCCGCTTCGATATCCCCTGGATCAAGCAACTTGCATGCCTCATAATTAAAACTGGGCGCGCTGGTTGTGGGGATTGCGGTCGCAAGTTCTTCCAGCGTAGCCTGCGGGGCCTGAGTTGCTTCTGGAGCCTCTGTCGCTTCTGCTACACTTGTGGTTGGCGAAACGGCCTGACCACAGGCGGCTACACTCAGCATAAGCGCCAACCCGATCAAGATTTTATCGCTCGTCATACAAATTTTCCTCCCCAGTTTTCAATCGATCAAACTTGCACAGCATCCATCTACGGCAGCCAGAGTCTGAGGATATTATCCTCCCGCCCAACACCGACAAGCAGTCCCCCATCCGGCAATGACACCCCCACCAAATTTGTGCTCAGTCTTCCCCCGATGGAGAGTGTCCAAACGGCTTGCGCACCATCATTAGTGCGCCGGATCGCCCCCAGCATTTCCTGCGCTCTGTTCGGGACGAGAAGTTCTACGCTACCGTCGCCGTCAAAATCTCCTGCGAGTGCTTGATCCAGGTTGCGAGAGCCGATCACGTGAGAACTGTAACCGGGCACGCGGGCGACGATCTCCAGCCGCTCGCCAACCAGTTGATAAAATTCAACCACCCCACCGATATGCGGTGTGAGCACATCAACAAGCTCCAGCTCACCTGCTGGACCGAAGGGCGCCACAACCAGCTGATGACGCCAACGGCTCCCCTGGCCAATCGATGGTCCCATGGCAACCTGCGCTCCTTCTTCGTCATAGACGACGATGCGTGCGCCTTCCTGGGCATTGCTTAGGGTGACGATGATCTCGCGTTTTCCGTCGCCGGTTATGTCCGTCCAAATCGGCGCGATGCCCTCGATAACATCGGGTGCAGGAATCAATATTTTATTGACTACACGCAATGACGGCGAAGTTTCGACCAGCGTGATGCTACGGGCTTCGAGAGCATCGCCAAGCACAGCGTGCCCATAATCGCCCGTCGGATCGCCCAGAAAAAGCAGGCGCCCGAATTCATCTTCGAGCAGGCGCGCGTCGCGCAAGATATTTAGCGCCAAACGGCCAACTTCAGCGTTTTCCCACGCCACGAGATCGCCTTCTTGCGTAAGATAAAGGACGGATTCGGAAAATCGGACGGGGTGGGAAAGCGTTGATCCCCCCTCGGCAGGGTTCGTGAGCAACTGCGGCAGTCCCTTTTCGATGATGAGCATGGGCGGCATCCCCACCGGTAGCCGCGCGGGCGTAATCTCTGCCGATTCGACAATCCTTCCGGAAACAAGGAAGGCCTGCACATTTCCATCGGCGAGAACAGCCACCCAGATGCTCCCTTCGTTCAGCGGCGCGGCGACGAGCCAGATCGGCCGTCCCGTTAAAGCAATATCCAACGGCTGAGAATTGCGTATTGTTCCCTTGCCTGGCAAAAACCGATTGCCGTCCGCTTGTTGGTAGGTATAGGCGGCAAGGATGTCTGCTTGTTCGGGAATAGTACCCGTATGAACGGGACCGCTTTCGGTGCTCGAATTCGTCGGTGAGACCGGGCTGATTTGCAAATCTTCTCCTGGAGGCGACACACAGCTCACGAGTAGCAACATGCCCATGATGATCATTCGTGGGAAATTCAATCTGTGCATTGCCAGCCTCGTGTGCCGATCATTAGTTCGCGTTGCTTTTCGCCATGCCGATCTCGATGGTTTAGTTGTGTACATTCAGATTGATAAATAGCATACGCGTGTTCATGGTCGATTCTTACCAATGTCTGCTGTGGCTCTACCCGGTTCGGCGAAAACATGGTAACCCACGAATTGCAAACAAGGGATTTGGACATTGCATTTTACATACCGGATTACCTATTAATCAGAAAACATAATGGGAGCTGCGTTCTCCCAATGTAGTGTCATCCTGAGAGGAATGAAATGGATCGAAGGATCTCGTTTCGCACCAGCAAGACAAAATAAATGACGAAAAACGAGATCCTTCATCCTTTGCTCTGCAAAGGCTTCAGGATGACATGCTTTTAGTAGGTTCGCTGGCTCGGTATTGGAAAGCCAGCACGACGACAATCATTAGCATCACCAGAAGTACAAGCGGGATTCGCTCTCTGTTCACAGGCCGATTCCTTTATTGAGAACTTGCTTGATAACATTCCGGGTAACGATGCCTTCCCGCAGCCGGAATTGTTTTGGTTGAGAGATAACAGGTCCGCGCGCCACTCGCAAAACAGCCCAGCCGCTTGCCCACTTACCTACCGGCGAAAGGCTGGGCCCCAGCTGTCAATGATCACTTCCCCAACAAACCAGTTTCCTCCACGATCTGATAGACGATCTCCGCCACTGCGCGCGGCTCGAGTGCGCTTACCAGGGCCGTCTCGTCGCTCGAGATGATCCTGATGATCCATATTTCCAGACGCCATTCGAAGGTTTGTACCCTGTCGTCGGAATCGGCGGTTAAACGCACCTCCTTCAATGCCAGCGATGGCCGACCATGAAAATCGCCTACCGCATACGGCCCTGTATTCTCGCGAAACGCAGCGCGCGCAATTTCCACGCGTGTGTAGCGCTCGATACGCACACTGGTTGCAATCTGGTCGCAACTCAACACGAAGAGGCCCGTTTCCACCCTATAGGTTGGTGTGTTAAAAGGGATCGGTTCGGATGGCGGACAAATAATTTCCGCCGTCTGCTGCAGCACGCGCAGTTCAGGCGGAGCGACCGGCGTACGCTGGGTCGTTGCTTCTGGAATCGGAGCTTGCTCCGTAGTGGAGTGCGGCGCGCCACAGGAAGCTGCCAAAATAAATATGGCTCCGAAAACCAGCGCACGCTTGTTCGTCAGAATTCGATCTCCTCGGACTTGCAAGATATGGATCAGGCGTATTCAAGAAAACGAAGGTCGTGGTCTAACGCGCACGTATTGTAGCAGCCCCCCTGGCCACTATTTACCTTCGCCTACAAAACCAGCGCGGTTTGCCCTCTCCTCGATTTTCGTCTTGTTAATTTTAGGTCAGCGAACATGATTCCATCGCCCAGGAGGTCTCTATACGTATTCAGAGGGTGAATTTTCCCTGTATCGCTTTTCCTCACCGGCTGTTTGGCGCGATCAAATCCCACAAATTTCCGTACAAATCTTCATAAACAGCCCCCGTCCCCTAGTCAAAAGTTTTCGGTTCCCTGGCGAACTTTATCCGGCGGCAAACATCACCTCGTGATCACGCCAGAAGTCATCCGTGTTAAGGAACAGGAAGACGCGGCCACCTTTGGCGGCCAATAAATGTTTCCTGCTCGGGGGTTGAGGCGCGCGCCAGCAGAAGATTGCTACCTTTTGACCCCGGAGGAGCCACAACTACCTAACGTTTGTCCTGTTCGGGTTGGTAGGTGTCTTCGAGCAATGTGAAATGCAGTTTTTGGCAGTAAAAGTCGATCGCTTCATCGTAGTCGCTTGCCACAAGGGCAACATGCAAGATCGACTGGTTCATTATAAAAGTTTACCCTCTGGCTCCCTCAGCGTCCAACATGCTTCAGCGAACGAGCTTTAGCTAACCAGCTTTAGCTAACGAGCTTCAGCTCGCTTATGCCCTGCTGGATTATGGATGAAGCGCGCAGTGTGCTAACCGCCGTAAGGGCGTCTGGATCGAGCTTCAGCTCGACAGTGCCCTGATTACGTCGTGAAGCGCCCGAGTGTACGTGCAACCGGCCGGTTGCACATACAAAAGTCAATACATTGTCTCTATTTTCCCCACCGGACGTTTGAATTCCTTATAATCGAGGAACCACTCTCGCGAAAGGATGATGTTCATGCCGATTCTGACCCACTACGCGCAGTTCGACGGACGCCACTGGGAAACGGGTTCTGTGCACAATGTGCTCGCCTACCAGAATGCGCGCAGCGCGAAATCAGAAGCGCCCTTGTCGGAGGCGATGTTGATGGGGATCAGCGGCGGGGCGGCCTTTGGCTACTTTGTTTTCGACTACAAAGGAACCGATCCCTACGTGGCGCTGCTCTCGCGCAACACTTTTGATCCGCTGGACACGCTGCTGGAACGGTTGGCCATTCCCCAAGATCTCCTGCACACGGCCAACCCCGAAAAAGGGGTGCGTAATTTGATCGAGGTTCTCGAAAGCGGGCGGCCCGCCATCGTCTGGGCCAATACATTCGGCCTGCCTTACAACACCCTCGCTCCCGACGAGAACATGTGGGCCATGCTGCCGATCGTGGTGTACGGCTACGAGGGTGACGCCGTGCACATTGCCGATCGCTCCGCGATGACGCTGACGGTGACCGCAGACGAACTGGCGGCGGCCAGAGGTCGGGTGAAGAAAGACAAGTACCGGGTGCTGGCGCTGGGCACTCCGGACCTCAAGAAACTACCCGCTGCCATCCAGAAAGGCATTTGGCAGTGTATTGCGCTGTATAGCGAAGCGCCGCCGAAAGGCGCGCGTGACAATTTCGGCTTTGCGGCTTACGAAAAGTGGGCGCACATGCTCACCAACACACGCAACAAACAAAGTTGGGAACGCTTGCTACCACCTGGCAGACGAATGTATGCCGCGCTGGCTGGCTTCGGATATCAGCCAGGAGCGTTCGGATGGGCGCGCACCTACCCTTCGAACCAGGTGGACGACCGACTGCTGTACGCCGATTTCCTGGATGAAGCCGCGCAGATTTTGGGCAAGCCGAAACTCAAACATGCAAGCAAGCAATTTCGCGCCAGTAGCGCCGCCTGGGACGAGCTTGCCGAGGCGCTGTTGCCTGATGACGTCCCGCTGTTCAAAGAAAACCGCGAGCTGCTGCTTTCCAAACATGCGCTCTTCGTAAACGAAGGCGTGGCCGCGCGCGACGAGATCCAGGGAATTAACGTGCGTCTGGAAGAGATTCGAGCAAGTGTCGCTGAAAATTTCCCTATGTCGAACACGGAGGTTGCCGCGCTGCGCGAGCAGTTAGCGAGGCTTGTCTTGAACATCAGCGCGATCGAGCACCGGGCAATTGATTTGCTTCAGGCGGCAATGGAATGAGGTCCTGGATTCTTCGTTCAACTTGAAACGCTTCGGGTCTGTCCAAAATGGATATCACCCTGGTCCCAGGTTAGGGCTTTTTAGACATCCCTTTGCTTACCCAATACATAGTTTATGCTGATGCCCAGCAGTGCTCGAAACGCCTTATCGTCCTGGATGAGGGGCTCGGAAAGCGTCACATATTCATGTTTGATCGGCCCGCTGGGGAAAAAGCGGAATTCTGACCCCATGCGCGACTCAATCAGTTCCTGCCTCTTGTCCGCGGGAAGCTTCAGCGCAAAACCTGCCGGGCTGAGCGAGGCGCAAATTTTCCCATTGGCATAGAGCGCGGCGCCGCTGAAGAAATGTTTGGTTTCCAGCTTAACTCCCGCAATCGATAATGCCAGCCCAGCGATCAGCTGTGAGAGGTTTTCCAGGTATGGTTGCGCCATTTTCCCTCCGAAGGACCAATGTGTGGGCCCAGGCCTGCTGAAGCACACCGCCGGTTGCCCGCAATCTAGCTAACCGATGCGGGGGCGACTGCCAGTCGCCCTTACGACTAATTTTCGATGAAGACCGCAATTTAACGAACCGATGGAGTAGGTCAGGTTTCCATACCTGACCATGAACTTGTGAAATCATATTTCTCTTCTTTAAGGTTTCAACGTAAATGCGGCGCGCGACAGAAGTTCCCCATGCCAATAAACCATTCTTTTAACCTTACGCGGGTGTGCTCGGCTTCGATGTGCCTTAAACCTGTGTAAGCTTTTACTATCAATCCACAACTGCTTTTAGAATGAAGCGATTAAGCTTTACAAGATCCTTTAACCCTGAATGACGTACCCAGCACCTACAAGCACCAATAAGAACAAATTCACAGAGGCAAACACGCGCGTCCCGCGTTTGCTGAAATCAAATCGCGAGCGAAAGAGCAGCAATGAAATGAATACCAGGCCGAGCCAGAAGATGTTGATCAACACACCAGTGTTAGCCTCGGCCCAGCTCGGCGCGGAAGCCAACGCGGCTGACCAGAAAGACCACCCAATTGGGAATGCCGCAATAACCCAGGCCCGAGACAATATCCGGCTTCCAGGGCCAGATTGAGGTGGTTTTCAAGCGCAGAAACATGGAGAGGCCAGCGATGATCATGATCGCGGCTTGCAGCCAAAGCACAGCTTGCAAGAGGGGGTTTAATGAGGCACCCGGCAGTGCAAACACCCCTGCAGTCGCAACTGCCGCGCGTGAGTTGGGCGCCAGCGTATAAGGATCCAGAGTGGTTCCTCGAGGTATACGGCGAACCAGATAATGGCGAGCGGCTTTCGCCAGTGAAATTTATCGCCATACACCATACTGGCGCCGAGCAAAATTAGGCCATAGATCGATGTCCCCAGCACCATCCAACGGATTTCGCCCCAGGTCCCGGCGAAAATTATGGATAGAAAAATAGCCCCACGCATCATAAAGCCGGTGACAAGAAAGATGCTGCTTTGTTTATGTTCAATTGTCCCGGGGAAGAAATTATTTATTCTTGGGATGATAATCGCGAATACCAAACCGGAGCCCAGCACGATATTTACCAATACCCAAAGGCCCCATTCCGATGAGAGTGTCGGCATATGATCCTCCTCGATGCCTACGTCGCGAGCCTAATTAAGTCCTACGATGTTGCGGGTAACACCGTAGAGAATACCGCCAATCACCAGCAAGTGAATCATGTTGCCGATACCGATACCGCGTGCCAGCCAGCCTCCGACTCCGATTTCGCTTTCTATCTTTTTCGCCCAGCTGCTTATTGTTCGCCCACCGGCAAATAGGGTCATCGACACTTCAGCAACCGCCAAGCCGGTGTTCACAGCTGGGTCAAAGCCCGTGCGTTCGATGACTGTCGGCCAATGCCAGCAGGATCAGTCCATTCCAGAGAATCAACTTATGGGCGATCATCGCATAAGGTTGTGCCGGCTCTTGCGGATTGCGCATCCGTACCCAATAAAGAGCGTAACCCATGATAACTGTTGCAAAAAGATTAAAAAGGCCGCCAAGAATTAACCAGCTTTCGGCAGTACTCATGCACCACCTCCTTTTCTAATTTGTTAGGGCTTCGTATTCGGATCCAAGTACCCGCGCAAGCGGTGTACTTTATCATCACACACTTGGGGGCTAATCTCGAACGAGAATGTGAATGAGCTTCTCGCGACAAGGAAAACCGGGGATGTTTCAGGAAGGTTGCAGCCCCCTGGCGGCAGACGGAAGTACAGAAAACGAAGCGACATGCAATCCAACGCACCGTCTGCACACAAATAATGGGCAGGTTGGCCTCGAAGACTTCGACACTTCTACCCGATATTATTTGGAGGCACTGCGTGTTACCCTTACAATTTCGGAGATGGGCTTCACCTTCTTTCCGCAATGTCTATGACACTGGCAGGTGGAATGCGTTTTCTAGCGCATCCCCTGCAGAGAGGCATGTCAATTGCGACCCAGAAGGAGGCCCGCAACTTCAACCGCCGCACTTCATGACGTCACAGCGTATGAATAAGACGTTCGAAGAAATGGCGAGATTCGTCGAGAGAACCCAATGAGGAGAGCGATAGATGACTGACAAAGAGCTCAGAGTGAGCGAGGCCCAGATCGCCGTGCATTGGCAGGAGGAGAACAAGTTCGCGCCCACAGCAGGCTTCATCGCCCAAGCCAACATGACCGATGCAGAGATTTTCCAGCGCTTCAGCCTGGAGAATTTCCCCGATTGTTTCAAGGAGTACGCCGATCTGCTGGATTGGGAGCGCTACTGGCACACCATGCTGGACACCAGCGCAGCTCCCTCCTGGAAGTGGTTCGTGGGAGGGCTGATCAATGCCTCCTACAACTGTGTCGACCGTCACTTGCAGCAACATGGCAACAAGGCCGCCTTTATCTGGGTCCCGGAGCCGGAGGACGAACCCCACGTTGTGCTGACCTATCAGGAGCTTTATGTGCGCGTCAACGAATTTGCGGCGCTGCTGCGTGATCATTGTGGGCTTAAGGCGGGAGACCGCGTCACTATACATATGCCTATGGTGCTGGAGCTGCCCATCACGATGCTGGCCTGTGCGCGCCTGGGCATCATCCACTCCGTGGTATTCGGCGGATTCAGCGGTCACGCCTGCGGGGAGCGCATCGCCGATTCGGGCAGCAAAGTGCTTATCACGATGGACAGCTACTATCGCAACGGGAAGCTGCTCGATCACCGCGTGAACGGCGACCTGGCAATCGCCAGCGCCAGGGATTTGGGCCAGGAAGTCGAGAAGATGCTCGTCTGGCGTCGGAAACAGGGCGAATATCAATCCAGGAGCAAGATGGTTGAGCAACGCGACTTCTTTGTGGACGAACTGCTGGCGGACTACCGCGGAGTTCGCGTTGACCCGATTCCTATGCCGGCGGAGGCGCCGCTGTTCTTGATGTACACGAGCGGGACGACCGGCCAACCGAAGGGCTGCCAGCACTCGACCGGTGGCTATCTGGCCTACGCAGCCGGCACCTCGAAGTACATCCAGGACATCCACCCTGAGGATGTGTATTGGTGCATGGCGGATATTGGCTGGATCACCGGGCACTCCTACATCGTGTATGGGCCGTTGGCGCTTGGGGCGACCGGCGTGTTGTATGAGGGAGTCCCCACGTATCCCGACGCCGGTCGACCCTGGCGCATCGCGGAGCAGTTAAATGTCAATATTTTTCACACCGCTCCCACCACGGTGCGCACGCTGCGCAAGGCCGGCCCCGATGAGCCCGCCAAATACAACTTTAAATTCAAACACATGACTACGGTGGGGGAACCAATCGAACCTGAGGTATGGCGCTGGTACTACCATTCCGTTGGCAAAGGGGAGGCGGTCATCGTCGATACCTGGTGGCAGACGGAGACCGGCGGATTCCTGTGCAGCACCATGCCCGCCCTGCACCCCATGAAACCCGGGAGCACAGGCCCGGCCGTTCCCGGGATTCATCCCATAATCTACGATGATGATGGCAACGAGGTCCCGCCCGGTAGCACGGCGGGAAACATTTGTATCCGCAATCCGTGGCCAGGAGCGTTCCAGACCATATGGGGCGATCATGACCGTTTCGTCGAGACCTACTACGCGCGTTACAACAAGGACCCTGAGAGCAAGGACTGGCGTGACTGGCCATACCTTACCGGTGATGCTGCCGTGCTGGCGGAGGACGGCTACTACCGCATCCTGGGTCGCGTCGATGACGTGATCAATGTAGCCGGTCACCGCCTCGGTACGAAGGAGCTGGAGTCGGCTAGCTTGATCGTGAAAGAGGTGGCGGAGGCGGCCGTGGTTCCGCTGCGCGACGAAATAAAAGGACGCGTCCCCGATATGTACATCTCATTAAAGCCTAATACAAAGGCCTCAAAGAAGATCGAGGCGGCGGTGGTGCGCGCCATCGAAGAGAGCATTGGTAAGATCGCGCGCCCCAAAAACGTATGGATCGTGCCCGATATGCCCAAAACGCGGTCGGGAAAAATCATGCGTCGCATCCTGACCGCCATATCCAACGGACGGGATGTCGGTGACGTCACCACACTCGCCAACCCGGATGTCGTCGAGCACATTCGCCAGATGGTGCAGGGTGACGACACGAAAACTGACGCTTAGGCTTCTGCTCGGGCGCGGTTTGTCGGCGATGCCTACAGGCACTCGTTAAGGAGATTTTTCACTTGGGCGAAGCAGTCGCGCATCCGCGCTCTATCGGAATTGTGGGCAAGTGGCCCACGCTGGTCCTTCTTTCTATAGCAACGCTGTTCGGGATGTCGGTTTGGTTCTCTGCCTCGGCTATTGTGCCGCAATTGAGTCAGCTCTGGCAGTTGGATGACTCTGGACGCGCCTGGCTGACAATGTCGGTTCAAATCGGGTTCGTCGTGGGAGCGATTGCTTCCTCGCTGCTCAACCTGGCCGATCGTCTGCCCGCACGTTGGATGATGGCAATCTCATCTGCCTTGGCGGCTCTCGCTACCGCATTGATTGCAACCTCCGCTAGCGGCCTGGGCATTGCATTGACCCTGAGATTCCTGACCGGCGTGGCCCTCGCAGGCGTCTATCCCGTCGCTATGAAAATCATGGCTACCTGGACCAAGGCCGATCGCGGGCTTGGGCTTGGCTTGCTGGTGGGTGCGCTTGCCCTCGGCTCTGGCGCCCCACACCTGATCAACGCGGCTGGCGGATTTGAGGATTGGAAGTATGTGCTCTATCTATCGGCGGGGCTGGCTGCAGCCGGGGCGCTGGTGGCGGCGATTTTTGTGCGTGAGGGACCCTTCGCCGCGCGCACGCCGAGATTCAATTGGCGCTACGTAGGAGCGATCCTGCGCGACCGCGAGATCATGCTCACCAATCTTGGGTATTTGGGCCACATGTGGGAGCTATTTGCCATGTGGGCCTGGCTGCCGGTGTTTTTATTGGCAAGTTTCGAATCGCTGGGCCTGGATCTTCGCCTCGCCAGTGTTCTTTCATTTGCTGTTTTCGGCGCTGGCGCCCTGGGAAGCTTGTTCGCCGGACAGCTCGCGGATCGCATCGGGCGAACGGCGGTGACATCGCTCTTGATGGGGATCAGCGGCGCCTGCGCCCTTACGATTGGATTTCTCTTCGGCGGTCCGATGATCCCGCTCGTGGCGCTGAGCCTGATCTGGGGGTTTACGGTCGTGGCCGACTCGGCACAATTCTCCGCCAGCATCAGCGAGCTCTGTGACGAGCGTTACGTGGGAACTTCTTTGACCCTGCAGACCAGCATCGGCTTCCTTTTGACGTTATTCACGATTCGCCTGGTCCCGAGCCTTGTTTCCCGCGTCGGCTGGGAGTGGGCGTTTGTTATCCTTGCCTTCGGGCCTCTGGTCGGAATTTGGGGGATGCTGGCGTTGCGCCGCTCCCCCGCCGCGGTTCGGCTGGCGGGGGGTCGCCGCTAATACCACCCTGATTCCCTTGCTTGACAGGAGGAAGGCAGCACATTGAATTACCACGTCGGCCAGACGGCACAGCGCAGCATCACCTTCACGGCCGAGCACGTGCGTACCTATGCTGAACTGACCGGGGATCGAAACCCGCTGCACTTCGATGAAGGGTTTGTGGCTGCTACCAAATTTGGGAGATTGGTGGTCCAGGGCGGGCTCACCACCGGGCTTCTTCACGCCCTCGTGGCCGAAGATCTACCCGGGCCTGGCACGGTATTTATGAGCCAGGAATGGCGCTTCACGGCTCCCGTTTTTATTGGGGATACGGTGACCGCCAGGGCTGAAATCTTGAGTGTGCATGATTCTAAGCCTGTTACCGAGATCGCCGTAACGGTAACACGCGCGGATGGCGAAATTGTCCTTGAAGGTGTGGCATGGTGCTACACTTTTTCCCCGATTGTGGGGGGTTGACGCCCAGGTCCAAATTCTTCTGGGTTCCGCGCGCAAGTCGAAATTTCGACCGGGGAGCAATACGTCGGCCAATCCCTGAATAAATGCACCACATCCAGGCCGGTTGTACGCGCGATCAAATCCGGAGTGCAGCCGATGAAATTTCACCCTTAATGACTGGCGCCAGAAGTTTAAAAAGTCTCTTTGGAAAAAACTGCGCAGAGGAACGCTTAAGTTCAGGCAAGGTCCACCAGCGATGCTCCACAATGGCCTCCGCTGACTGGTTCGAAACGGTCGGGGATGAAACCGGCAACCTCGCCAGGAAATATCTTTCCCACTGATTAACCAGCTTGCCCTCGATCCGCAATGTGATCCTGCCCTCCCAGAGCGCCGGGCCAATCTCAGGCGTTAGCCCAGTCTCTTCATGCAATTCGCGTGCCGCTGCAGAGCGATGCGACTCGTACTTATTGAGCGCACCTCCGGGTGGAACCCAATACGTGACCGGTCCTTCACCATCCGGGTCGAATGACTCTGCATCTTCATAACGCACAAGCAGCACTTTGTCGGCATCATCCATCACGATAATGCGCGCAACGTGTCGAGCTGAATCACCCGTCATCCTATTGGGCAGCGGCATAAATCCTTCGAGTAGCTAAGCGTTGCGGATAATTTTATTCGCTGAGCGGGGTAGATTGATCGGCTGTTAACTGCCAGCGGTTATCGTGCCGCACATAAATTGCCATGAAGCGCGCGCTATAGTCGAACGCGGCGCCATCGTTTTCCCCGCGCCCCATCCAGCGCCCCAGCAGGATTGCAACGTCACCATACACATTCACGCGATATTGATCGCTCTGCGCGAAATCCCATCTCCTTTTTCCAGATCGATAGGATTGCATCGCCTCGGATTTGCCAATTACTCTTCCGTCCGCCCGTATCTGAACATAATCCTCGGCCAGGATATCCTCCAGCGCGGGGAGATCAAGATCGCGATGAGCCTGCACCCAGCGCTGCTCAACTCGAATAATCTCATCTATGACGCTACTTTCTGAATTGGACATTCTCAACCTCAACTCGATTTTTGTCTAGCGGTCTCGAGCCCATCTCCGGCGATTCGCCACTAGTGCTATGTCATCGTGGATAGGATGGGTTGTCATTCTGAGCCAAAGCGAAGAGGATGCAAATGCCTTTCAACGAACGAAAGGATCTCGTTGCCCATGGACAAGGACTTTTTTCATTGGAAAACGAGATTCTTCGTCGCTTCGGATTATGAAGCGCCTTCGCTCCTCAGAATGACATCGTTCCACCACTATCATCTTGACTCAGTACTAGGCACGTTCAGCTCCAACCAAGCTTCGGGCGCGCTGCTCCAGCACTATAATCGCGAGGATGCCGCTGAGCGCAATACCGAGGCTGACCGCGGTGCTCACTCCAGCGACAGCCATGATCGCCATGGCTGTCGCAATGATGAGAATCGCACGTGCCCACACAGGATTGCCGGTCGCGCGCCACAAGGCAACCGCCATCCCACCAACAAAAAGGACCACAGCGAGCGCAAGCATCGCTCTTCCCGCCAAGGGTAGCGGCTCACCAGGATCGGCTACGGCTTCTTCCACCAAGGCGGCATAGGCGATCACCCCGAATAACATCGGGAAATGCAGCATGCTGTAAACGTCTCTCGCCATCGTCGATCGCTTGCCACCTTGAGAAGATTTAAGGGCGTGATCGAGCACGGGTTTGGCGCGCACGAAGTAGCTCCACCAGAGGGCGCAGGTGATTGCGACTACCAGAACTCCTACAACGACAAGGTTGAAAGTTAAGATCGCTTCTGTAACTTCACTCGCCGCGACAATCAAAGTTTCACCCAACGCGATGATGACAAAGAGCCCATGGCGTTCACTAAAGTGATCCGGTTGAATTTTCCACCCCTCCGCTTGTCCGCTGACGTTCGCGGCGAAGATGTCCAGGACGATTGCAAGGCCCCATAACACGTATTGCGCCGCGCCGCCCATGTACCCTCCTGCAACAATAGCAATAATGCCCGTAATCGATAGCAGGGTCCAGGTTCGTACTGCTCCACGCATTGCGGGATCTTCCAGGGATACGAGGGAGAACAGGATCAGTCCAATCAGTCGTACTAGAATGTAAGAGATGGCGAACCACAACGCTCGATCCTGAAACGCCCCCGGAAGACTGATACCCATAAAGAGCGCAATTGCAGCTGCCATCAGTACAGCGATCTGGACGAAATGGTGTGTCGTATTGGCAGCATTCAGCGCCCAAGTGAATTGACCCCACCCCCACCATACGAGCCAGAACACAAGGATCGCCTGGCCCACCGTGATCCAAGATAAGTCCTTGTGCAGCAGGCTGACGACCTGTGTTACAGAAAACACGAACACCAAATCGAAGAACAGTTCAACGAAGGTCACCTTCTGATCATCAGGGGAGACGATGGGGGTCTGTTTCATCTGTGAAGTGCCTGTTTCCATGTACGATTGTCCTTTCCTGAAGTTGAAAACCAGTTCCGCCCGACTACTCTCTTCCCTCTTTCCAAAACGCCTCCAGCTCAACACCGAGGCCATCCGCCAGCCGATTTACGAAGGCATAGTAACCCGTAACCTGGTTGATATCGAGGATTGCCTCATCGCTGAAGCCCGCTTCACGCAGGGAGATGACATCCTGTTCCGCCATGTTCCACGGCTCTCGCGTCAGTTTCGTGGCATAGTCAAGCATCTCCCGATCTGAGCTTTTCAATGGCGCCTGACGGAAGTCCGCCATCAGTTGTTCGACCAGCTCGGCGTCACGCGTCTGTCGACGGAGTCCCGCTCCGTGATGTCGCAGTCAATAGTGACAGCGGTTGAGCGCTGAGACCACAACTGCGATCATCTCGCGCTGCACGATTGTCAGGTCGGAATGGCCGCGCATCAAAGTTCGGTAGAGGGCGGAATGCCCCGCCAAGGACGGTGGGTTGAGGCTGTGGATCTTCATGATGTTATCCACACCGCCCCACGGCTCGGTTAGTTCCGCATAAGCGGCTTTAAGTTCGCCGTCCGCTTCGTTTTCGTGGATGATCTTGATCCAGGCCATAGGCGCACCTCATTTCGATGCATCTATTGTACGTAGCAGACGAATGGCAACGAGGCTTAATGGGAGGAATATCGACAGGCAGCTGTTCAACGGCAGCGACACCAAAATCAACTTGTTGTCGAACACGCCCACCTCAGAAGCGGACTTTAGCTGCGCCTTGCAATAATCTGTCAGTTGGCGACCGCAACTTGCGGATCATTCTGGTTGGGGGTTTTTCGCCCGGTCAGATAGTCAAGCACATCCTGGGCGGTATAGGCTTGTTCGCCCGGTACGACATATTTGCCGATACCTGTCAGCCCGTCTCCCGAAGTGACTATCGGCGGTTCGACGTAGCCGTCTTTTCGATGTTGCCCATAGCCCGCTGTGGTGAGTAGATTGTTGCATAGGCAACTTTTTCCGACTGTATCCTCCAGGTTGCCCTCTTTGGCCAGGTATTGGTCCACCGGTTCGGCCGAACAACGGTAGCCCACTTTGCCATCCGATCGCTTGTAAGTAATTCGCAGCATGCCAATATCGCACAGTCGCGGCCGGTCATGGACTATCTGCGGATCGGACAGGGTTCCATCCAGTTGAACCACTTTGAAGGGGTAGCCGGTTGGGGAGACGAGGGGATCGGTGCGCACTTTTATGTCTTGATCGAGGACTTTTTGGATGACGCGCCTTTTTATTTTGTCATCCATGCCCGATTCGGCGCAATAGGCGAAGGAGGTGCCCACCTGGATACCGCTTGCGCCAGCATCCAGTGCCTCCTTCAATTTCTCTGGGCTGTCGTAGCCACCGGCCATCCAAAAGGGCAGACCGAGCTTTTTAATTTTATCCAGGTCCACTTCATCTTTCTTCCCATAAATCGGCTCGCCCTCCTCATCCAGGAGCATCGGCCCTCTGGGGGGAGCATTGTGTCCACCAGCCGTGGGTGCTTCGATGATAAAGCCGTTAATCTTTCCCGTTGCCCGCTTGATCAGGGCTTTCGCAAGCACCACAGAGGAGATGATCGGCAGGAAATTGGGGCGCGGCAAGCGGCCTATCTTTTCCACGACGACGGGGAAAATTACCTGGGGATCAAAGTGTATCTGATAATCATCTTCCAGATCGGCTGCCTGCATATCGATCCGGTAGCTGACCGCCTGGTGGTCGGCCAGCTTATCGAGGATGCCGGGAATTTGCAGCGGAATGCCGGCTCCCATGATCACGAAGTCTACCTGCGCCAGCATCGCTCCGTAGAGAGAGGCCATCGTCGGCATCTGCAATTTCTCCAACAGGTTCAGCCCTACCACGTTCTGATGCCCCTCCTTCGCCAGAAACACTTCGACGAAGTTGGCAATGACTGTCATTTCGTTGAGCGCTCTGGGTGGCTTGAGGGTCCACATCGTCAGACGTTTGTAAGGCGGCTGCGGAGTTATTGGGTCGGCGACATAGTACCTATTTAAAATACGGCGAACCGGCTCTTGAAAAGGAAAATGGCTTAGTGCTCGCCGAATATGACCTTCTCTATCGCCCCCCATCAACCGCCCAATCATGACCGGCCCAATTCCTGTCCCCGAAACGACTCCCATATGCCCCGCCATCGACACACTTTTGGCCAGGTTCCAGTCGGAAATGGCAACGCCCATTCCCCCTTGAATGATCTTTGGTAGCTTCATAAAATTGCTGCGCGTGAAACGCGCTCACTCCTTTTGGATATTGATTGGATTGGTCCTACCCTAATGTTTCATTGATTATGGTGCACTCCATCGATGCCCGAGTTGGCATGTTTCCGTGATAACTGGTTGCGCCAGTGAACCGTCGGCTGCTGGCGAACGGTTAAGGGTACCAAATAAATCCCTATTTCCCAATAGACAATTACTTGTGTCAGCTGGAAGTGCAACCCCCCATCCGCATAAAGTGTCTATCCATTTATTGCCTTCTGACTTTCCCTAACGACATCAGGATCTAGTCGGGTTGATTTCGGATGAAATCTGCATTGGAAATCTCTCGCGCAGCTCCCTCGCTTTGCCCTTATGGGGCCTTCCTGGCGCGACCGACGAGAGAACTCCTGTTATCCAGCCATGGAGCAACCCACGCATATCAGCTGATCGACTTGGGGCTGTTTATCTTGGTTCCGCGTACATTAAACTTTCTGCAATACAAAGTAATGGCCAGGATTCCACGACTGACAAACGAGAAAGATGTGATCATCTTGAACATGCAAAACAACATTGTGTAGATGTTGAGCCGGTTCGATCCCCAGGTCCTCTTTCGGGCGAATGGTGGACAGAAGTTCATAGGTGGATGCATCAATAATGTAAATGGGCGCAGGACGACCCTCTTGTGGATCGCGCAAGCAGCCAATCACGGCGAGCCAACGTTCTTGAACCTCTAGGTAACTAATCCCGCACAGAAATGCCCCGGATGGGAGTTTGTGAGAAGCAACAAAATGACCATCGCCATGATGAACCTGAATGCGTGAATGGGGGCGGTCCGCAATATCAAGATGGTGATGAATTGGATTTAAGTTGATCCCGTGGGCCGTCGCAAATTTACCGTTTTCTTCGGGGTTGTCGGTCGTGCCACCAAAGATACTGGTCCATTTTTGCGTCTTTACATCCGCAGAAGTGATGTAGTTTGACCCATAACCGTCAGCGATGTAAAGCTGATTGCCAACCAATACCGTATCGGTTGGTTCGTAGGGCACCTCTTGCGATTGGTATTCATCAAAAACGGGTCGCGGCAATATAAAATCGACTTCCCCCTCAAAGTTAAGAATGACGACCTGTTCATCATCGTTGGCGGACAGAAAAAGTCGCCATTTGCCATCAAATTCGCCAATCTTGGTGCTGTGAAAATTCAGCGGTTTCAATTCGTCTGGCAGTCGTATGATGTTCTGCCTTTGCAAATTCGCATCGATGCGCATGATGCCGGTTCCTGGCATCCCGTAATATATTTGTCCGTAGCCATCGCGGGTATCAATGTCAAAACCGCCGTGCAAATTTATCTCCTGCTCCTTTGCTGCGGAAGGAAGATTGGATAAGTCTTTTCGATGGTTAAACACAAACGGCGCTTGACCACTCAACTTGTCTGGACTCATAAGGTTCCTCTTATTTTTTAATCATGATTTGTTGTTGATTAGAAAAAATATTGCTCTGTATCCTAACGCACAAAGTATCTCTGGATGGCGTTGCCATCCTAACCAAAAGGGCACGAGGCGCATGGGTGAACGCAGAACGGTCACCCTAACCAATCGGCCGCCGGCCAATTCGTTGTGGCTAGACAAAAAATGGCCAGGCTAATAGTCCAATACAATTCGCTCCCATTCCTTAAGCTAATCCCGTCAGCCATCGTCTATTATCCGAGCATTAGCTGAGATCGCCCGCATCCCCGCTCCGTTCCTGCGAGAGGTTACGGCGCAGCTTTAGATGGCCTCCACAATGCCGCAAAATAGACCAAGGCTATGAGAACGAGTTGAAATGGAAGCCTTGCATATAGTACTCCCGGTGAGGTGATTTCGGCGAACTCTTCTGCGCGACGCGCCATTTCAACGTTTGCCGGGAATACGGCGATCAGCAGGGCTATGAGCCCCCATCCGGCCATTCTGCGCGTCTGGGGATGCAGCACACCGATGCCTCCCAGGATTTCGAATATCCCGCTAATGTAGACAAGCGCTAACGGAGCTAGGAGATAGGGAGGCATTATTGACACGTAGACCTCGGTGTTTAGGAAGTGGTTCACTCCATTAAGCAGGAAAAATACCCCAAGTCCAATCAAGGCGATTTGATTAAATCTATTTTTGACCAGTTCAAACATTTTAAGTCATCATACGGTCATGCTCTGAGCCTACGTGCGGCGAGCTAAGCGGCCGGGGAACGCTCCCCCATATGCTTCTCCAGGAACTCGGGCCTCAATTTTCTCTTGCCTTTGCCTCGGCATCCCCTGCCCTATCCAGCCGAGGTGGTAGGCGAACCTATCCAGGCCATTCAGATCACG
>JADFRQ010000108.1 GCA_022561215.1 Chloroflexota bacterium | reverse complement strand
GCAGTCATTTTCGGGTCTGTATGATCTACCGTAAGTTGCATTAATTGCGTATCACGCACAATCGAAACATTCACCATAGTACGAAATGTATCAACATCGATCCCATCACCAACGCGCTCAAGCGTTTCCTTTAATACGGGTCGCGTGGTCATCAATTCAACATAGGTTCGCGCTAGTCGTTCACTCGTGAGGATGTTTGTATATTCCGACGTTCGAGAATCCGGCGCCTGATCTATGAGAATTTGTGTTGATGCCTGGTAGACGGGTGTTTGCGCGCTGCTCGTGAGGTACGCTGTTCCGGCCGCAAGGATCGCCGCCAGGATGATCAACCACGCCCATCGCCAGAATAATGCTGCGTATTGTTTAAGTTCCATTGATTGTCATCCCCTTAATGAAGCTTGCATATTATAACGATTTGGCGAAAGTTCGAGCATTGGGATATCTTGATACTCTCAAGTCTCTGGTCTCAATCAGCGGTTCCACATCCTGATCACTGATTATCTGATCTCAATTCTTTTGCTGATAGCTGATGGCTGACAGCTTTTTCTCCTGCTCCCGTGCACCCCTGCATCCTAGCTCCCCAGCTCCCAAGCTCCCCTTCACCTCAGCTCCCAGGCTCCCTCTGCTCCCCAGCCCCCATGCCACCAGCCCAGGATCATCTTTCTCGATAGACTCCACACTCAGAATGTAAATCCCCGCCGCCAGGCCCATCGCCATCCATAAAATAAATCCGGGGCGCGCCCCCAGAGCAACCGCATCAGTAAATCCATAGATGAAATGCGCGATCAAGCTCGCACTTATCCCGATTGCCAAATCGCCAAGCGAAAAGCCTTCAAGTATTTTGTGCTGCCTTTTCGTCTTGACAACCTCCAATAGCATCAGCCCTCCCACAGCCCAGATTGCAAACGTGCTTATCAAACCCAGTATCCCGAGGTCTAAGCCGGTTTGAAGCAGGAAATTATGCGCATGGCCAATTTCTAAACTCGGCGAAAGTATGAAAAAGGGGTATAGGATTGGCGCAATTTTGCGGAATGTTCCAATACCCATGCCTGTTATCGAAAAATCGTTTAATGCATAAATTGCCCGCGACCAGATTTCAAGCCGCGAAGCAAAGGAAAGTTCGCCTACTACAATTGAACTCGATTCGAGCGGGTCAGAACTGCCAAAGAGTAGATCAGGACCCTTCCAAAGAATGAGGGTAGCCGCTACGAGAATTCCAACGCCGAAGAGGATTCGGCCAAGTTTGCCGCCTGAAAAAAAAAGTACCCCGACGGCTGCAATCAATCCCAACAATGCACTGCGTGACTGTGTGAGGATAACTAAAATCCCCAGACCAATCGCGGAACTTATCGTTACAAAGATCAAGGTTCGATTAGTTCGAGGTCGGATTACCAACGCCTTCCAGCCCAGGGTAACGGCCACTGGCACAAATAAGATTAATAATCCACCAAGTTCATTAGGATGAATCCCCTGCTCTGCAGCGGGTAAGGTTGTGATAACCTGCGGTAATTGGCTCATAATGCGATCGAGGAAAGGCAGCTTCGCAGACCAATTTGTAGCCAATATGCCTATCCCACCTAGGGCAATTCCGAAACCGAAGAAAAATAGCAGCGCTTTCTGAATATCGCGCACTCTGTAGCTAACAGTGGCAAAAAACACGCCCATGGCGAAAACAAGACTACTAATTTTCGGAAGGCTGAACTCGATGCTAAATGTCGCCCATAGACTCACCCCCAGCATGATCATCAGCAGGAGAATAGGCAAGTTTAATGGCGTGCTTGGCACGACCCCATTTCCCCGCTTCCAATGGAGGAACCACAGCAAAGGGATAACCAACATCACCGGCGTCCACTCGGGCTTGGGAAATAGCATCGGGTAGGCAACGAGCATCAGCACTACCCATTCATAATCCAATATCTTGTCAGCCAGACTCCCCAATCTATTTTTCAATTGTATTGGGCCAATTTCCGGTCTCAAATCTCCAATCTCATCATTCCGGTCTCCACCGCACTTTTTACGCACGTAATCACCAACGACACCTGTTCCTCCGTCATCGTCGGAAAAAGTGGCAGTGTAACTTCGCGCCCTCCGATCTCCTCCGTGACGGGCAGATGGGTCTCCCCAAATCGCTCGCGATAGTAGGTAAATTGATGGATTGGGGGATAGTGAATGCTCGTCTGAATCCCTTCTGCTTTCAAACCGTCCATGAAAGCTTCGCGGTCAACTCCAACATCAAGCAGCACAGGAAAAATGTGCGCCGCAGAAATTCCTGGATGATCTGCATAGGGGATAGATAGCATAGGTACTTCACTCAGATCTAATCGATAACGATCGCTAATTTCTCTACGTCGGCGGTTGTTTGCTTCCAGTTTCTCCAATTGCGCTAAGCCCAACGCCGACCGAACATCATCAATGCGATAGTTAAATCCCAGATCCACAACATCATAGGAATAGGCATGACCTTTATAACGGTCGAGTGTCACAGTCGTCATCCCATGCGAGCGCATCAGCCTAATCTTCTCCGCCAAGTCATCTCGATCCGTGGTTATCATTCCCCCTTCACCCGTTACCAAATTCTTATTGGAGAAAAAGCTGAAACAGGCAATATCACTCCAGGCACCTGCATTCACGCCGTCTACGCTCGCTCCAGGCGCGTGCGCCGCGTCTTCAATCACACTTAATCCTTTATCTCTCGCCAATGCCATAATCTCAGACATTGCGCATAAATTCCCGCCGTAATGCATCAGAGTAATGGCCTTTGTTTTATTGGTTATCTGTCGTTCAATCGAATCGATTGAGATCCCAAAATCCAATTCATTTTTTACATCCGCAAACACGGGCGTGGCCCCTGTGTAGAGAACGGCATTCGCAGTGGCAACAAAACTGAGCGAAGGGAGGATAACTTCGTCGCCATGTCCAATCTGCAGCGCCAAAACTGCTAAATGGAGACCAACCGTCGCGTTCGAGACAGCAATCGCGTGCTTGACGCCAACCATCTCAGCAAAGGCTTCCTCAAAGTGCTGCGTGACATCCCCCATAGTAAGCCAGCCGCTGTTGAGCACATTCATGACCGCAGTTTTATCCTCTGTAGATAAGATGAGATCAGAAAGCGGAACTCGCCAGTTCAATAATTTTCTCCAAATAATTCGGGTTTCAATTCCTCAAAATCATCCCGGGCCTGTGCGTAATCATCCGCACGTCCCAGGTCTTGCCAGTAGCCTTCAAATGGATACCCCATCACCAACTCGTTATTGGCCAGCAGTTTCTTAACCAGATCAGGAAAATCAAGATATTTTCCATTCGGGATATAATCCAATACACGCGGTTCAAATACATAAATACCCATACTCACTTTATAGTCAAAGTTTGGTTTTTCGTCATAACCTTGCACTTCATTTCCACCATTGACATGAATTACACCTAGATCGATCTTGATATTCCGTTCATACATGGCGATTGTTGCGCTTGCACCTTTGGCTTTGTGATATTGAATCAGTTCACTCAGGTCTAGTGTAGTCAAGACATCCCCATTGGTAACAATGAAGGTATTCTCCAGTCCCTGGATAAGTGAAAGCGGTCCAGCAGTTCCCAAAGGTTCTTCCTCGTGACTGTAGCTAATATGCATTCCATACTTCGATCCGTCGCCGAAATAACTTTCAAGGAGATGGGATAAGTGCCCAACAGTAAGAATGACTTCTTCGATGCCATGCCGCTTCATTTGACGAATAAGTACTTCCAGGATGGGCATATCGCCGATGGGGACCAATGGTTTCGGTAGAATATGCGTATAGGGTGCCAACCGGGAACCTTTTCCTCCCGCGAGAACAATCGCTTTCATAATGCTTCCTCCCTAGAACCTGTAAGTTCCAGATTGATATTCATCCAAGTGCTCCCTGATCCATTCGATCGTCAGCTCCAGTCCATCATCGAGCGTGATCTCTGGTTTCCACCCAAAGGCCTTTTGTGCCTTGCTGCTATCTGCTTCTAAAAGTCCTACTTCTGATCGCTCAGGCCGCAGCCGAGAGGGATCAACCTGAATAATCACTTCAGCTTCCAGCATCTGGACCACCTTCTCCGCTAACGAACCAATGCCGATCTCTTCTCCGCTGCCTATATTAAATACTTCGCCGTCAATTCCTTCTTGAGATGACGCTTTAATAAAGCCATCAACAGTGTCAGAAATAAATGTGAAATCCCGCTTTGCATCCAGATTTCCCAGTTCGATTTTTCCTTGTGTCAGCGCCTGGGTAATAATGGTAGGGATGACCGCGCGATCCGACTGGCGCGGACCATAGGTATTAAAAGGCCGCAATGTGACAACGGGTAGTTCATAAGCGCGGTTAAAGCTCTCTGCCAATTTATCGGCGCCGATCTTGCTTGCTGAGTAGGGTGACTGACCTTGCAGGGGGTGGTCCTCATCGATAGGAACTTTCTGCGCCGTGCCGTAGACTTCACTCGAAGAAGTGTGTATCAATCGCCCAATGTCATGATTTCGACAAGCTTGCAAGACATTGAGCGTTCCCATCATATTAGTCTCGGCAACTTCGTATGGATTGCGGTAGGAATAGGGAATGGAGATCAAGGCTCCCAGATGAAACACCAACTCGCAGCCATTTACTACCTCATTCACCGCCGATTGATCCCGCAGATCGCCGGCAACAACCTCAATTTCGTCAAAAACTTCGCCCGGCAAGTGGGACAGCATTCCCGGATCGTTGCGTGAGTTGTAGTGCACAAACGCCCGCACAGACGCTCCTTCTCCCACAAGGGCTTCCACCAGATGGCTTCCAATAAAGCCTCCCGCTCCGGTGACAAGAACTTTCCTACCGCGCAAATTCATTCATTTTTTCCAAAGTAGCTAAGTTTAAGATTTCTAATGTGTCCGTGGATTACCCCACTCATTGAGAATGGCGAACTTCCATTCTCACACGCAATTCCGAAGGAATTGCGCCCATGCCTCCCCAGCCCCCAAGCTCCCCCGCTCCTTAGCTCCCAAGCCCCCTTGCCCTCCTCACGTCACCTCATCCGATGCCACCTCGACCGAGGCCGGTCTCAATGCGGGAGCAACCTCCTCCGACTTCTCTTTTCCGATCTCATGATCTAAGAACTCCAATTCCTCTGTGAGTGCGGCATAATCACCTCGGCGTGCTAATTCAGCTAAATCATGAATGCGCTGCTTGAGGATTTCTTCTGTTAATTCACTTTCCACGTGGGTGCTCGGACCCCGAACGTCATCGGTTGAAAACCAAGTCCTGTGATCCTTTGGGTGACTTCCTTTCCGCATAAATGTCAGAATATCCGGCGCCACCACCGTTCGTGCACTTGTTTTCCAGCACAGCTCAAGTATCTCATTCCGCCTTTGAAGATCGATGCTGTGAATGGCAAAGACAATGATTCCAATATCCTCTTGATCTCGTCGTTACCGAGCGGCCCTACCTCTTTGATCAACGCTGGCGAAGGTACTTTCCCGAATTCGAAGGATAGTGTAAATACAGCGAG
>JADFRQ010000052.1 GCA_022561215.1 Chloroflexota bacterium | reverse complement strand
CCGTTATCGGGATGGACTTCCAGCACGGGGAAGGGCAATCGAGCCAGGATACGCCGGAAAGCGTCGCGGATGACCAAATAGCTTCGTCCTAGTGTGGCAGCCCGTTCGCTCCACCCTGTGGCTACGTCAATCATCTGGAGTGTGTGGATGTAGTGTCCTGAAGCCGATACCCCGCAGTGGTGGACGAGGTCGGTTTCAAAGTGCCCTGGCTCCTGTTCCTGCCAGGGGATGCGGCGGGCAGGGATCTCTCGCGCCAGGCGATTGGCGCGCTCGGGTCCTCTGCGTGGCAAGCGCGGCCGGTCGCGTGGGGCTCGCTTGAGCAGGCGTCGCACAGTGGAGACGCTGATCTTCTCCAGCTTATCCAGAAGATCTGAGGAGGTTTCCAGTTCGTCATGATGAGCCAGGTGATGCGCTATCCAAACCAGATTAGGCTGCAGGCGCTCAGCACAGATGTGATCGAGGCTTTTAGAGATCATCCGAAGGGCATATTCAACTTGTGGACCGTATGTTGACCCGCGTTGGCGTTTGCGCTGCTTCCTTTGAATGGTGGAACCCATTAGACGGATCAGGCTCTTGCGATGCAGTTCCGTCACCGTCTCCATCTCGTCCAGCAGTTTGCCCTTTGCATCTTTATCAGCTTTTCGGTATCGTTTTTGCATGTTGCGTAGGTACTTATCTCGCTCTTGAAAGGTCATTTTGTCGCTGTCGGCCATAGGTTCCCTCGGTAACATTTTCTTTTGAGAGAACCATTATCCTTCGGTAACATTTTAGATGAATGAATACGGTGGCTTGACAGGCTTCGGTAATTTAGTATAATTTTATCTGATTTATCTATAATATTCCCGGAACAGAGGATCTCCATGACGAATTGCAATTGTATGAGGCGGGGCCACTAGCCACCGCCTCGTCTAGGACTTTCCAACCGGAACGGAAACCTTAAGCAGCAATCAACTGACGAAGGGCGGTGCGTGGCCCCGCATGCGAAAGCACCAATTTCGCATGGCGTGCCTAATTATGCCGCTCTCATTCTTGTCAGTTGATTTTTTTGTTGGGAATGTCGGTCTTTCTGAGCTCAGTCGAGTGGGAGGAGAAAGATGACGACCACCACCACAGCAGAGCCCCGAACCGGGCCTTTGCGGCTGAATTTGCAGCCCGGTGTAGGGCTGTTGGTCATAGCGGCGGCGGGTCTGGTTAGTCTATGGGCCGCTCGGGCCGATAGCCAATTTGCCGTCTTCTGGCTCATGGGCATGGCCTTCGGCTTCGTCTTACAACGCAGCCGCTTCTGCTTCACCTCGGCGTTCCGTGATCTGTTCCTGCTGCGCGACGGCCGGGTGATGAAGGGCGTAATCGCCGGCATGGCCGTGGCCACCGTCGGCTTCACGCTGATCATGAGCGACCGATTGCCCAACTCCCGACTGGAGGTGGTCGCGCCGGAGGCCCACGTGTCGCCGCTCGCCCTGGCCCTAATTGTGGGTGGGTTGGCCTTCGGCCTGGGAATGGTCTTGGCCGGCGGCTGCATTTCCGGCTCGATGTACCGGATGGCGGAGGGTTACCTAGGCTCCTGGGTGGCCTTCGCCGGCATCATGACCGGGCTGTTGGTGGCTGCGCACACTTGGAACTGGTGGTGGCGGCTGGATATCGGCCGAGCACCGCGGCTGTGGTTGCCTAACATTGCAGGCTATGGCGGCGGTGTGGCCATAACCCTGTTGGCGCTGGCCGGGGCCTACGTCCTTATCCTGTGGTGGGAATCGCGCGCTGGACTGGTCATCCCCCTCACGTTAATGACCCATGACCCGGCCGTGACCTTCGGCGACGAGCTGCGCCGAACCTATCGGGCCATCTTCGTACGCGGTTGGCCGGCGATCTCTGGGGGGCTCGCCCTAGGGACGCTCAATGTGTTCTTATTCGCCTACGAACACCCCTGGCGCATCACAGGTGAGATCAGCGCCTGGGCGAGCGCGCTGGCCGGCAAGCTTAACCTGGGCCTGGCACCCCCACCGCTGCTAGGCGTAGAGACACTGGCTGGCTGCACACTGTCTGGCGCGGAGGGCGTCTTTCTCAACCACATGACGCTGTCCAATCTGGGGTTGTTCGCTGGCGCACTAGTGGCTGCCCTGCTGGCCCAGGAGTTCAAGCTGCGAGTGCCCCGCAAGCCAATTCGTTACGCTCAATCGCTCGGCGGCGGCATCTTGATGGGTTACGGGGCCGGGCTGGCGGTTGGTTGTACCGTCGGCGCCTTCTTCTCAGCCGTTCCCTCCCTGGCCGCCAACGGCTGGTTGTTCGCGGCGGCGCTGACGGGGGGAGCCTTTCTGGGCACTAAGGCCCTGCGCTGGTTGCCATAGAGGAGAACCGATGATGGAATTGGATGTCCGCGGCGAAATATGTCCGTACCCGATGATGAAGGCCGTAGAGGCCATGCGCGCCCTGCCCGAAGGCGAGTACCTCGAGGTTTACACCGATCACTCGCCATGCCTGGACACGATCCCCACCCAAGCGGCGAGGCTGGGATTTGAGACTTCGATCGAGAAAATCGGCTCCCCGGAATGGCGCATCACGTTGAGGCGAAAGCCGTAACCGATGCCCGATCCGAGGGATTACCCGCAGGCTGAGTTATTGGTCACAGCCGATTGGCTTTTCGAGAAGTTGGAGGACCCGGGACTGCACATCGTGGATGTGCGCCCGCCCATGCCACAGTTTCGGATCGGCTACCCCTGGGGTCACATCCCCGGGGCTGTCTATCTCGATTTGATGCAGATTTTCAGTGGGCGGGCCAACGGCGTTCCCGGCACTCTGGGCTCTCCCGTCGAAGTCGCCACCGCGGTGGGTCTTGTCGGGTTGGCCGCTAGGGATACCGTCGTCGTCTATGACGGCCAGGGTGGGCCCGCTGCGGCGCAAGTCTTCTGGCTGCTGGAGTCTCTCGGCTTTCTCGACGTTCGCTTGCTGGAGGGCGGCTGGGCCGCCTGGCAGACCAGCGGTCGACCAATTAGCATGGAGGCACCAACCGTGGAGCCGATTGAAACGCCCGGGATGCCGAACGCAGGCCGGCTAGCGACTCTGGACTGGATCTTAACTCGCCTCGAAGACCCTGCCCTGGTCCTGGTGGACGCCCGCACGCGAAATGAATACGACAGTGGTCACATACCGGGCGCGGTTCTGCTGCCTTGGGAGGAGAGCCTGGAGAGCGCGCTGGTGCCCCGCTTTCGGGACGCGGCGGCCCTGCGGCACCGCTTCGAGTCGGCTGGGGTAACGCCGGAAAAAGAGTTGGTTGTTTACTGCCTGACCGGGGCGCGCTCGGCGCATGTCTACTTCACGCTCCGGCTGCTAGGTTACCCTTCTGTGCGCAACTACGATGGCTCATGGCAGGAGTGGGGGAGCCGCGCCGACACCCCCAAGATGCGATGAACAACTATCCTGTTCATTCCTTTCGCTGCATCTGTATGAGGCGCGGTCGGCTGTAACGGCCCACCGTGCTTTTCCAACGAATAACTCCATTCTCAAGTAGCGAAAGGATAAAGAAGCTATGAAAATGCCAAAATTTGCATCAATAGTGTTCGTTCTTACAGTAGCGCTGGCCGCTTGCGCTCAGCCAACTCCGGAACCTTCTCCTGAACAAGCCGATGCAGCCCAACTCTTCATCTTCAGCAACAGCACGCCGCACGTAACCGTTATCGACACTCAAACGAATCAGGTCGTGAAGACGGCGGACATCCCTGATTTCACCTCCTGGACCTGGAACGACGACAACAATTACTTCGATGGCGAGAACCTTTGGCTTGGATTGAAGGACAATGATACAAATGCTGTGGAAGTAATCGCGTTAAATCTCGACACCATGGAAGTTGCCACCCGCCTCCCCATCGGGAGGGAAGAAATCACTCTCTACATCGGTAAGGCCACTGCGGATGGCATCTTACACGTGGGCAAAATGGCCTCGGCTCAGGTGGTGGCCATTGATACAAAGGCCTTCCAGGTGCTAAGCACGTGGGACGTCCCTGTTGGAGAGGGAGGCGTGGTATGTGACGCCGACATCTCCGTGGGGCCCGACGGCGTGGAGCGCTTCTACTACCCCACCCGCCAGAGCGATATGCTCGTCAGCCTCAATCCGGAGACGGGAGAGACAATCCAGATCATCGCTGCCCCCGAGGGTTCGACGCCGCATATGTTGACCACCGCTCCTGATGGCACGGTGTGGGTACAGGAGGCGGCCAGCAATACCAATGCCGTATACGACCCGGTATCGCTGGACCTAATAAAGCGGTTCGCAACTGGGAAAGGACCCGTCGTTGCCACCTTCAGCCCGGACGGCAAGTATGGTTTCATCGGCCACTTCGGTGACACCGACCTGCTCGTCATGGATGCAGATACTTTGGAAGAGGTTGCCAGGATCTTCATCGGAGCCAACCCGGGGAAAGTGGCCGTGCACTCTAGCAGCAGCTTTGCTTACGTCATCGTGACAAAGGAGGCCTCGGTGGCCGTGATTCACATGGGCGAGTGGAGGGTCACGGAACGGATTTCCCTAGACGCCGACCCCACCGGTATCTTCCTGCGGGCGGGCTCCTAGTGCCGCCAGAGCATGTTTAAGTGAAGGGGGAGCAGTGTAGAATTTATTGCTCCCCTTAACACACTACGGCGCCGTGGCCAAGGGGTAATGCAAGGGCTGCAGCTCCCTGATCGTCAGTTCGAATCTCAGACACGAGTTTCGGTTTGAAAGGGTGGCAGGATTCATGAGCGATGCCATCAGCATTTTCCGAGGCCTTCTGCTGGAGGGAGGCAAAGTTCCGTGGTGGACCTGCGCCCGACACTTGCCCAGGTTTTCTGTGAACCAGCTGCGTGCCTGAAATCTACGTTATTTGGAGGTTAGAGATGTCGAAATGCACATGTCCCTGGCGGAGGTGAATTTGTTGATCGTCCGAGAGGATAGAAGCGGCCACCTCCGCCACCTATGGAAAGCCCTCAGAAGTCGATTTAACCGTCGTTTCAATTAGACAGACCCCCCGGCAAGGAGGGGTTGGTATGGAGGCAACAATGAGTGATAAAGGATTTGCGCATCCAGAAGTGCTGGTAGATACCGAATGGGCGGCGCAGCATCTGGAAGACAAAGGGGTCCGGTTCGTGGAGGTGGATGTGGATACCTCAGCCTATGGCACGGGGCATCTGCCTGGTGCGGTGGGCTGGGACTGGCAGAGCGACACCCAGGACTCTCTTCAGAGAGATATTCTCAATCAGCAGGCGTTCGAAGACCTGCTGGGTCGCTCAGGCATCAGCGAGGACACCGCGGTCGTCTTATACGGCGATAACAACAACTGGTTCGCCGCGTACGCCTTCTGGCTTCTGAACTACTATGGGCACGAGAACGCGCGCCTCATCGATGGCGGCCGCAAGAAATGGGAAGCCGAAGGACGCTCCCTCACGACCGATGCGCCTCAAATTGAGCCCACCAGCTACAAGGTCCAAAAGGTGGATAAGAGCGTGCGCGCGTTGCGCGATTTCGTTTTGGAAAGCCTTGGAAAGCCAGATCGCGCCCTGGTGGATGTGCGCGGACCGCAGGAGTTCTCAGGCGAACTGCTTGCCCCGGAGAATCTGCCGCAGGAGGGATCCCAGCGTGGCGGTCACATTCCTGGTGCGGCCAACATTACCTGGAGCAAAGCCGTCCAAGAGGATGGCACGTTCAAGCAGTTCGAAGCCTTGAAGGCCCTGTACGAGGAACAAGGTGTCACACCCGACAAGCAAGTGATCGCCTATTGCCGGATTGGAGAGCGATCCTCACACACCTGGTTCGTGCTCAAACACCTACTGGGATATCCACGAGTGACGAACTACGACGGATCCTGGACAGAGTGGGGCAGCATGATTGGCGTTCCTATCGAGAAGCCCTAGTTTGAAGGCGGAGCGGGCGGCCAGGAATGGTCGCCCGCTCTATGTGGGTCCGGTTCGCCGCGAGGTCAAGGCGCTCACTACGAAATTGCTGGAGGCGTTGTTGCCAACCTGGCTAGTGGCGAGTTTCTTGGGCTAATTGGGTCGACTGACCGGCGCAGGTCCACTCGATACTAGCCCGCGGCGCGCAGAAGCCGCGCGAGCCACAAGCGCGGGCTCAGCCGACGCCAGGCGCGGAACGCCTGCCGCTTCTCGTCCGCCCCTGCCGGATGTGGGCTGAAGGTCGCCCGTCGGTGGAGCTCAATCAACACTCGAGCCTGGTCTTTGGCGGGCGCCAGAAGCCGGCCCATCCGCGCGCGCATTGCAAGCCGCTCGGTCAGCGAGGCGAGCAATTCGTCCGGTGTCAGGCTAGAGCTGTCGCGCAGGCCTAAACGTGCGGCCGCTAGGTAAAGCCGGTCATACACAGTGGCGATGGCGCGCTGCGGCGGCAGTCGGCGCAGCCGCCAAGTATCCAGTCCTAGCCAGGCAAATAAACCGATGAGCAGTGATAGTGCGGACCCGGCGAGCACCCTCCCCGCAGAGACTGCAAACACTCTCCAGCGATTCTCGCTCGCTTCTTGAGCGATCTTCAGCGCGGGCGGCTCTGAGGTGATCGTTGGTGAGCCCCCCTCGGGTCGTGTAATGATGGTCCGGCCGCCGGAGAGATAAAGGTAGCCTTCACCGCTTCCTGGGCCTCCCTGAGCTCATCCACTGAGGCCACCTGGGTAAGGCCTTCAAGCGGATGCTCATATTGTTGCTGCTCAAGGATATGGATCTCATCTTCAAGTTCGGGATAACCTAAACGGATGCGCATCAAGAAGCGGTCGAGCTGCGCCTCGGGCAGTGGGAAGGTGCCCTGATATTCGATCGGGTTCTGGGTGGCCAGTACGATAAATGGCACCGGCAAGCGGTGAGTCACCCCGTCCACAGTGATCTGGGCCTCGCCCATCGCCTCTAGCAGCGCCGATTGGGTCTTGGGCGTCGCGCGGTTGATCTCGTCCGCCAGCACGACCTGCGCCATGAGTGGTCCGGGACGAAACTCAAACTCCCGCGAGATCTGGTTGAATACATTTACACCGGTCAGGTCGCTCGGGAGCATGTCAGGAGTGAACTGCACTCGGCGGAACGAGCAACCCAGCGACTGCGCCAGGCTGCGCGCCAGCATGGTTTTCCCCACTCCGGGCTGTCAATATGCACCCTCCGATTGAGTATCGGTCAAGGCCCAGACCACCGATGATTGCCCCTCAGCTAAATCGGTTACTACTATCTGAATCTGCCGGATTGACGTTGAGCCTTGTCAGGCCAAGTGGAATTATCTCCCATCGCTACTGGCGGTAGGCGACCTGCTCAGGGTGGGCCCCACTCAAACGCAGGCACAGGTAGCGGCCCTGTCCAGGGGATGGCCGATTCCCACCGTGGACCTCTAAATAGGTTTATTTGCACGCAAACGGTTGGCGCACTTCTGAAAAGAGGATGAGCCTTGGCCGGTTTCTTCTTTCTACTAAGGGGGCTTCCGAGGAAATACTGCTAAGGGCTTCACCTTCCAAGGATTTCACAAGCCGTTGTTGAGCCATCAGAGACAATTCGATAGGTGTGAGCATGGGGGAGCAAGTCCGAGCGCATGCTGCATCCGGTTGGAGGAGAACGGGCCTCGGTCATCATCGAGGATCTTGACTGCGCTCGCGCTTCCGCCGTAGCGGGGCAACTTCGGCTGATGCTTGTCGACACTGCTCTTAACGACTTCCGCGATAGCCAGGACGTCGTCCAGCCGGCGGGATTGGCCTATAGAATTGCATGAATTGTCTGCGAGCAGAGAATCGACTACAGCAGGCCAAACTCGCATGGTGTTAGTCGATGGATTGCCAATGATATGATCCAGGAGTGTGATCGATCGCAGGCCTTATGAACTGTAAGCAGGGCTGGGAGAATCGGCGATGACGTTCCCAACCTTTTATGACCCGGAGCGTGTGGGGACGCCTTATGTCCCTGAGACGGCAACCGCCATTCGGGAAGGGATAGCCGCAGACCTGACCGCGGCCGCCGCGGAGGATCGGCGGCTTGTCCTGCTGCTGGTCGACGCCCAGTGCTTGAATTGGAGGGCTGAAGGAGGATATGAGTGAGTGAGGGAAACCTATCCATTGTCATCGTGGGCGCAGGCATATTCGGCGTCTCCGCGGCGCTTGAGCTCCAGCGGCGGGGCCATGAGGTGACCCTGCTGGATCCTGGACCGTTGCCAAATGTCCTGGCTTCGTCTACGGATATCAGCAAAGTGCTGCGCATGGACTATGGGGCCGACGAGTTCTATATGCAGCTAATGGAAGCGGCATTCGAAGGCTGGGATCGTTGGAATGAAGCCTGGGGGACTCCGCTGTTTCACCAGACTGGGGCGCTGCTGTTAGCAGGGCAACCGATGGTGGCAGGAGGTTTTGAGCATGATAGCTTTGAGTTGCTCCAGAAGCACGGCCATAGCCCGGAGCGGCTTTCAGCCGTTGAGATTCACGCGCGTTTCCCGGCCTGGGATCCGGTCGACCATCCAGAGGCCTACTTCAATCCCCGGGCTGGTTGGGCTGAAAGCGGGGAAGTGGTGGCAAGATTGATCGCCGAGGCCAAACGTCTGGGAGTCAGCGTGCGCCCCGGCTCGGCGATGGATACATTGCTGGAGCAGGGTTCCCGCGTGGTCGGGGTTCGCACGACGGAGGGTAGCGAGCTGCGCGGCGACATCGTGGTGGTGGCAGCCGGATGCTGGACGCCATCGCTGCTGCCACACTTGCGAGAGGTCATGTGGGCGGTGGGTCAGCCGGTCTACCATTTCAAAGTTGAGCAAGTGGCCGACTATCAGCCGCCTAATTTCGTTATCTGGACCGCAGATATCAACAACACCGGTTGGTACGGTTTTCCCGCGCTTGACGATGGTACCCTGAAAGTGGCCAATCACGGTCATGGCAAGCGGCAGCCGGCCGATGCGCCCAGGGAGGTGGATGCGGACGACGAGCAACGCTTCCGTGCTTTCTTCCGGAAGTCGCTGCCGGGACTGGCACAGGCGCCGGCGATATTCAATCGCCTGTGTATGTACTGCGATACCTGGGACGGAGATTTCTGGATCGATCACGATCCGGATCGCGCAGGGCTGGTCGTGGCCAGCGGGGGGAGCGGGCACGGCTTCAAATTTGCGCCCATGCTGGGGCCGATCATTGCCGATGTCGTGGAACGAGTGCCGAATCGGTTCGCGCATCGCTTCGCCTGGCGGCCCCCCGGCCAGCAAAAGGCGGAACCTGCGCGGTTTTTGGATACGACGGAAAGGTCGACCTAGCTGAGTTAGCTCGCAAATCCTTGAACAATCACCCGGGAGAATTCCTAACCCCAGATTATCGCTTAGGCGGGAATTAAAAATTAAGTCCCTCGACTAGCATACTGCACCAAGGATGCTTTCAATTCGCTGACCTGCTAAGTGCAATCCTTGTTTAATCTTCTAAAGAAATCTGGCAAAAGCGGACAACATTGCGAGCGATGCTGAGATGCTAGGTTTATTCAATATTAATCGCAACGCCATCCTGCGGAATGTCCAGCGTATAAGCGCTATCTGCTTGATGAATGAATTCCTGAAGCTGCGCACGCTTAAGCAGGCAGTGGTTGATCGCCTCCATATGCACGGCAACTACTCTTGATGCAGGCAGCGCACGAAGAACCCGAAGCACATCATCTGCGGCCATCGTGATGGGATCCCCGGTAAGGAATTGTGCGGCGCCGGCGTTGACGATGACTACATCGGGTTGATGGACTCGCAAAACATCTTCCACTTCCCGGCACCAGATGCTATCGCCGACAACGTAAACGCTGGGTTCACCTTCGGCCTGCAGGAGAAAGCCAGAGACCGGGCCCATCTGTTCCCCAAGTTCGCCCGAGCCATGCTGACCTCCCGTGCGGGTGATATGGATCTCCTGCCAGGTCAAATCACGCTCAACCGGCTGGAGATTATCGAATCTCGCATCGGCAAAACCGGACAAATCCTCGGGTTGGCAGAAGAGCGGCAAACTCTTCGCGAGACTCTCTCGCGCGATTTGGTCCCAGTGATCCTGGTGGGTATGGGTGACGAAAATTGCGTCCAATTTTTCAAGTAGCTGCGCCATTTCTCGAGGATCAAAAGGCAAATCGACGAGTGGATTGCGGCGTTGATTGGGCGTATTCCTGATCGGGTCCATCGACTCCGCGCCGCCAAACATAGGATCGATAAGCAGCTTTCTCCCACCATAAGAAAGGATCATTGTGGCATGACGTACAAACGTAATTTGCATTCTCTGGTTGTCCTCTTAATTCTTTAGGAAAATTTCAGGCTCAAATTCCAACAGGCATTTATCAGAATGCGAGGCACATGGCGGCATCCCCTGGGCCTCGCTGAAAATTCGCAAATCCTGCAGCGCAATCGGGCAATCTCTAGGGCACTCCATTGGCAGACGCTCATAATCATTCGGCACAGGATGGTTTAAGGTCACACGAAGGCGATGGATTCGGCTAAGGGTACACTTTATGTCCGTGCAAAAAAATCTGCTTCCCAGTTGACGCAGATTTTACCCCTCTAAAGTGCCTGGAACCGTTAAAGTTGGACCCTGGAAGCTTCCGAAGAATTTCGTTGATGTGAGAATCTAACAACCGCCGTGGCGTGTGCGATGGGGCAGCCTTGCTCCGCTTCATCTTCCCCTTTTAGCTTATATCAGACACGGGGATGGCGTATTCCAGTGGCAGGGATGCCTCACCCACACTCCCTACGATCAATGGAACTTTGAAGCGCACTTGTTCGATAAGGCACAGGCTCTGTGTTTCTGCCTCGCAATAGAACAAGGTAAAGTCGCTGATCAATGTGCCTTCGCCCTCATTAAAAGTTACCCTAAGTTCAATGGGGAAAGTCGGTGCGAGTATCGAGCGATTGGCATCCGCAGGGAGCTCAACAATGTTCCCGTCGACTTGCCATGCCATCGAGGATGGTGCGATGTCATTCACCTTGTAACCCGCGGGGATGCTGATGTTTAGCAGGATTGTGCCCGCACCCGCTTGCACCATAATGGGGTCAAGATTCACGATATTGCCGCCAAATTCGCTATCCTCCGCCGTGGCGGTAAATTGCTCAATTCCTTTCAACACCAGGGTGGAAACCTCTTTGGTCAGCAGATCGATCACCCGGATGGTGTGATTATTCGTGTCGGCGACGTAAAGTTTTCCCTGCGCGGCATCCAATCCGCCTGGTTCGTAGAAGAGCGGCTCGGTTCCATCGCGCCACCCAGCGCCTTCTCCAAGGAAGGTTGTGATTTCTGCGCTAACGGGGTCGACGCGTTTGATCTTATGGTTGTAGGTATCGGCCACGTATACAAAGCCATCGACCACAACGATGCCGAGCGGATGTTGCAGCCGAGCTTGATCGCCGATGCCGTTAACATCGCCGAATTCGAACAGGCTTGTGCCGCTGCCCACCAAAGTGTCCATGATGTAGTCGCCAGTCGTCTCCACCCAGCGAATGGAACTCGCCTCCGAATCGGCAAAATAGAGTCGCCCCATGCTGTCGAACGCTAATCCGCTCGGCTGGGCGAGTTCAGCCTGGTTTGAGGGACCATCCAGGGTGCCCTCGCGCGCGTTTCCGGCAAAGGGTTGGGTTAAGCCGCTGCGTAGATCAAGCGTCCAGATTTGGTGAGAACCGGCCATGGCAATATAAAGCGTATTGCCTCGCAGGGCTAAATCCCAGGGAGATCTCAAGATCACGTCGGGGGCGATCCCTCCTCGAGGAGGGTAAACCTGGCCTTGCAGGCCGGTGCCGACCAGGGTCGCCACAATTTCATTCTCCAGATCAATTTGGCGCACTACGTGATTTTCTGTATCGGCGACAAAAAGAAACTTACCATCGTTGGAGAGCGCCATTCCCTGTGGATGGGCGAAGGTGGCCTCTCGAAAACTTCCATCGTTATACGCCAAACTACCGCTGCCGATAACGTTGATCACTTCGCCATCCGAGATGCTGGCGATCACGATGCGATTATGATTTGTGTCGGCAATAAATAGGCGTCCGCCATCAGGATCAGCGAGGATCTTGCCGGGAAAGGAAAGCACCGTTTCTGGCAATCCTTCCTTTTCCAATTTTATGTCCAGCGGGGTGCGGTCAAGTGTGCCTTGTGCTTCAAATTTCTGCACCAGCGCTTCAATGGCCGGTTTGAAAACCGGATAAATGTTTTCGCCACTATGCCCGCCCACTACATTTCCATCGGGGTCAACCAGGAATAAAGTTGGCCAAGCGCGCGCTCCCCAGGTTCGCCAAACGATGAAATCACGGTCGTTGACGATGGGATGCTCCAACCCATAACGCAAGATAACCTGACGGATGTTCTCTGTATCACCTTCATTCTCAAACTTGGCCGAATGAACGCCGATGATGACCAACTCATTCGGATATTCTGCCTCAAGCCGAGCCAATTCAGGGATGATGTGAATGCAATTGATGCAGCCGTAGGTCCAAAAGTCGAGCAAGACAATCTTGCCCTTGAGTTGGGCCATGGAAAGTGGACGATCCGTGTTTAGCCAATCCAGGCCGGGTGGAAATTCGGGCGCCGGGAGCTCTCCCGGGAGGGGTTGATCTTGGCTCACGGCGGCAGTTTGCTCTTCTCCCTCGCTTGGGGAGGTTTGTTCGCCAACTTGTTGCACTATTTGCGGAGAGCCTGCGCTCGTTTCAGTCTCGACCTGTACCACAGGACTGCACGCGGAAACGATGACGGCAAAAGTGCTGAGGATGAATAGCAATGCTGATTTTTTCATATAATCCATTTCACAAAAAGGCCTTGCTGCCTCGCTTATCTCTGCAGCTGTCAGGCATGCAAGAATCCTGCCTTGTTGGCAATCCCCCGATTGTTAATCTTCGAAGGTAATCTATTTGTACCAATAATACATTAATAGATGCTTACAAACCCTACCGACAGGCGGATATTCATCTGGAGAAACGGCCTCGCAACAATCAACTTCCAATCTTTGCGTTATGAAATCTTCGAAGGATTCTGACAAGTACGGCGGAGTACTGCACTGGCTGAACGGCATTCCCCTCGTGGGGGAAGGGAAAATCCCCTGCTTCAGGGATGGAGCATGGGGTGATATTGCAGTAGCCTTGGAGGATGAAAACAGAGGATATTCTACGCTTTCAATCCGAACACGAATGGATGCAGCGCGTATTTGGCAACTTTCTCCTGGTAACGGTGTTTGCTACGCAGCAAAGAACTGCGCGGAAAAATTTCCCTGTCAGGCAAATGACAATCGAAAAAATGGTTTCCCAAACTGCACAGAATCGCAGGCAGCTCGCCGAAGGTAACCGTTGAAAGTACTTGCAAAGGCGGAACGCACATCTTTTGAACTCATGCTATAGTCCGCCTGTCTTAATCCTGAAAGATATTGGGGATCGAAGGAAAGCATCTTGACCTCCGAAGTTGCCACAGTCCTCGCCATCCTGATCATCGCGATTTTCCTATTTGTCACTGAAAAAATTCGTGTTGACCTGGTGGCCTTAATTGTGCTTGTAGCCCTTGCGCTGACCAATTTGGTTTCTCCTGCGGAAGCGTTATCCGGGTTCAGCAATTTGGCCGTTGTAACCGTTTGGGCGGTCCTAATCCTGAGCGCGGGTTTATCGAGAACGGGGGTGGCGAACTTCATCGGCCGCCAAATCTTGCGTTTTGCTGGAGAGAGCGAGATACGCTTGATTGTGGCGATCATGATAACCGCCGGAGTTCTTTCGGGGTTCATGAACAACATCGGGGCGGTGGCGCTGCTGCTCCCCGTCGTGATCAGCATTGCCCGGCGCACGGGGATAGCGCCATCAAAATTGCTCATGCCTTTGGCATTCGCCTCTCTTCTGGGAGGATTGACCACACTTATCGGGACTCCGCCAAATATATTAATTAGTGAAGCTCTCAACAATGCGGGTTTGGCGCCCTTCAAAATGTTTGATTTCGCTCCCGTAGGGCTTGTGATTCTTGTGGCCGGAATTGGTTATATGGCCCTCATTGGACGGCATATACTCCCATCGCGCGACCTCATCAAGGATTCCTCATTGATCGAGAACGGCATCGAGGAGGTTTTTGATTTCAAGGAAAGAATGTTCTGGATCAGGCTTCCCGAGAACGCACTCCTGGATGGCAAAACACTCGCCGATAGTCGACTGGGATCGGCGTTGGGTCTAAACGTGATGGCAATCCAGCAGGATGATCAGATGCAGTTGGCCCCGAAGCCGGATACGATTCTGCGGTCGAACGATGGATTGCTGGTAGGGGGAAGGCTTGATCTGCTGGATGAATTCCGAGGACAAAGACATCTGGTTTTGGAAGACGACCGCGTAATGGTGGCCCGCTTAATCTCCTCCGAGATATCCGTGATGGAGGTCAAACTCGCCTCAAACGGTACATTTGTTGGTCAGACATTGATCGAGAGTGACTTCCGTAATCAATTTGGCATCAATGTCATCGCGATATGGAGAAACGGCACACCTATTTTGTCCAACCTGCAAAATCAGCCGATGCGCAGCGGAGACACACTTCTGGTCCAAGGGGCGCGTGAAGAATTGGAAAAGCTGGGCACATCTTCAGCATTCGAAGACTTGAAATCAATATCCGATGCAGAAGTGGCCAGGGCCTATCGCCTGCATGAATGCCTGATTTCGTTACGCATTCCAAAAGACTCAGTATTAGCAGGTAAAAGTTTGGCCGAGAGTAAACTGGGAAACGCATACGGCTTAAGGGTGCTGGGGATTATTCGAGAAGGCAAGAAGCAGTTGATGCCTGAACCCCAAGAACCCTTGAGGGCCGAAGACCTGCTCCTTGTTCAGGGGGAGCCGGATGATTTAAGGGCGCTGCGCGGTTTGAAGGACCTCATCATCGATACAGATCCAATCTCCGATTTGCGCATTCTGGAATCAGAGAACATCGGCCTGGCGGAGGTGGTTCTTTCGCCGCATACAACGCTACCCGGTAAATCACTGCGCGAAGTTCACTTCCGAGAGAAATTTGGCCTGAATGTGATTGCCATCTGGAGCGGGGGCACGGCCTACCATTCAAACTTAGGCAACCGAGAACTAAAGTTTGGAGACGCCCTCCTCGTTCATGGATCGCGATCGCAATTTAAAGTGCTGGGCAGCGAGCCGGATTTTCTGGTCTTGTCTGAGGAAGCACAAGAGGCGCCGCGCCTGAGCAAGGCGCTTCCAGCGATTGTGATCATGGCGATTGTACTCATACCGGTTATTCTTGGTTGGCTTCCAATCGCGATCGCGGCGGTGATGGGCGTCGTCTTAATGGTGCTCTCCGGTACTCTGACGATGAATGAAGCCTATCAGGCAATTGAATGGAAGGCCATTTTTCTGATTGCCGGCATGCTACCACTCGGGATCGCGATGGAGACGACGGGCGCCGCCAGCTACATTGCCGAAGGGGTTGTCGCCCTGGTGGGTGGTTTGGGGCCAAGGGCTGTCGTAGCAGGTCTTTTCCTGCTGGCGGCGCTGGCTTCACAAGTGATGCCGAATGCGGCTGTCGCAGTGCTGCTGGCACCGGTGGCATTGAACACCGCCAGCGAGCTGGGGCTATCACCCTATCCCTTGATGATGGTCGTGGCCATTTCGGCCTCGGCGGCATTCTTGAGTCCTGTCGGCCATCCCGCAAATTTATTGATCATGGGTCCGGGCCGTTATCGCTTCGGTGACTACATTAAGGTGGGCTTGCCGCTGACCCTGATCGTGATGATTGTGGTTCTGCTTGTGCTGCCCATCTTCTGGCCATTTTGATCAACTACTCTTTCCAGCACTGTGAGTTTGTAACCCGGCGATTCTCTCCGCCGTCTTCTTCTTTCAAATGGATAAGGCATCTACGCTCCTGGTTCAATCTTGGGGAACGTGGGTAAGGGCTGCTCTTCGGAGCCAGACGTGAGAATTGATGGGAGTGGCTCACTGTATCAGGGTTAACGAAGTGCCTCGACCCCCGGTGCAATTACATTTACGTTCCCATAACGGGAACCTATATTTGACAATGCTATCATGCGGTGATAAAATGTTCCCAAAACGGGAACATTAATGGATGTTATCGGCAAGGGCAAACTTAATGATTTTTCAATGAAGCATGCCGATGCTCGCAAGCAGGTTGAATCGTGGGTAGCTCTGGTTGAGGCAACCGAATGGGCAAACCCGATGGATGTCCGAGAACACTTTCCCTCTGCAGACTTCCTTGGAGACGGAAAATGTGTTTTCAACATCAAGGGCAATCGCTATCGATTGTATGTGAAGATAGCCTACAAAACGAAGAAGGTTCTCGTCAAAGAGGTTGGTACTCACGCAGAGTATGACAAGTGGAACCTGAGCTAGTGCTGGAGAAATGGAGGCGCAAATGATCGACAAGGTTATCAAGACGCCCGAGGAGTACGAGACGGCTCTCGCCGAAATCGAGCCTCTTATCGATCTTGACCCTGAGCCCGAAACTTCGGATGCCGATCGCCTTGAACTGTTGTCCCTGCTTATCAAGGACTATGAGGAGAGGCGGTATCCCATGGATCTTCCAGATCCGATCGAGGCGATCAAGTTCCGCATGGAGCAGCAGGGTCTGAAGCAACGGGATCTCGTTCCCCTTGTAGGAAGCAAGAGTAAGGTCTCCGAAGTGCTCTCTCGAAAGCGAACTCTGTCACTTCCAATGCTTCGAGCACTTAGTACCGGTCTTGACATTCCAATCGAGATTCTTGCTCGCGAATCTGAGCCTCCCCCAACCGAGGAAGATAATATCGACTGGGGCCGCTTCCCGATCCGTGAAATGCTTAACTTGGGCTGGCTCACCGCCGATGAAAGCGAGCTTGAAGCAAGAGCGGATGAAGTCCTTCGAGAATTCTTCGGTACGCATGGTCGTGCGGCTATGCTTGACACTCTATATCGCACGACAAAGCACTACGTGCGATCAGCTCGAAAGACTGATCCGTATGCGCTCTCCGCCTGGACGGCTCGTGTCCTGCAACTAGCAGAGGCCGGGTCGGGAATGCACGATGTATCAACTAGAGTGAGCCCCGACTTCATGAAGGATCTGGCCAGGCTCAGCCAAGAGACCGAAGGGCCGCTCCTCGCGAAAGAGTACTTAGCAGATGAAGGCATCTTCTTGGCGATCGTACCCCATTTGCGCAGAACTTATCTTGATGGATGCGCCATTTTTACGGAGGACAAGAGGACAGTGATTGGAATGACCATCCGATATGATCGCATTGACTACTTCTGGTTCACCCTCATGCACGAGTTAGCGCACGCTGCGCTGCATGCTTCTACGGAGACTTCAGTCTTCTTGGACGACCTCCAGTTGGTTCAGAGTGATGACCCTCGCGAGATTGAATCAGACAGGCTCGCCATGGAAGTGTTGGTCCCCGAATCATTCTGGAAAGATGTCGCCGAGAAGCTGGAGTGGAACCGGGAGACAGCTGAGCTACTGGCTGAGGAACTTAAAATCCACCCGGCAATCGTTGCTGGCCGAATGCGATTTGAAGCAAAGAATTACCGAATTCTTTCTCAAGTTGTGGGTCATGGCCAAGTGCGTCAACTCTTTTCAGAGGTTATCTGGCCAAACTAAGTTTATGGCAAGGAAGTGTTGAAATGGCCAAACGCAAAACCCGCAAGCTGCATCGCGATGCAAGGACTGAGCGCTTCGTTACTCCTGAAACTGCGAAGCGCCGCCCCGGCACAACAGTCACAGAAACCATCCCGATACCGAAGCGCTCAAAACCACGGAAGCGGAAGAGATAATCTTCCGCTTCCCAATTCCCAGGTCTTGCGACTGATGATCCAGCGAAATCGGTCTTTCCACCATTCCTGGAACCTCCGGGTTGTGTGAGCAGATCTCGGAACGCTCGATGCTTCCAGACATTCTTTCCGCTCTGGATTCAAATCACAACTGCTCTGAAGGATGTTCCATCTACGTACCTTGAGAGACCTGCACTATCCTGGCTGAATGACGATGTATAAGCACCAATTCTTAACCGCTCACCGCCTAGGGTGAGCACACAATCCTCGGCAGTTTAAGCGTAATTTGAGAAGGATGACAGAAATAGAGAGTCGTGATGAAATCTCAAAGCCAAGGCCGCGTGACCCGCCGCCGGCGATCTAATCTGATTCTGGATCTCGTTTTCGCCTGCGTCGATCAGGAAATTATCGTTGTCAACAGATTCATTCAAAGGGCTCTTGTGTGAATCGCGAAATGAGATCCCATAATGAAACTAAGTTTTTCTTCGCCACCTGACTGGTCTCGCATTCAAGTTTCCTATACTATGGGCTCCTTTCGCGGTTGGTCAGGACATTTCCTGGGAGGTTTTAAATGGACACGGAGCGGCTTTTAAGGAGAGTAGTTCTTCCCTTTGCCGTGCTGGCTGTCTTCATTTGGGTGGCATTCAGCGTGGTTTCCATCCTGCGCAATGCGGCTGCTGACGCTATATCACCTGTCAGTCAACTCACCGGTGAACTCGGGACCCAAGTAGCCCAAGTATTGAACCCCACACCAACCATATTGCCCGATCCGATCACGATTGTGCACGATATACGCTCCCTGGCGAGATTGGAGACGATTCAATATTCCGTCGAGAAAGTGGTCACCGCAGAGACCGGGCAGGAATTCCTCGGAGTCCTTTTTGGGGATCGCCTGCTTTTCGTGGCTCATGGCCTGGTGATTGCAGGCGTCGATCTCGCCGAGCTGGGGCCGAATGATCTCTGGGTAGAGAGCGGAGTGCTCTTCGTTCGATTGCCCGAAGCCAAAATCTTCATCGCCACGCTGGACAATGAGAAATCTTATATTTACGATCGCCAGGTTGGCTTTCTTACGCGCGGCAGCACAGAACTCGAAACCGCGGCACGGCGCATTGCCGAGCGGGAGATCGAGCGTGCGGCGCTCGAGGACGGTATTTTGGAGCAGGCGCGTCAAAATGCGGAGAACTTCCTGGGGAGGATGCTGCTGCAGCTTGGCTTCCCGGAAGTCATTTTTGTTGATCAGCTGATCGATGATATCGGGTGAAGTTGCGCGCTGAAGCACAAGCCTCTACGAAAGCGGGAATACCAAGTCAGACCAGAAGTAAAACAACACTTGCAATCACTTCACGCGTGACCCCAGACTTACCCTAGAGCCAAGCTTCCACAAGTCGCCACACCTGTGTAAGGCCGAAGGTCAACCCTACCCCGACGCCGAGGGGAAGCAGCGTGGCGATCGCCGTCCATTTCACGCTCCCGGTCTCTTTATAGATTGTGTAAATCGTCGTGCTGCATGGGTTATGCGCCAGAGTGAAGAGCATGGTGTTCACAGCTGTCAGTAGGCTCCAGCCCCCAAGTGTGAGAAGTTCAAAAGTCCCTGCCTGTGAGTCGAGTTCATAAAGCACCCCTGCTCCCGCACCTTGGACCCCAGCCGTCAGCACCGTCAACATCAGCACCGTGGGAATGACGATTTCATTCGCGGGAATAGCAAGCATATAGGCAAACAGGATCACTCCATTGAGTCCGATGAGGACGGCAACGGGATTGAGCAGGTTTATGATGTGTTCGGCAAGACTGAGATCGCCGATGGTGAGGTTGGCGACGAGCCAGATTGCGGCGCCGGCTGGCATGGCGAAGACCACTGCCCGCCACAGCACGTAAGCCGTGCGATCGATGAGCGAGGTATAGATCGTCTGCAGGATGCGTGGCGGGCGATAAGGAGGCAGTTCCAAACTGAAGGCAGATGCCTCGCCCCGCAAGATGCTGCGCGAGAGCAGCCAGTTCATCACAAAGGTGATCAACACGCCGAGCAACGTCACACTCACGACCGCCAGCGCTGAAATCATGCCCGCGAGATGAGCAGGTACGAGCGCCCCGATGAAGATCACCGCCAGCAGGATCATGGTTGGCCAGCGACCATTGCACAACGCGAAATTGTTGGTGATGATGGCGATCAATCGTTCACGCGGGCTATCGATAATGCGCGTCGCGATCACACCTGCCGCGTTGCAGCCAAAACCCATCATCATGCTCAGCGCCTGTTTGCCATGCGCACCGGATTTTTTGAAAAGGTTATCGAGGTTGAACGCTACTCTTGGCAGGTAGCCAAAATCCTCGAGCAGCGTGAACAAGGGGAAGAAAATTGCCATGGGAGGCAGCATGACGCTAATAACCCATGCCGTTGAAAGGTACATGCCGTCGATGAGAATGCCCACCAGCCACCAGGGTGTGCCAATGCTGAAAGCTATTTCTTTGATCGCTGGATAAATCTTTCCAATAAGGATAGAAGCGAGAAAATCAGAGGGGATATTGGCTCCCGAAATGGTGATCCAGAAGACCAACGTGAAGAGCAGGATCATGATCGGAATCCCCCAAACACGGCTGGTCACCAGGCGATCGATCGCTCGATCGAGGTCAAATTTTGGCCTTTCCCCTGTGACAACGCGGTCGGCGATTCGAGAGGCGTCTGTGTAAATTCCCTCGACGAGGTGTTCGTGAATATTGCCCCCGATCTGCCAGCGCAGATCTTCAGCCATCGTCAACAATTCGCTGGGGGTGAGTGTCTTTTCCTTTTCCATTAGGCTGGCTGTGACTCCAGATTTTGGATGGCTTGCGGTTCATTGGTCGCCGCGGGGCTTAAATGCCCCAGTTCGCCTTGTTCCAGGGCTTGGGTAATACGTTCATCGCCATCGAGCAGGCGCATCGCCACCCAGCGCGCATTGGGCAATGCCGGGTAAAGATTTTCAATATGCACGCTGAGCCTATCCAGTGCACTTGTCAGCGCTGGGGAAAGATTCTGGATCCTATGAGGCGAATACTTAATTTTTCCGGATGCGACTTCGCCGATTGTCCGCACCAAATGATCCAGCCCCTCTCCGCTGCGCGCAGTTGTTGGCACAACAGGAACGCCGAGATCGCGTGCCAGGCTGCGATGCGCGATCTTTAATCCATGGCGCGCTGCTTCGTCCATCAAATTGAGGCAGATCACAGCCCTATCCGTAATTTCGAGGATCTGCAACACGAGGTTGAGATTTCGCTCCAGCCGAGTGACATCGACGACAACAACTGTCACATCGGGCTGACCAAAAAGTATGAAATCACGCGCAATTTCCTCATCGACTGTTGTGGAGAGCAAAGAATACGTTCCCGGGAGGTCCACTACTTTGAAATTAAGTCCAGCATGTTCGAACCCTCCCTCGGCGCGCGTGACTGTCTTCCCCGGCCAATTGCCCGTGTGCTGTTTCAGCCCGGTAAGTGCGTTAAAAATCGTGCTTTTCCCTGTATTTGGATTGCCTGCGAGGGCGACAGCATAGTCCCAATTCTGCATGTCCACACCCAACTTCATCAGATAGGCACTCTGGTGGACCGGACAGGTCTCACACGCGGCGGTGCTTGCCGGTTTGAATTCAGCTGTCATTTTTTTCCTCCAAGGGCTGGATGGTTATCAACCTTGCCTGTTCCTGGCGTAAGGCGATGAGCGCTTCGCGTATGCGATAAGCCACCGGATCGCCGCCTGCGCTGACAAATTCTGCCCGGATGACGGTCCCCGGTAAGATACCCAGATCCATCATACGCCGGCGCTCCAGGCCTCGGCATGCAGGTGATAGTGCGACTACTTTTCCCCTTTGACCAGGCTTGAGATCCGCCAATCGTAATTTTGGGATGTCGCGAGCAGTGCGCTTATCGGGAAAGGGGAGGACATAGATATTGCCAGCGACATGTGTTGGGAGATGATGCTCGTCGCCGTTGGTCCAAAAACGGACTTGCTGCTGCGTACGTTCGCTAATTTCGAGCTTCATCCCCGGATAAAGCTCTGCGGCCACAAGTTGGGCATAGATTGCGGGGGGTTCGTCTTCAAGATGGACAATTTCGAAGCTCTGATGGATGTCAGCAGTGGTTAAGGGGATCGCATGCAGCTTGGCCATCTCGCCGCTCGCAGAGGGAATGGGGTCGCCGTGCGGATCATAGGTTGGATGGCTGAGCTGGGCGGATAAGGCATCGGCATCCGAAGCTGAAAGGATATGCTCTGCGCGATCTGCTCTGGCGTGCCATTCATCTTCGGAGAAGCCTGTCTTATCAGCCAGATAACGCTCCCAAAGGCGGTGCGCGCGCAACGTTTTTAGTGCCGCGAGTCGGCCGCTTGCAGTCAATCGAAGCTTGTTCCCTTCCCAGACAGCCAAATCTTCATCTAGGATAATGGAAACAAGCAGAAGCGCTTTATCCTCAGACAGTTGCAGTGCTTTTGATACGCTCTGGATCGAAGGTTCACCATTCGCGTTTTCTTTGTGGAAAAGATGTTTAAGTGCATCCTCCAGCAGGATTTGTTTCGCCTTACGTCTGACATTTCGCCAGCGCAGGAACAAACCCGAATTTGGCCGGAAAAGGAGCAGGATCGCGACGATGACAAAAATGGCGATGAGGGGAATGGTCAGAACACTAACCATGGAACTCAATCTTTTGCTAACGTCTTGATGATCGGCGAGCGATCAAGCGATCATGAAAAAGCTCTTTAGGTGCCGTGCAATGAAAAATGAGATGCGGAAGGGTTCTCAATCGCTTTGCTCCTCTGGCAAAGAAGTTTGACACACCTTATATTCTATTTTGTTGCACCTAAATTATCAACCTGACATTTGTCACTTTTGTTGGCAAATTATTTCTCACAAAAAGAGGTCATTTTTACGCGGTGTGACGCATATTTCATTTCTCATAACACTCCCCATAAAGCAATAAATCTCCCTTGATAAGGGTAATCGTACCAACTAACATTCCGTAGAATAGTTCATCAAGGATGTGAGGAAAAAACAAGCGGCCGCATGGCCGCTTGTTTACCGAATAAACGAGTCAATAGCTAATGGCTTCAGGTTCGCCGAATTGTCACTATCGTAGGGCGCCTCGTTTGGTCGGTTTAAAGGAAAGGCGGCAGCCCTCTGCTAAGCGAAGTTCCGACCTCTGTGCCGGCTTTGTCGCATCAGAGCCAAGTAACGACGATGAGACTTCCTTAACCTCGATGATCTCGTACGCGGCAAGACCGTGAGACTCGCGGTGCAGCGCCTCATGCGTTACCTTCTTCGACGTGAACCTGGTACTCGAAGATGTGCATACCCGCCGGGAAGTCGTCCAAGCCGTCGTTGATGGCAGATGCGAAAGTGACTTCGGTGGTAAGCAGGTGCTCACCGGAGGGCCAATCGGCGAGCAGAGCGTAATGCAGCCGGCATTCCAGTTCGCCGAAATTGTCCTCCAACCTGACGAAGCTGTCCAGCGGGACCGCTTCGCCATCTAGCGTGAAGACCAGGCTGATGTTCTCCCAGTTTTGCGCCAGCTGTTCCTGAGTGACCGTGCACCAGCCATAGACCCACAACACCTCCTGTGAGCGGTCCATTTCGATGGTGAAGGTGTAGGTCTCGCCTGCTTGGGAGGTGAGGTCATATGATTCAGGGGCCAGATCCTGTAGCCACGGAGTTTGGGCCTCGAAGGCAGCCTCCGCCTCCGATCGAGGGGCAATTCGCGGGGAGGCTTGCGTCGTGACGGCCTCGCCAGGCGGCTGGCCGGGCTCGCCCCCGTCAGCCTCCAACTCTAGCTCCTCTTGAACCTCGCCTGTGGAGCAGACCGTCACGACGTCGCTGTGTACGCAACCAGAGAAATCGACGGAAGCCAGCCGCTCCAGGGCTTGGATAACTGCCTCACCATCTTCGGCTAGGGCGACCACCACAACGCGGTCGGCGCTCCGGTCAACAATGTAGAGGGTAGTGCCTTTGATACCAAGAGACCCCAGTTCTTCGATTTCAATGGTGTCCTGGGATTCATCTACCTCTTCCTCCCCAGCCTCAGCTATCACGATCGCAACACCTGCCGTAGCCAAATACTCCTGCACCGAGTCCGCATTGTCGAAGGTTCCGACGAAGAGGGTGTCGTGATCAGGATCGGCGGCGGCGCGCAGGCTTAGGGTGAGCCGGGATTGTTGAAAAAGCTCCTGCAGCGTGCCGCTGCGAGCAATCAAGCGGGAGTCGAGGAAGCCCTCGCCAACTTGCACCAGGTCTACCGGCCTCTCGAAGAGGTGGGGAAAATCTTTGAGGTCCCACTCGCGCGAAGCGGCCGCCAGCCAATCGGCGATGTTGCTGAGGAAGCGATCATTGTCGGCTATGGTGTGGAAGGAGGGGGTGAGGGCGGTGACGTCGCCCAGGGCCAGCACGCGCCCGTTGGCAGCCAGGGCGGCGGCGGTGAGGCCAGTTT
>JADFRQ010000051.1 GCA_022561215.1 Chloroflexota bacterium | reverse complement strand
CACACGCTGCACTACATGACCTACCATGGGTTTGCCGGCAATCTCCAGCATAACTTTTTCCGGCAGGCGTGTCGATCCCATGCGCGCCTGGATGACGCCAACAATACGGGGGCTCATCTAGAATTCCCATTTAGGGAAAATGCGAGTTCATAGGCCCCCAATAGTCGATCAAAATTGACATTCCAATCTGCACGTCTCTCGGCGATCCTGCGTGCTGCTCTCCCATACTTCGCCAAAAGATCGCGGTGATTGCTTATCATGCGGAGTTTCTGTGACAGCGAGTCGGCATCGCCATCTGCAAAATGCCATCCGTTCACCCCCTCTTCCACCCACTCCCTGTTTCCTGGGATGTCGGAAACTAGGCTGGGCAAGCCACTCGCCATTGCCTGAAGAAGGCTGATCGAGCTACCATCGACACGCGATGCACTGATATACAAGTCCGCAGCATGATAGTAGTCGGGCAGTTCTTCAAATCGAATCCTTCCCGCAAAATGAACGTACTTCCTTATCCCTTTTTCAACGGCCATGTGCTCATATTTCGAACGCAATGAACCATCACCGAGCAGTAACAATCGAAGATTTCGATCCATGCGAAGTGAATTTACGAATGCATCCAATAGGATCCCAACCCCATATATCGGTTCGAAATTACGCGTCGAGAGCAATACGAGCGCATTCTCCCAACCCAAATTTTTTCGCAGTTCCTGCCCGCCTTTTCCCGAAAAATGTCCCAATTCAACCCCCCAGGGGAAGATGACGATCCGATCATCACTCATCCCCATTGCGCGCGCCGTTTGCGCCACAACCTCACAATCACAGAGGAAAAGCGAACTTCTTTCCAGGGTATAACGTGCAGCCCATGCTCCAAACCCCTTTTTAGCGTCGCGGAGCATATCCGATCCCCAGGACATCGTCAGCAATGGTTTGAACCCTGTGCGTGCCGTGAGGAACGCTCCCTTTTGGACGGGTCCGGCATGCACGAGATCGGGCCTGAGTTCTTCCAGGTATCGGGAAAGTCCTGGGCGGCTTCGGACCCTATCCAAAAAATTCACTCTGCCATGCCCGTTTTCCAATCGCGCCGGCTGAACCCCCGATGGGATGGGTCGGCTTTCACGCGCTTCTGATTTTCCCTCAAGGGATAAATAGGTTATTTCATGCTCCGTATTGCTGAGACTCGAAAGAAAACGGAAATCATGGGGTGTGTAGGCCTGAGAAAAGTAAAGAATGCGCACTAGCGACCTACCATCTCCCAGGTAAGTGCATCTCCCGCGGCGATATCGGTCAGCGCCTGCATTCCCAAAACCTTCGCCATATCGTACGGTCTGATAGCCTCAGCCGGGGCCGGACGGAGTACATCGATCATTTCTCGATCGATCGCTTCTCCCTGACGGATTACGCGTCGCGCACGCAGGCAGCGCTGTTGCACGATCACGGTTTCTCGTTCATTCTCGGCAACATTTTTCATAGACGACCCAAGCGCTCTCTCAAGCTCGCGTGTGCGATCGACCATCTCACGCCACGATCCAGGGTCCATCGAAAATGCATGATCTGGCCCAACCCTGCCGGGATCATCAGTGAAGTGTTTTTCTATCACGCGTGCCCCGAGGGCGACGGCTCCCAACACGGTGGCATGTCCGGGAGTGTGATCCGATAGACCCAGAACCAAGTCCGGATAGAGCGCGGCATACGTTTTAAGGACATTAAGGTGGATGTGATTGAAGTTATCCAGACTGGCGGTGTAATTTGTATTGCACTGCATCAAAATGAGCGCTTGATTGATCTTCAAGATTTCTTCAACCGCACGTTTCACATCCTCCAGGGTCGCCGCCCCGCTAGCCAAAATCACCGGCTTGGCTTTGCCTGCGATGTGCCGAATAATTTCGATCCAGGTGATGTCTCCGGATCCAATCTTGTAAGCAGGAACATGGGGCTCCAAGCGATCCACACTTTCGAAATCATAGGCTGAAGAAAAATAATGAATTCCGACCTCATCACATACGGACTTGAGCGCGGGAGTCCAATCCATCGCGATCGCGGCGTCTTCATAAACCTCAAATACAGATTTTTTCCACTTCGATTGATGCGATAATTGCGAACCCAATGCACGAAAGCCATAGTCGCTCACGATTTTTGAGGCGCTGAAGTTTTGGAATTTCGCCGCATTTGCTCCAGCTTCAGCTGCAAGTCGAATGAGCAGCTGCGCGCGTTCGAGCTCGCCATCATGATTCGCTGATATTTCGGCGATAAAATAGATCGGATGGCCCTCACCGATCCAGCGATCGCCAATCCTTAATTCATTCAGTTTGCGGATCTCCTGCAATTACTTTCAGCCTATGAGGATAATCTGCCAGCTGGAGTTGATGGAATTTTCTTAATCCTTCCGTCACCGATGGAAGTTTTTTCCGCAGCACCCCTTCAATTTTTTCGGTTGACAGACAAAGATTAAGTGCCCGTACGGCACGCAAACCAACTTCTTCAACGCCCACGGATTTGATTAATTTCTTGTCCAACTCAAATTCGGCTGCCAGACGTACTCCAAATTCGTATTTGCTGATGCAGTCGCGCGCCAGAACATGATAGATACCGGATAACCTTCGCTCGATCATTTGCAACAGAATCGCGATGAGATCATTCACAAGTAACATTTTTACTTTGATGTCTGAAAATCCATTGCATTGTTTGTTGCGCTGCAGCGTATCCAGAAACCATTCTGCCAGGCTATGTTTCTTGTGAGCGTTCCAACCGAAAAAATTCGTGCGCACAACAAGTGCCGCCGGACATTCTTTCAAGACCTCATTTTCTCCTTCTAATTTGCTCCTGCCGTACACATTCGGAGGTGCGGCTGCATCTTGTTCGTTAAGTCCAGATCGACGCCCGTCAAAAACCGCATCGGTTGAAATGTGGACAAAACTTGCATTGCACCTCATTGCTGCACGGGCTACCCATCCAGCCATATCTCTGTTCATTAACAAGGCATGTGCATGATCTTGCTCACAGCGATCGACATTGGTTTCGGCGGCGCAATGCACCACCCAATCGGGCCTTGCGGCGCTGATCAACTTCTCCACTGCACGTTCATCGGTAAGATCTACGCGCACACTGGCAACATCTTTCAAATGAATGGGATGGCGGTGATAGACCGCGATCACCGAATAGTTCTTTGCACATTCCAAAACAAGATTTGCTCCTAAGAGGCCACTTGCCCCGGTGATTAGTAATTTCGGCACCGCCGAAGGCCTCACGAATCACCCATAAATGGTTCGATCAATGCGGCAATTTCATCTTCGGCCAGCCAGTTTTCATTGGTGTTGCTTGCCAGGATGGTGCCCTCGGGCAGCGGTTTTCCTTTTTCTCGCCAGGTATGCCCGAACCATAGTGCTCCGGAAGGTTCCACAACGTACATATCGTCAAGCTCAACACAATGGCGGGCATCATCTTCAGAAATCAGAACCTCATGCAGTTTCTCGCCCGGACGTATTCCAATCACCTCAAATGTGGCATCAGGCGCAATCGCTTTCGCCAGATCCGCAACGCGCATACTGGGGATCTTGGGCACGAATATCTCCCCGCCCTGCATTTGCTCGATCGCCCTTATCGTAAAACGCACACCTTGCTCAAGCGATAACCAAAAGCGCGTCATTCGTTCATCGGTAATGGTCAACACCCCTTTTTCGCGTTGCTGGAGAAAAATAGGGATAACGCTGCCTCTGCTGCCCACAACGTTGCCGTAACGCACGCATGAAAATCGTGTTGCGCTGCCGCCAGCATAGGCGTTCGACTGGATAAACAGCTTTTCTGCGGCCAGTTTGGTGGCCCCATAGAGATTAATAGGGTTCACGGCCTTGTCGGTACTCAATGCCAATACATGCGAAACCTGCATATCGAGCGCGGCTTCGATCACATTTTTCCCTCCCATGATATTGGTCATGATCGCCTCGGAAGGGTTGTATTCGCATGCCGGAACTTGCTTCAATGCTGCCGCGTGTACGATGATGTCGACGCCGTGAAACGCCCGGCGCAATCTTTCGAGATCGCGTACATTGCCAATAAAATAACGCATACTGGGACCATCGAATCCTGCTGATCGCATTTCATGCTGCTTGAGTTCATCCCGGCTAAAAACAATAATCTTCTTGGGCTGAAAATCATTCAGCATGATCTCGACGAATTTTCGACCAAAGGAACCTGTGCCGCCGGTTATGAGAATTACTTTTTCACTCCAATTCATCTAGTGCCTCTCTCCGGAGACCTTATCTGCCGGTTTTGTAAACAGGATTAATGGATATTGACCAAAATGACCCAATAAATGGGGGAGCAGCTCTTCAAGGCTAAAAATGATCCGCAGCCATAACCTTCCGAGTAGTTTAGGATGAATAAAGGCGCGCATGAAGGAGGTACTCACCGATCGCCAAACGCGAACCTCCAGCCCTTCGATAAAGGCAAGATTACGCTTCATCCATTTAAAGGAGTGCTTGAACGTAAATGTCGCCGAAGGACTTGACGATTCCAAAAGCTCTGCATCGTGCATTGCAGGCACGTTTTCTTCCGGGAATTGGCTATTCGTTTTAGACTCTGACCCACCCATTAACGAATTGGCCCACAGCATGGGTCTGCGAAAAAGACGCATCAACCGTGACGCGTTTCCCCAGCTATAAACGATCACCGCGCAGCCTTGATGCGCCAACGTTCGAAGGAGTTCTTTGAAGGCCAATTGATGCTCATCTCCAGGCAGATGATGGATCGTGTGCAGGGAGACAATACCCTTGAAAATATCGTCCCGAAATGGAAGCCTGGCGATATCGGCAATCACGAAAAGCCCATGCTCGGCGATTCGAATGCGCGCCTCATCCAAAGCCACCTTAGAAATATCCAGGCAAACGCGAAAACTGAAATCTTCTGAATATTCCAAATACTCGGGGTATTGAATTGGCCCTGATCCCGCATCGAGCAAATACTTTCCATTTTTGGGCAGAAATCTTCTTACCCTCCTATGGCAGCGCTGGACGTAATCACGCGAAACATCTCTTAAATCTTCATAACGCGCGTTTTGATAAAGGCCTTCTCCAATGTGCCTCCATCCAATCGCATCATAAAACCGGCGTACTTCCTGCTTGAGATCACTCAAACCTGTTCCCCTTGATGGACAACCGGTTCCATCCATTGAATTGGCAGCCCGACCAGAGCATCAATGGTTCGCCCGATTTTGGATTTTGAATCCGTCAATACCTGCTCTATGCTGCGATTTTCAATGTCCTCCCAAAAATGAATTAAGTGCCAGGGAAACCAAAATGGGTAATTAAAGAAAAATCGATAAGCATAAGTCCATGCCGTAGTAACTTGATCTTCATTCAACCGTGAACCGGGTGCATCGGTCAACAGTCGATCAATAAGCGATAGATATTCTTCCATGGTATTGGGATCGAACGTAAATCCTTTGCCACGATAATGCGTCCTTCCACTTACAATCACCGGCACGCCACTCATCGCCATCTCCATTCCAACCGTCGTCGTGTAGGCTAACCCAAGATCAGCGATTTCAATTAGATCGTAGGTGTTGATCTTCGATTGCGGCGGGACGAGCACAACATGCCCGGGTAAATCGGGTAGAGCGGCTTGTACAATATCAAGCGAGGGATGGCCTGCTCCAAGAAGCTCACCCGGATGGACACGCACGACGAGTTGGGCCGTTGGACGTCGGGCAAAATGACGCACGGTCTCGGCCAACCAATGCGCCATGCCATCTGTAAAAATCTGACGATCCAGCGCCAGGCTGTCTCCAACTACATTGGTGCATAACAGACAGATGGGCTTTTGAGGATCAATCGAAAGTTGCTGGTAAAGTTCCGCCGATCCTTTGCTCTGCCCCGCCTGCCATTGACGGGAGAAATTTTCCCAAAGATTCCCTCCGCGACGCGCCTGCATTAGCGCGCGCAAGTCATCGAGCTGCGCCTCGCTTAAGGGCAGCCGGCCAATTTCATCCCATAATTCTGTAGTATCCAACCGCATGACTTCCGCATTACGCGCGAGCCACATGCGTTCTCTTTGCTCACCAAACTCAAACGTCACCGCGGTCACCCTTAGGTGTCGGGCGACCTTATATATCGCCCCAAACTCGAGGATGCTCCCATTTGGAATGATCACCACATCAAACTTATGTACGCTAAGAAGCTCTAACGCAGCACTCGCGGCTGCCCGATTACGTTGCAGGCGCAGCTGGAAAAGATTCCGATCTTCTCCTTGGTGCTCAAGGTCTATCTCTTCCCTTTGGAGTGTGTATTGCACATCGAGCCTGCTTTGTTCACTTACCAGCCGCTCAATCTCTTCAGGGAGTTTTCCTTTTGGCGATCTGCTTAAGTCATGCATGCGGATCTGGTCGGCGATCGGAGCAAGGACTCGGCGAAGGTAGGCTTTCTGACGGCGAAAATCGAAGCGGTCGACGGATGTAAACCAATCCCGATAGGGAAAATATCCGAGTTCCACATCATGACCGGCGGCCTTGAGTAGCACACTTACAGCCACCGTATACTCCAGCCACCAGCGAAGATTGGCGACAATTAACACGCGTTTCGGGGATAACGGGTTCTCAAATCCATCAAGAGTCTGTAGAGTGGCTAGCCACTCATCCAATTTGCCAACAAGGCGATCGACCTGATACCCTCCTGGAAGTTCTGCGTGCTGCGGACGCATGGATTCGACTACCTCCGCGCTGTAGGGAAGCATCCCCAGTGCCGTTTTCAAAGGTGCCTTCCAATTCACTTTTTCAGCTCCACAATTTCCCAATCCAACGCAGGTCTCAAAGGACCTGTTCGCCGCTCCGGCCAGTGGCTTCCAGGCGCTCCGGTTCCGTCCACCATAAATGACAATGCCTGTTCATTCGTGTAATAGGATTGAATTCGAAACGAACTAGCATTCACGCCGAGCACAAAGCGGCCTTCGTTGAACATATTCGCAGGAAATGTACAGCGGCTCACGTGGATTCCCTCAGGGCGTACTGCATGGGATTCGAAGTCTTCCGGCGCATCCAAATCAAAAGTCGTGAAAACCGGATCCCCCTGCGTAGTGGAAATGTATAGACCGGTTCGCAGACCCGTAATCGCTTGATCCAACTGATATTCAAATTCCACAAGAAAGGGTTTTGTCGAAAGGATTTTGTCACTTATCCTTCCATGATGATCGATGACGCGTAGCGCCCGCGGATGAAATGGACCGCTGGCTCCCTGCGCGTCGACATCGCTCCAATGGATTTCACCAGCTTGAGAAAGATTGGCGCTCAGGTAATAATCGATCGCCTCATTCGTGGGAGCAGATAGGGCGATCCTTCCATCTTCGAGAACAATGGTTTCCGCGGTTAATCTTGCGATCGCCGACATATTATGGCTGACAAAGAGAATAGTGCGCCCCTGCTCAGCAACTTCGCCCATTTTCCCAAGACATTTTTTCTGAAATTCAGCATCGCCCACTGCGAGCACTTCATCGACTACAAGAATTTCGGGTTCCAAGTGCGCCGCCACTGCAAAGGCGAGGCGCAAATACATGCCACTCGAATAGCGCTTCACGGGTGTATCGATAAACTTCGGAACCTCTGCAAAATCCACAATTTCATCAAATCTGCGAATGATTTCCGTGCGTTTCATTCCCAATATGGCGCCATTAAGAAAGATATTTTCTCTGCCCGTGAGTTCCGGATGGAACCCCGTGCCGACCTCCAATAGCGAACCCACACGTCCAAAGACCTCCGCATAGCCCTCGGTAGGTTCCGTTACCCTGGAGAGCAGTTTCAACAATGTGCTTTTTCCTGCGCCGTTGCGGCCAATTACGCCTAGAACCTGGCCACGCCGCAGCTCGAAAGACACCTCGCGCAAGGCCCAAATGCTCTCATCTGCGGGCTTTTTCTCCGAACGTCCCTTCATCCATCGCAAAGGTTTTCCCACTCCCTCGATAATGAAGTCCCGCAGTGTGCGATAGGAATCGATGTACTCGCCCAGGCGATAGCGCTTGCCCAAATTCACCGCTCGGATTGCCAAATCGCTCATCTACGTTTTTCTCTGCTGCGATTGCGGGCATGAATTTGACCGCATGCCGATTCCCAAACCACTTTGACGATTAGACAACATCAGCGAAGGTTCGCTCCATTCGTCGAAAGTAATAAATGCCGCTCACGAGCAGCAACAGCGCGATGGCCACGCTTGCAATGAGGGTTTCACCAGATGGCTGGCCGGTTCCCGTTATCGCCCAACGAAAACCTTGGATAATGGCCGTCATCGGGTTTAACCGATAAACGGGGCCGATTTCTTCAGGCACGATGCTTGCCGAATACACGATGGGAGAGATAAAAAACCATAGCTGCATTAGGAATGGAATGATGTGACCGATATCTCGATAATTCACATTTAATCCCGCGAGCCAAAATCCCACTCCGGATGCCGTAATAATTGTCAAAAGCAGGAAAAACGGCAGAAAGAGCATTGCTGTCGTAGGAACAATCCCATAGAAAAGCATGATCACCAGCAGAACCAGGAAGCCAATTCCAAAATCCAGCAACGCGGCGATAATCGGCGCCATGGGAACAACCAGGCGTGGAAAGTAAACTTTTGTCACCATGTTTCTGCTCGCCACCAGCGAGGCACCAGCTTTGCTGACGCCGCTCTGGAGCAGCTGCCAGGGCAAGATTGCCGAAAAGTAAAAGATGGGCTGCGGGATATCATCCGTAGGAATTCCGGCCCACTTGCCGAAAAAAACCGTGAAAATTGCCACGGTAAGTACGGGTTGGATAATTGCCCATCCCGCTCCGAGGATGCTCTGTTTATACCTGACTTTAAGATCGCGCCAGACCAAAAAGAAAAATAACTCGCGATAGCGCCAGAGTTCAGGAAAATTAATTCCTATCCAGCCGCGCGTCGGCTGAATAAGAGTCATTTTTACTTCGTTAGTCTCGGATCTCTGCATCCTCAAACCAAACTTATCCCGTCTAGATTAGGAACACGTCTCACGGCGTGGCAAACCAAAAAGTCTATTTATTTCTCATTTGACTTCACCGAAGCCTGCGTAAGGGCACCGGCGAGCTAAATCCGCGAACTTAAGCTCGGGCCAATCGCCCCTACGTCTGATTTTCGACGACGGTACATCATTGGGCGTTGGTATTGGGCCAGACCCACTAATGGACATCGTCTTTATTTCCGCTTGCTTCCCGACTCCCTCGATACCAATCGACCGTATTCTGCAGACCAACCTCGAAGGAAATTTGCGCTTCAAAACCAAAGTATTGCTTGGCTTTTTGTGTATCAAGTCCCCGCCGCGGCTGGCCGTTCGGCTTGCTCGCATTCCAAACTAATTTTCCATCGAAGGAGGTCATTTTTTCGATCAATTCAGCAAGATTTCGAATGCTGATCTCCTCGCCTGAACCTAAATTGACTGGTTCTGCGCTGTTGTACTGTTCTGCCCCGAGCAATATGCCCTCCGCGGCATCTTCGACATAAAGAAATTCTCTCGTTGGAGACCCATCCCCCCATACTTCTAATTCGGTAATCCCCTGCTCCTTGGCTTCGATGCATTTTCGAATTAGCGCGGGCACCACATGTGAAGTCTCCAGATCGAAATCGTCTCCTGGCCCATAAAGATTGACCGGGATGAGATAGATGCTATTGAACCCATATTGCATCCGATAAGCTTGAGATTGCACCAGCATCATTTTCTTGGCCAGCCCGTAAGGTGCGTTTGTCTCCTCAGGATATCCATCCCAGAAATCTTCCTCTTTGAAAGGCACAGTGGTAAATTTTGGATAAGAGCAAACAGTTCCAATGGCAACAAATTTGCCAACACCGAATTTCCAGGATTCATGAATGAGGTGCGAACCCATCATTAGATTGTCGAAAAAGAATTCAGCCGGTCGTTCTCGGTTCGCCCCGATGCCGCCAACGTTAGCTGCCAGATGAATGATCAAATCTGGTTTCGATTCGGAAAGCATTCGCTGCACGTCCTCGCTCTTGACGAGATCAAAATCCGCGTGGCGTGCGATAAAAATGTGCTTGGCGCCACGCATTTTCAGCTTCTCAACGACATAGGAACCAAGAAAGCCATTTCCCCCCGTCACACAAACCGTTTTTTCACCCCAAAAGCCGCCATCAGAATTAATACTGTTCATAGGCGCGTGTACCCTTTTTCGTTCCTTTTAGCCTGCGAATTGCATTCATTTGTCACATATTGCAGCATTTTCACTTCAAAATGCCGGTAATCCACACTCGATGCTCTCCTAAAGTTGAGCGATGCATAGTCATTTCCGGGAATGGATCCCATCCGGCCGGCTGCACCAATTCCAAATACGCGGGTCTGTGGTTCAAACTTTGCGAAGGGTTTCATTTCTCTACAAGTTCCTTTAGTGAAATGGTGCTTCCGCCAATTTTTATGACAGCAACTTTGCCATCATCCGCTTTTTGGACCACGGGAAATCCTTGTTCCAGGCTTGTGAGTCGACACACATCCGCAATATCCCCTTCGCCGGCAATCATCACCTTCTCATATCCCTTCTTGCGTGCGCTTTTCAGCACTTCCAAGGCCTGCTTGCGGGTTTGCCGATAAAGATTCATGGAGTTTTCAATGTAGGCCATGGTGAGGTTGGCTCTCAACAAAATTCCTTCCGGTGTGATGATGTAACGCAATTTTTTGCGCTCTGCCCGTTTTACCTTCACATAACCCTTGGCAATTAGGCGCTTAAGGTGCCAATTAACCGTGCCGACCGCGACGCCTAACTTATCCGCCATACTGGCTTGTGTTGTATCCGGATCGCGTTCGATCTCTTCCAGCAATCCCAGCTCGCGGGTAGACTCACGCTTTTCTCGCATACTTTCTCCAATCATAATTCAATTGTTGAATTATAACTATTCGCTCCATTTGGTCAAGCGCCGGTTTGTTGACATTTATTCTCCCAGGTGTGTATTTCGTAATTAGGTTGAATTCTTGGATAGACTGGCAAAGACGGATATTTTCGTGGCCGCATCCCTACTATCATCCCCACTCATGTACTCCTTGCGAATCCGGTGCGCATTTTTTGCGTACGCGTGGTAATTATGTTCTGCGATTGTCAGCGCAACGTTCTCGAAGCACTGTTGAAAGACGAGCTCATAATCCCAAATTCGAAAGCGATTTAAATGGCTGGAGGGGTTGAGAAATTTCCTCCAGGTCGCCTCCGAATAACACAACATCTCGAAAGGATAGCGGAAGAAGTGGTCGCGCAGATCAATAAAATGCACGTGCGATCCATCATCACGCGTCCAGCGTACTAACTGTTTCGTTATTTCAAGCGGGTGTATGAGATGCTCATAAACAGAGGAGGACAATACAAAATCGACGCGCTCGCTCTCAACGGAGCCGACTTCATATATTGGCTTGTGATGAAGCGTAAGATACTCGGGATTGGGAATCACGCGTTTTCCATCGATCGAAATGTATGGAATTGATTCCTTCGCGAGATGTAAATTTTCCCTGGCGTAGGATCTAGCGTATGGATCGAGCAGAGTGACATGTTTGGCACCCATTCTTAACAAAGAAACACCCAATCCAAGATAGCCGCCATAACCCAGGACAAGTATCCTTTTATCTTTTAGCGTCTTATCGTGTTTTTGGACGGCTTTCAGATAACGATTTGCCGCCGCCTGGGGATGCCGCGTTTCCAAACCCGGTTGGATAAAGAAGCGGGCCCGTAGAAGCTGATGGATGATGGTAGCCGGAAGGGTATGGCGAATCAGTCGGAGCACCACGTAATCAAGTGGAACCACCTAATCTTCCATCTCTTCCGCCGGGACCAATAGCCACAATTCGATTTCATCTATTTTTAGCAAGGGTTCATAATATTCAAGCATGGGCAGAGTTACGTGCTCCACCCAAGTGTTATTCTCTTCGGCGAAGGCAATTTCAGGGCCCTGGATCACCGGGTGCAGCGGATCGCTGACAATTAGCGAAAACCGGTGGTTTTTTAAATCTTGATAAAACCGTTCGAAATAAGGAAGATTATTGCTCATTGCCTGGTTCATGACGTGTTTTAACTCGTAATCCATCACCAGAGGTACGTCAGAGATTTGACCAAACGTTAGCAGCTGTCTTTGATCCATGAAAAGCACCTCCCCAAGTTTCGAGGCTTCCATCACTTCCACACGAATTGTTGCCAATGCTTCACGCGCGAATTGGTTTGCAGGAAGGTTCGAATTTACAAATGTTCGCGTTAGGGTCCACAATGGAATAAATCCGATAATTGCAATCATCCCCCAAGCATATGCAGGCAATCTTGGAATGCCCTTTTCATGCAATGCGATAATGCCCACGAGCAGTACGAGGGTAACCAGGAACATGTCCAGATTATGAAGATTGCTCCCCCCTCCAATTTTTACACTCGCAACCAATCCGATTGCAAGAAATGCCACTAACGTACCACCAACTGCTACGAGGTGGAGTGCATCCCATTTTATGTGTTTGCGAAGCATTGCCCAACCCACGAAGAGGATCATTGGACCTACTGCTTGAAGAAGGGCCGGGACAATCCCGGAAGGATTGGTTGGATTTGACCAAAGACGATCCCAGAGCAGTGGTTGACTGAGTGAGGTTGCATAAATAGGCCCATTACGCGGGAATGCTAGGTCCATAAAAATCAAAGATCCCGCCGCTCCCAGGATGCCCGCAGTTGCGAAGAGGATGGCCCTTTTCAAACGATCCCATAACGCTTGATCATCTTTCGCCAGCAATACGCTCCCCACTGCCGCCCATATTCCTGGTGCGGCCATCCAGGTCCATCTGCTGATGCCGGCATAAAAACTGGCTGCAGCGATGATTGCAAGCGTGCGCCATTTCCGTTGCGAGTCGAAACCCCACACCAACAAACTTGCCGCAAGAATGAGAGGCGCCTGAATAAGACCTTGCGTGAGAAATAGGAAAGTCCAAAACGCAAGAATCAAACGCCAAATACGAGGGACCTTATGTTTTCCTTTCGAAAATAGGACCAGGCCAAAAATCAAGAAAGGGAATGTCCCCAGGATGGCATCCCAAGTTCGCATCCCCATAATTGTGACTCGAGGAAATACGAGAAACGGCAGGCCCCATAGGCCGTGCCTCCCTGGAGTCAAATAACTTGGGAAACTAAATTCGCCTGCTATTGCATAGCGATCTCTCCCAAAATACAAGGAATAGTCCCACAGGCGATTGCCTTCAGACCAACTTAATGGGAATGGGTTATCTGTTACAAGGGCAAGCCGCTGACCAAATAACAGCAATGCGGTTGCAACATAGGCAAACAAGGCCCAATAGAGCCAAAATTCCCTGTAGTCCCTGGATAGCAGGATTGCAGCCATACCGGCGGCGGCGATGAGGACAAAGAGACGGAAATTTGGGAGGTCAAATCGCCATCCCCATGGTCCAAGAAAAAGCAGCGTAGGAAAAAGGACAAAAAAAACAAGGAGTGCCCAGCGCACAAACCTGACTCCGGCAATCCAATCAGCGATCTTGCGCAATCTCTCCTCGGTCACAGCCACAGGCCGGATTGCAGATTGCAGAGCAAACACGAGCAGAAGAATAGCTCCCATGGAAAAAAATAGTAGCCCAATCCCCCAATAGCCCGAAAAGAGGCCAAAAAATTCCCCTGTTCCGGTCCCAGAGCCTTGGATGAATAATTCTCGACTTCCCGAGATAATAAGAAAACCGAATGCCATCCAGCCCATTCGCATCCAGGTTTCCCGACTGCTTAAGCTCATGCGCATGCTTTTACGTTACTCACGAATAATTTTTCCCGCCCAGGCCGCTCCCGGAAGACTAACCAGGAGAAAAAAAGCGCGCGTAATGAGCGCTAGGGCCGAAGCTTGTTCTGCGGTTGATCCAGCTTGTGTATAGAGGCCAACAATAGCCAATTCGCGTAACCCATAACCGTTGATGGAGACCGGGACAATCGTCAGAAAATAGGTCAGCGCCGTCACTCCGGCCACATCCCCCAATGAGACGTGCATTCCCAGGCCGCGCGCAAGGATCCAAACCCCCACCAGGTAAGAAAATACGCCAATCCAGGAAGCCGAAAGGGCAAAAAACAAACTCGATGGCTGGCGCAGCCAAAGACGCAACGCCGCCGAAAACCGATTGATCCCCTTATTAAGGGCGTCCTTTAGCTTTTGCGGTGCGATGCCAAGGAAACTTATCCCAAATACGCTGGATTTGAGGATGGACGCTACCAATGGAAGGCTAAAGGGAAGTACGAAGATCATCCCCACCACCCCAACGAGCCGATCGACAATTACCGAAGCCGCCGCGGCAACACGATCCTCGGACTGCTGCACAATTCCGGCAATACGCACCACATCCCCCCCAACCATGCTTGGCAGGAAATTCGATAGGAACAATCCAGAAAATACAAGTTGAAATGCGCGCAGAAGACTAAGCTGGATTTTCTGGGCGCGCACCAATATCAGCCAGCGAAGGGTGTTCATGCTGTGGCGAAGCAGCAATAGGCCGATACTCGCCAATAGTGTTCCAAGAGTGAGCGTCTTCATTGCGCCAAAAATGGCGCTCCAATCCTGCCGCATCAGTAGCCAGAGCAGCAGGATTAAGGAAAGTAACGTTCCCGCAAGCCTTATTTTCCATTGCCAGTTCGACCTCCCTGGAGGCAAATTTGGCTTATCGATCTGCATGAAAACCTTCAGCTGCAGTCAAAGGTGTGAGAAGATTCAAAAGTTGCGCCCCCACATCATCCCTTGTTTCGCGTTTGTTTGGCAGGACCAGCCGATAGCTCGGTGTGACCCTTATGCATTCTCCCAATAAATCATTCTCCAATTGCTTCCAACGTTCAACCCAGTTTTTGCTGTTCAAATTACTCGTGGTCTTATTGACGAGATCAACGAAATGTCGCACTTCGTGAAAATTCATATCCAGTAAATCAGCACGTAGTCTGCTTTTGTCAGCTATTATCTCTAATTGCGGGCGTTCAACATACTCACGATTGATTAATAAAATTGCTCCCAATTGTGCTTCAGCTGCCAGGATATGGTTTGGCCACAAGCGCGCTTCAGCTAGCCTCAAGGGCCATTTGATTCCATCGCGTGAATAATGGCGAATTCGGCCAAAAAGCTCGAGGTGCATTTTCTCTCGAAAAGTCAATTGATCTCGAAGCTGAGGAAGCCACTTGAGCATATCCCGATAAAGATGGGCGCGGGTCAAGTACATGAGGGATTGAGAACCCTGAACGATGAATACATAATCGTCAGCATGCAACTTCCATTCGGAGCCACCGTGATGCAATATGAGCGAACTTGTGGTTGTTTTGCCACTGCCTCCCGAACCCGCGAATAGCAGGCTTTGACCATTCCTTACCACCGCTGCACCGTGCAGCATGAGCGTTCCCTTCTGCGCCGCCAACAAGCGCAAGGCAGGATGGACGAGCATGTGATGCAGCATTGGAATGGCGACTTTGTTACCGTAGGCATCGATTGATATTCCGGATTCCGTCGCGCTGATGCGGTAGGACCACCGCGCAAACCATTTATGACGATGATGTACGAATCCTGGTTCCGGTGTTTTGGGTGGGGGGTTCTTTCCCCAATGGAGTGAAACAATGGAGGAATCTTCTGGAATCACGCCCCGTGAATGAGCGTATTCCTGATCATAAAAATGAAGCGCTGCGGGATCCCGACTCTTAATTCGAATCCCTAACTTATTCTGAAAGTAGTAGTTCTTTACTTCTTCCATTAGGGAATGGCTTCCTGCAATACGGCCTCATAACTTTGTGCGACGTGGCGAATATCGAACTGCTGAGATTTTGAAAAACTTGCCGCTTTTAAGCGCATCAATCGTTGCTCGTCTTCCAAACACCACCGCAATGCATTTTCGAAGCAGCTTTTATCATCAACCGCACACAAACGGCCATTCACTCGATCGTCAACAAGTTCGGCCAGTCCGCCAATTTCATTTGCCACAATGGCTAACCCTCGTGAGAGGGCATAGACGCCAACAACCGGCAAACCCTCCGCTTTTGAGGGCAGGGCAAGTATATCGCTCCGACCGAAATTCTCCCAAACCTCATCGCTGGGCACCCACCCTCCAATTTTTATGCGATCACGGAGTTTATGGGATTCGATTAAAGATTCTATCGCAACCCTTTGGGGTCCATCCCCAAGAAATGTACATGTCCAGGCTATATCCCTCAAAGTGGAAAGTACCTCAATCAAGAACAGAAGATTTTTTTGAGGCTGAAAACGACCCGCAAAAATAATGCGCGTCGGAGTGTGTACCTTCTGCATTGCCATCAGGTCTGCTTTATCTAGGAGAGGTACTCCATTTGGGATGACTGCAACAGGCACTTTATAGTGCTCTTGGGCCAACTTACGCGTGTACGCGCTCACCGCGACAACAGAAGTCGCGCGCTTCCAGATCTGTGGAGTAAAAGGATAAACCAATCGAAACCATCCATCCGTTTTTGCGGGAACGCCACCGGGAATATCCCCGAGGTGAGCCGTAAGAACATAAGGTACCCCGCTGACGATTGAGAGCAGCCATGCCAATACGCCCGTGGGAACCGCAAAGTGGACATGGATAACATTGGGCTTCCAGGACTTGATCAATCGATATCCAGGGAGAAAACCACCAACGATGAATCCCGCCATCGATACGAAGGTAGCACGTGCCAAATCTTTGCGGCCGCTCGGCACGCGAATAATGTTGCAACCATCGATGGTCTCTTCCATAGGGAGAGATCTGTGATGAGAGGTCAAGACCTTAATTTGATGCCCACGTGCGACCAATGCCGAACATAGATCAGCAGAAGCGCGCCCGCCGCCGCCACCAACAGGAGGATACTCATAGTTTAAAACGAGGATTTTCACTTGTCACACAAGTGCAAGGCTCACGCGATCTTTTCGCTTTCCTTTCCGATGGCACGGAGATTGAGGAGCTTGCGAATCGAATAGGTAGTTTTGGATTGTGACTCGTGATAGGTGCGCGCGAGGAGTTCCGCAATTAAACCCATCAGCAAAGATTGCACACCAAGGATAAAAAGCATTGCCGTTAAAAGCAGCAGTGGTGATCGAATGAGATGTTCATTGAGAACGATGCGACGCCCAATCAGGATTGCCAACATGATAAAACTGCCGAAAAGCAGCCCGATTCCAGCTCCACCAAATAAATAAATAGGTCTATCTGCAAAACTGATAAGAAACTTAACCGTAAACAGATCCAGGAGCACTTTAAATGTGCGCCCAAGTCCGTATTTCGTTTTTCCATAAATTCTAGGATGGTGACGGACGGGAACTTCAATAATTTTCGCGCCAACCCAACCCGCATATGCCGGAATGAATCGGTGCATCTCTCCATAAAGCCTGAACCCCTGAAGAACCTCTCGGCGATAGGCCTTAAGGGTGCACCCATAATCGTGAAGCGACACACCAGTTACTTTCGAAATTAGCCAATTTGCAATTCGCGAGGGAACCTTGCGGATTAACTTATCTTTCCTGTGAATACGCCAACCAGAAACTACATCATAACCTTCTTCAATTTTCTTCATCAGTTTGGGGATATCTGCTGGATCATTTTGTTGATCGGCGTCAATCGTGATGATCACCTCTCCCGTAGAATGATCAATGCCAGCGGCAATCGCAGCCGTTTGGCCAAAATTGCGCCGCAGTTCAATCACCCGAGTGTGTGCAGGATCCTTTTGAACCAAATCTGTGAGGACTTCTAAACTACCATCCGAGGACCCGTCATCAACGAAGATTAATTCATAGCTAAAGTCGCCCAGGGCATCGCCGAGGTCCCGGTGCAGGGGATCTAAATTTTCACGTTCATCAAAAACCGGGATGATCACACTCAATTCCACGTCAACGACTCACATTCACCTTCTATTGGGATTGTCCGGTTCTCGAAGCAAAGGGTTTGTTTTTTTGGCACCAGGGCAGGATGCAGACCCGTTGGTGATTACTCGATTCCAATGCTACTATGGTTTAGTACAGAGGTGACTCCTGAATCCCAGCGATGCCAATCATCAAATTCGCGCTCTAGGATCTTCAAGCCTTCACCCTCGGACTCTAGACCCATAGCTTCCATATCCGCATCAACCATTATCTTGGCCAATTGTTGGAAGTTGATCTTGGGATTCCACCCTAATTTTTCGCGCGCCTTCGAGGAATCCGCAAGCAGGTAATCTACCTCCGTTGGTCGAAAATAACGCTCATCAATCTCGACGTATTTTTCCCATTCCAGCTCCGCATATTTAAACGCCTCTGCTACAAATTCCCGCATCGTTGGAGCAACTCCGGTCCCCAGAACATAATCTTCTGGGGTTTCTTCTTGAAGCATGCGCCACATCATTTCTACATATTCGGGAGCATACCCATAATCACGCCGAGATTCGAGATTTCCCAAATAAAGCGTTTCTTGCTCGCCGGCCAGAATTCTTGCTATTCCGCGGGTAACTTTGCGCGAGAGGAAAGTTTGTCCGCGCCGAGGGCTTTCATGATTAAAAAGAATGCCATTCACCGCAAACATATCATAGGCTTCCCGATAGTTTACTGTCATCCAGTAAGCGTACAGCTTGGCAATTGCATAGGGGCTCCTGGGGTGGAATGGGGTCGATTCAGATTGCGGAGGTAGCGAACTCCCAAAAAGTTCACTGGATGATGCCTGGTAGAATTTCGTGTCCAATCCACTTCGGCGAATTGCTTCCAAAATTCGAGTGGTCCCTAAACCTGTCACGGATCCCGAGTATTCGGGCATGTCAAAACTGACCTTGACGTGGGATTGTGCTCCCAGATGATAGATCTCATTGGGACGAACGTTATAAATGAGATTGGATATCTGCTCACTGTTGGTTAAATCACCGAAGTGCAGGAATAAGCGTGCGGTGGGTTCGTGCGGATCCTGGTAAATATGGTCGATTCTCCCCGTGTTGAAAGTGCTCGCCTTACGAATCATCCCATGTACTTCATAACCCTTGCTTAAGAGAAATTCGGCCAGGTACGATCCATCCTGCCCGGTAATTCCCGTAATCATTGCTTTGGGCATAGTTTTTACCTCATCTACTTTGATCACTCAATTCATAATTCAGCGGCTGAATTATACTCCTCGTCTCTGCCCGGTCAAGTCCCTCGGCGAGCGAATTTTGAGCGGTCATACATCAGAGAACCGGCGACAAATATGCTGCTAAAGATTGCAATCAAACCCAAAGTATTCCACAGGTTTAATCGAGGAAAATCGTAATAACGGCCGGCTTCCCATTGCAAGAAGGCCAGCGTTGCAAATCCAACAATGACAGCGGTGCGTCGGAGCCAGGGGGACTTCATTTCAATCGCCTTCATCCAGGTCCACCCGGCAAGCGCTGCCTGAATACTGAGAAATACCACTCGCCATCTGGGGTTATCCCACATCCTTCCCGCATCTCGATACGAGACCGCTATCGCCGTGATCCAAACGACGAAGACAAAGAAGAAAGCCAGGGTCCGTCGATTGGCTTTACGGACCGCCAATAATGGCGCATATATTAAGCATGGCAGCAGCAGGAACCAGCCTAAAGCCCTCCAAGAAACGAGTATTCGAATCAAGGGGGCGCTGGTTGAATCCAGCAGAGCGGCGGGAAGAAATGGCTGAACCAAGCCATACATGGTTGCCAAAAACATTTGGCTCCACTCTGGAACCAAACCAAAAATCTTCTGCACCCATCCAGAATTTTCGATTAACAGGCTCAGTTGGTATTGCGCGCCGCCGGCGACCCACCAATTGATCAAACTGAAGAATCCGCCCGGGGGTCGGCCTTCGATGGAAGTCCAGCCACGCACGGTTAAGCCTGCAGCAGCGATCCCCAGTGCGGCGATGATAGTCCATGCCCACTTACGCTGCTGCTCTTTGCCCCTGCCTTCCCAAAGCCAGGCGAGAACAAGAATTCCCAGGAATATTAACGCAAAGGGAGGGGAAATGAAAAGCGCCATCAACAATCCGAGAAGTGGAAGTCTCCACCAACGGGGATCATTTCCGCTGCGCGCTCTTGCCAGCCCCACGAGACCCATTGCCAGTGCAGTAATTAGGAACGGTTCGCGCATTTGTGAAGAGCCCAAGAGCACTGCCTCAGGATAAATTGCAACAAGCCATGCTGCGATTTGCGCCGCCGGGGATGAAAACAATCGTCGAGTAAAAGACCAGGTGAAGAGAATGGCCAGACTGCCGACGGTGGCAGAGAGCAGAATCATGAGCAATGGCCGACGCACATCCGGAGAAAAAATCCGATAGACAGCCGTGCTTAGGAGCGCAAGCCCTCCATATTGATCGCTGTTTTCAGGGTCCAGCCACGTCGCCAGGATCGAACCATCCCCACGGGCGACGTTCCAGGCATCTGTATCTCGTGTGTATGCATCAAGGAAAATATAGCCGGCCTGATGAGGACCTGAATCTGAATACCCCATCGAAGGCAGGGCTAACGTAAGCCCAATTCCAACCCCCAGTCGCATACTAAATCCAATGATAAGGGCGGTGAAAAGCCATTTCGGCGGTTGCAAATCCTTTATCGATTGCCATGCAAACCAGAAAAGCAACGCAGCGACGATGCTCACCGCGAAATAAGCAAACAAGCCGGAAATTGAGTGGTCACGCGGATCGGAAGCGATAAGAATGCCGCTCGTCAAAAAAGCTCCCAGCACAAGCACCAGCACGCGTCTTCTGCTCACACAAATTCCCTTTTGCGCCTTGATTGGCGCCAACTAGAAATCATCCGAAATAAAAAGTACGTCATGGTCATCTGCAAGGGTATCAGGAAACGCGCATTGTCTCCATGGTCGACGAGTGACTGGATGATCGACGTAATCCAAATCAGGCCAAACGCCACAATCATCGGGGAATCGATCTTGAGCCTTCGGCGCACTTATGCGGAAAACAGCAAAACATGAGAAATGGCGAGAAATAGAAAATTTGCTGCTATGGCGATTGCCCTGCTGGCCCCTACCCACCAAACAGCGAGGGAGCGCATCAATTCCGAACCGATGGAGCTAGTGCTCCAAAACACCGGCGCCTTCCAAAACCCGATCCAACCGCCAATCACATTTTTAAGATAGTAACCGGGGTTATCTTTGATTAGTTGGATGGAAAGCTTTTGCAGCTCCCGGGAAAGTGCGTAAAAACCCAAACCTGTTGCTTGCTCCAATAGCGGGATAGCTTCCCATATTGCATTGGTTTGATTCCATTTTTCGGTGATGTACCTATCGCGCACCTGAAGATAGCTGTCCCGGCTAAGAGCATCATCGTCCGATAGCAGCTCAAAAAACACACCCGTGTGCTGAACAAGATAGTACCCGCCCATTCCGGTGGGGGAAAGAACATGGAATGTCGTGCGCATATACCCCAGCCACCCGCCAAGCAAAAGCAAAGGGGCAATCGAAAATGCAATGAGAGAAGCAAGGCGTTTTCGCAGTTGGGCAGAATTGGAAAGATATACAAATGGAAAGAACCAAACCGGCAGGAAAAAAAAGAGCGGGCGCACAAACCCGGCCAGACTGGAGCTCAGCCCGAGCCCCCATGGCAAGCTTTAGCTTCGTCGAATGATTATCCGTCGAGGATAGTTTCGTATAGATAGCGAGAGACACTATGATCAAAAACGAAGTCAGCGTTTCGGTCAGCAGGTTGGCTTCAAAAAACACCTGCCCAGCAAGAAGATCGTACGTAAGGCCGCCCACAAAAGCCAGGGATTTGCTCTGTGTGGCATGAAGGAGAATGAAGAAAACCAGGATTGAAATGACCAAGCCCAAACCCATTTGCGCCAGCCAAATGAGGTTAGGATCCTTCCCCAAGAGAACAAGGAACAATGGATAACCAATTAACCTTGTCCCATCAAAACCCTCGAGGCTGAATTTTGAAAGTACACCTGCGATGCGCAGGTAACTTGCCGTATCAGGATAGGCGATTGGTTAATAGACCAACCAGAAAATCAAACGTTCGGCCAGCCCAATAAGTATGAGCGCGAACACGTGTTTATTATTTTGCAGCCCTCTTCGAAGATCAATACGTCCTGCTACTAACCTAGATTGCATCCCATCCCTGCATCGATCGGCTCGCCCTTTGCACCCAAGAATAAGTGCTGCTTCTTTTCTGCGCCTCATGTCTTAGGATTTGACCCAGATGTGGGTCCTGCTTAATGCTGCGTAGTGCGCGTGTCCAAGCGTCAGCGTCATTGGGAGGAAGTAGGATCGAGTTGGAGGGATTGAGCACTTCTCGAAACACCGGCAAATCACTGGATAAAATTACTCTTCCCGCAGCCATGTACTCAAAAACTTTCATCGGGCTGGCGAATTGCGCGGTATCCCCCCCGCTGCTGGTGGTAATTTTTTTCTCATATGGCATGAGCAAGGCGTCACAGGCCGCCTGATAGAGCGGCAGATCCTCGTTAGGGATGAATCCTCGTAAATGAATATTCTCTACCCCTTCTGCCTTGACCCTTTCTCTCCAATAGGCAATTTCCTTATCCTCCCCACCCATCCAGATAAAATTGATATCCTGATTTCTAAGAGCCAGTTCGTAAAGCAGATCGATCCCCCGGCCGGGATAAAAATGACCCGAATATCCCGCCGTGAAGGTCTCTTCCAATCCAATTTGACTGCGCGCTTCTGCAGGCGAGGGAAGATCGGCATAACGATCTATATCGACTCCCATCGGACAAACAATCGAAAAAGGCGGCATAAGTTTCACGTCATAGGTCACGCTTAACCATTGATTGAGTGCTTTCGTGATCGGCAAGATTCTCCGTTTGCCGCGTCCATTGATGAACCTCCTGAACAGAGTCGGACCAAATCGTCCTTGAGGCCGATCGTGCATCTCCAGAAGAGTGGGCAAACGGAGCGTTGCAGCGGCCGCTGCAGTTTGTAGGGGCCATACATAATAGGAGTCTGGTTTCCAGGAACGCGCGGCTAGCAGAGCACGGATCGAAAAATCATATCGTTTCAATAGGCGTGATGACCGTATCCACTCTATAGAAATGGGATCTGAAATTCCGTAGTGAGAGGCAATCTCATCCCAGGTTTGGATGGGCGCATTCCCCGGAAGCCAAAGTTTCACCGCGTGTCCAAGTTTTTGAAAGGCCTGACACACTTTTAAGACCTGAATGGAGTTTGCCGTCCTCGAGGGGATGTTTGATGTCGAGATAAAAGCAATGCGCATTTATTCAGTCCCCGCTGAATCGGATCTCTGCACCGAGGAAACACGCCTCAATTCCACCAGTGTCTTCCACAAGAGAACCGATGCATTGACGATAAAGAATAAGCTTAACATCGCTGCCATCGCCGGCGCCCCCCAGAGTGGTACCGTGAGCAACATGCCACCGATTTGCAGCAGGCCGGCAAGCAAACCAACTTTTGTGGGGTATTCCGGCATCCCCAGTGAAAGGAGCACACTTCTGCTCCAATAGATAAGATTTGCAACAATGACACCGATGAGCAAAATCAACAAAACCAAATACGCTGGCCGGAATTCCTGGCCATAAAGTAATACCAGCCATGGGCCAAAAAGCACCAGCCCCAAACTTGCAGGGAGGGTCCACAATGCAGAAAGCAGCGTTCCGCTGCGCAGGAGATAGCGCACATTTTCCCAGCGTTTGCTGACAACCTCTCGGGTAACCTCGCGATAAGTCGTGCTAATTAAGGGCGTAACGGGGATTAAAAGGACATTCATAAACGCCTTTGCAACCTTATAGTAGCCACCCTGGATCGGATTCGTGAGTGCATTTAGCCACAGAATATCGCTATCCCGAGTCAACAAATTAATTGTCCCGCTGAGATTCGTACTGATTGCGAATCGCAGCATCTCTCTTCGTCGGTCCGAGATGATGGATAGAGGCGCACGCCACCAGCCTGGCCCCCAATGTTCTCGGGCAACACGCAGCGCATAAAACGAAATCAGGCCAGCCCAAACACCTTTTCCGAGCAGGTAGGCGAAGACCACTTCTTTCAACTGCCCGCGATATAGAAACGCAATGGTGATGAGAACCAGGGTAAGAATGCTCTGGATCATGGTTGCGGCAGCGATAACTTTGAAGCGATCATAGATTTGCAGGAGGCCTGTCGCGGTCTCAACTATCAAATTCGCGAAAATGGATAAACCATAGAGAACAAACAAATTAACCATTGCTGGATCTTTGGCGATATACCGTGCTCCTAGTGGTGCGAGAAGCAGAAGCAGGCCATAGGCCACGATTGAGCTTCCAATTTCACTGAGCGCGGCTGCCTTAAAAAGGGCAGCCGCATGGCGATTTTTTCCTTCAGCG
>JADFRQ010000107.1 GCA_022561215.1 Chloroflexota bacterium | reverse complement strand
AGCATGTACCAAGTCTCGAATATAACCTCAAGACGTGCAAACGGGATTCCGATATCGCCGGCTTTTTGTAGCGCGCGTTCGGTGCGTCGGCCTACGCTTGCAGCACGGTTGCACGTGACTTGTCTGTAGCGTACAACGCCTCTGCTGGACGTTGGCAGCCGAACCGCCTCAAGCCTCGTCGGCCGACACGGGGATCGGTCGCGACGGTGATGCATGATCGATTACGAGGACGGGCCGGATGGCCCACCGCCAAAGCGATGGGGAAAGTGTCCAAAATAAAGCCTGACCCCGTCTCCTCCCGCATTCCGTGACGGAATCCCCGTAGAATGGGCGTTCGGGGCCTTGACTTTGCGCAGGGAATGTGTTAGAGCGGGCAGTGCGGTTATCGAATCCGTCGAAGGCTTAGGAAACGCTCTTTCCGTGGGGATCGGCATGAAACGCTCATATCGACGCACGCAGCGACGCATCGGCTGCGGAATCCTTCTGGCCTGCTGGCTGGTGCCCGGGGTTTGCGCGGGGCAGTTTGTGCCCGGGCATGTGTTTGTGGCGGAATCGTCGGGCAAGCTGTGCATGCAGCAGGAGATTTACGGGCACGACCGCATCTGGGAGATCGACCCGGAAACCGGTGAGGGGACGCTGTTCGTGGAGATTCCGGACGAGATGTGCGGTTTCCTGACCGGTCTGGCGTTCACGCCCGACGGGACGCGTTTGCGGGCCTCATCGTGGACGCAGAGCTGGATCCTCGAGTTCGACTCGGAGGGGAAAATGACCATCGCGCTGGACTTTACCGACGGGATCGCGGGTCCGTGGGGGTTCAACAACCTGGCCTACGACGCTGACGGCAACTTCTACGTGGTCAACCAGTCTCGGAACATCCTGCGGTTCCCGGCCGACGGGGGGCCGCCCATCGTCTTCGCCGACGCAGCCGATGGGGTCACTAACGGCGGAGCGATTGCCTTTGCCGCAGATGGCGATTTGTATTTGACGAGCCATCCTGGGTTCTTCAAACTACTGCGCATCACTCCGGACGGAAACGCATCCGTATTCGATAATTTCGGAAGCTTCACCGCTTTGCACACGGTGACGGCGGATGAGAGCGGACATGTCTACGTTACTCTAAGTAGCGGCGAAATCTTTCGGTACGTCGCGGGCAACCCTGATTCGAAGGAGTTACTAGTACTCGAACCGTGCTCCATTCGATGCTCGATGACGATGTCACCGGACCAGAGCACAATCTACATGCATAGGTTCGGGAAGCTTCTCGGGATCGACGTGGCCGATGGGACCGTCGCGACGCTGGGTGCGGTTCCGCCGGGGACGTTCTTGGGCGCTGGGGCGGGTATTGCGGTGGTCCCGATCCCCCCGCCCCCGATTCCAGTGCCCACCGTGAGGTAAATAAAAGTGTGCAGTCCGCGCGCAGCCCCCCATAGTTGCTCAGCGAGCGCGGCAGCGTTGACGTCGGTATCAATTGCCACGGGCAGCGATAACGCGCGTTCCACCTTCCCGGTGATATCCGTCTGCGCCCAATTCGCCTTGGGTGTGGAGGTGATATAGCCAAATGTGGGTGAGGATGGGTTGAGATCCAGAGGCCCGAAGCTGCCAATTCCGATGCCCGCCAGTGGGCCCTGCTGGGTGAAAAAATCGATCGCCCTCGCAATTGTCTCACCGGGATCGGTGGTCGGGAAGCGAACTTCTTCGAAGATTTCTGCGTTATCCCCCACTGCGCAAATAAACTTGGTCCCTCCCGCCTCAATCCCGCCGTAGCGCTGTTCGCCCAAAATGAACTCCTTTCGTGTTGCCGAAGATGATTGTGGCTGTTTGTATTTTAACTTCATTCGCTGCATAGGGTCGGGCCTGCGGAGTAAGTCAAGAAACTCGTAAAGTAGGCAAATAGCAGATTTTTTTACCGGAACACCTTTTGGCTGTCCTGAGCAAGGTACGCGCTATCGATCTAATCCGATTTATGTCATTCGAAGTGCGGGCGATCGGGGAAAAGAGGAATCCTCTTGAAGAGGCGATCACTTTATCAGCGCATCCTGAGGATTCTCGGGCTGCCGGTCAGGGTGGCGCGGTGGCAATAATTCGAACAATTAGGGCCCCTTTCCTGCAAAGCTATTGAAGCTCAAGTGGAAGAACCGTGAAAGGAACGCTTGAGCAGGTATGGGATCTCTTATCCGCAGACATTGCATAAGGATGAGGTTAGGAACTTACAATTGTGCAGACGCAACGAGAGCACATAAACACCAGGCACATTAAGACTAAGGCTTAATTTCCTTATCTCTTTCGCGAAGATTCTGAATCGCTTTCGAATCCTACGATCGAAGATTGATTTGAGACTTGCTGTGGCTCAGCACCTTGTCAATGGATGAATCGTCCATAGTGAAGTGCATTAGCGCGGCAGGAGCACGATCCAATACGAGGTCTATTCGGCCGGCCATCATCCAAACCAATTACCAGTCCTCCATCGTATTCGACGCCCGGGTCGCCGTGTTCGTCGATCTGCCCATGAAATCTGAGAACCTCAATGTAATCAACACGGTTTGGTCGGCCAATCGAGATGTGTCCCACAAACTTATCCAATATCTTGTGGCCTTGGGCGTCCTCAATGTATTTGGCGCCTTTAGGCGAATCCGAGGTGGAAACCGACAGGTAGTTGAACTCGTATGCGTGTTCATCGAGATATCCGATCTCACTGCCAAGGATCAGCCATTCGAATTGCCCAACCGCGATCGAAAGATCAGGAACAAGCGCCGACTTGCCCCAATCGACTGACATGTTGAGTGTATAGAGCCGTAGACTTGTCATACCAATCAGTCTTCGCAGTAACTCGATTTCTTTCTCCTCAAGCACGTACATCGGTCAAACCTTTCTCATGATGCTGATTGGGCGATCAGCGGCTGCTAACCATCGGTCGCAAAATTGGCTAGGTCATCAAACTGGAGCACCTCTTCAGGAGTCCGTATAATTCATTACGCGGGAGTCTTCGATCGGTGCCACTTATTCTCGTAGAAGCGACACGAACCGCGCGGCCTGTTCGGTAATGGAGTAGAAATTTCTTTGGTAGTCCTCGAGGAAATGCTGGTGTTGCTCGCTTGCGGTAACACCTTTGCCAGGCATGTGCACACCTCCTCACGAAGAAAGTGTTACCCATGTCTTGATAATATGTGTTACCTATGTTGTGAGAATTTTCTGACACCAATGTCCCGGATTCATTCATGGATTTAGAAATCCACATCCAGCATGGTCTCGCATGAAACTAAAAAGACCCCCCAAAGAAAATTGCCGACTTGACTTATGCTCCCTTCATTAACTGGGTGCGGAACTCGTCAAACTTCTCAGCGAAACATTCCACAAGTGACCATCGTTTTATCTCATCAAGATCAACGTTACTTCTTAACGCTACTAAGACAGCTTGAATTAGACTTTGTTTATCATCCCAATGGTAGAAGGCCGCAAGTCTATCTTTTACGCACTCAGTCGCTGATATCACCCTGAGGATCCCCGTTACATACTCAATCTCAATGATTTCCTTTACTGGTTCACTCCCAACGCTTAATGGACCAGGAGGAAATTCAACGATGTGCTCTGAATCAGGGTGAATGAAGTATCGGGATTTTGGTTCTTCAAAGCCCATCTTCATCATGGTATCTGACAGCCTTCGTCGATTCAGGAAGAATTCTGGAACCATGTCGAGATCTTTGGATACATACTTACCTTCGCTGAATATGGCGACGGAAGCCCCTCCTGAAAGAACAACATCAATGCCATCCCTTCGCAATTGAGATTGAATGAATGCCCCAATTTCAGCTTGTGACATCTCAGAAATAGGCTTCACAGGGGTTTTCCTCGCCTCCTCGGTCTTCGGCGGTAAATCAATAGGTCTTCTCTTTCATCTGCAGGGTAAAACGATAGTGCCTTCTGTAGAAGAGCCCTTAATTCCTCCAGGAATGGATAACGGCGATTGAACTTATATATTCGAGTTCGTCCTGATGTCCAGCTTACCAATACGCCACCAAGCTCAAGTTTTTCTAGCTGCCTCTGAATGCCATATAGATTGGTGTTGAAGTAGCGCGCAATTTCTGTCGCGTATGCTTCATCACGCGCCAAAATATAGATCAAAGTCCTCTCGGAATTTTCTGAACCCAGAATTGGTTGAAGCATCATCATCACCAAACCAATCAGCCATATAACCTAATAGAGTGGTTATATAACCAAATATGTTGGTGATTATACAGAGGAATTCAAGACGATGCAATATAAAAATGCAAATTAATGCCTAACTGCCTCGCGCTCATCTGCGGCGGGTCTCAAATGACTCTGGGCCTGAATGAATTCAACACTACTCTAACAAAATTACTTTGCACAACCGTATAGCCGCCAGACGCAGCGAGAGTCTGTGTAAAAAGCCCTCTCCAATGCGATAATAGACTCAAGCTTACGTCTTGTCGAATCCGGAGGGCAAATGGACTATATCGAAGGCTCCGAGTTGACGCTCTTCCCCCAATCCTTAGATGAATACATCAGCGAAGACAACCCCGCCCGCTTCATCGACGCCTTCGTGGAAGGCTTGGACCCGCAGGCGCTTGGCTTCTCGCATTCGGTGCTCAAGGAAACCGGTCGCCCTCCCTATCATCCTGGCGTTCTCCTGAAGCTGTATGTCTACGGCTACCTCAACCGCATTCGCTCCAGTCGTTTGCTGGAAAAGGAAGCCCATCGCAACGTAGAGGTATTCTGGCTCACAGGCAGGTTGGCTCCGGACCATAAGACCATCGCCAACTTCCGCCGGGATAATGGGAAGTCGGTCCGCGAAGGTTGCCGAGCCTTTACCCGCTTCTGCCGGGACCTGGATCTCTTTGGCGGCGAGTTAGTGGCTATCTGACGGCGCCTGTCTGCGACAGGTTCAAGTTCAAAGCCGTCAACAATAAAGGCCGCAACTTCACCGATCGCAGGCTGAAGCGGAGCATGAAGGACATCGACAAAAAAATTGACGCCTACCTCGATGAGCTGGACAAGAACGACGAAAATGAGCCTGATGAATATAGGCCCACAGCAGAGGAACTCAAGGAAAAGATTAAAACCTTGCGGGAGCGTATGAAGAAGTACAAAGGCTTCCAGAAACAAATGGAAGAAAGCGGCGAAACACAGATCTCACTCACCCGCCGCTCCATGCCCTTGGCCGGAGGGCCTCGAACCCAGGTGGGTTACAACGTCCAGGTGAGTGTGGATGAGAAGCATAAGTTGATCCTGGATCATGCAGTCACCAATCAGGTGACCGATCGAAGCTTGTTGAGCCAGATGGCAAAGCGAGCCAAGCAGGCCTTGGGGTAGAAGAACTCGATGTGCTGGCCCTTACGATGGGCAAGAAGTGTTAGATTGCGTGGATGAAGGCATCACTCCCTACATCCCCAAGCCGGATACCTCCGCCAACAAGAATTTAGGCTTATTTACAAAGAAAGACTTCCTCTACGATCAGGAGAAGGATTGCTACTGGTCGAAGAGAAGCTCACCTTCCGATTTCAGACTACCGAGAAGGGACGGGAGCGGAGGTACTATGCCACACCTGCTTGTGGAGGCTGTGCTCTCAAGCACGCGTGTACCCGCAACAAGAGCGGTCGCCGCATCACCCGCTGGGTTTATGAATATGTGCTGGAGGAAATGGAAGCCCGTGTCCAAGACGAACCCGAGAAGGTAAAGTTGCGTAAGACAATAGCCGAGCATCCTTTTGGCACCATCAAACGCCACATGGACCAAGGGTATTTCTTGATGAAAGGGTTGCCAAATGTGGGGGCGGACATGAGCT
>JADFRQ010000050.1 GCA_022561215.1 Chloroflexota bacterium | reverse complement strand
AAAGGCCCTATGCCAGCGATTGAAGATAACCAACATCGCAATTACAAGAATCATTAACCCGAAAGATCCGATTCTTGAAATAATCACCATTGTGCTGCTCAAAAAAAATCTGAACCCACTCTAATTAGGAGAGATACACCGTATATGCCAGCAGCAAGCAGCGGATAGAACACCCATAGAAGGTATCAAAGGATTGAGAATTGTCTTTTGTTAATAGTAGTCCAATCGAATCACATAATACGATTAATTAAAAAATAATAAAGGATAATAACCAATACGGTCTCCCCAATTAAACGAATACCCGTTAATTGTTCAGGATTGGCAGAACCAAACTCCAACAAAACAGAAAAACTCGTTCCCCAAACCCAGAATATAACAAAACTGAGGATTAACCTTTTTCTCCAATCCGTTCGATGAACATTGGATCAGTCCTCATTCAATCTCATCAACCTCAAAAGATCAAAGATTACGAGTGCAAGAAATAGTAGATATCCAATAGCAGAAACAATTAAGATTACATTGGGAAAATCTATTTCATTCAAAAAATATATTTTAGTTGTCATTAGATCATCGATTTTGGAAATGCCAAGAAATATCAAATACAAAACGACGAAAACAAGAGAAATACTTTTTATGGGTCGTCCCTCTACGAACTCACCTACACGTTTATTGGTTACTAGGAATAGGATGGCAAAGGCAGCAATTATCTCGATGGCTCCTAAAATGATGCTTCTGGTTGATAGAGCGAACACACCGGAGGCCAGACCAAACCAAATAACCGGCGCCGCTAAAACCAGCAGTAGTCTACGGGACCAGAGAATGTTTTTCTTCGCTTTCATCAGTGATGGCTCCTATTATGCGCTTGACACGGATGCCTTTGCTACCTCAAATTTCCCTTGTAGTCTTGCTTCCTCTTTTACAAGACTGTCCTCCAAGGTCGATAATCTATCAATATCACTCTCCCGCTCTGCATTGTCTACAAATCCTTCCGAACCTACTTTAATTGCTATAGGCGCACCAATTGCAACCGCAGCTCCACATACCCCAAGGGTTACAACTATGCAAAATCCCGCTACAAATCCAACAATAGCGCTTACAGTATAAAATGTTATCTCCCTTGATCTTTGGTGCGCATGGATGTCATCTCGTTTACTCCGCATATCAGTTACGGTCTTGTCCCGATCTTCGATGAATTGATTAAAACCATTTTTTAGCCTTTTGGTCTGTTAATGGATCTTTATCTCCTAGTAAGCTATCGTCCCCTTTAGGAACAACAAAATAGTGCGTCCCATCTTCGTCGGTCACCCACATTGCATATAAGCTGGGATTATCTTTCAAGGGACCATACCCAAATTGCTTGTCCCCACCTTCAATCAACGATACAACTGGTTTGTTGTCTTCTTCAAAATACTGCCCCGGACCAAGGGTCGGGATGGGAGTTGGAATGGCTACCGGCGTCCCGACAGGTGCCGCAAATGTGGCATTGGGGGCACAACGGTGGTAAAAGATTGCCCGGCATATGCTCGAGAGCTCTGGCTGTAGATTCCGGAGGCGAGAGGGAATAGCATCATACTGACCGCTATCACGGACAACAACACGGTGCGATAGATGAATTTGCGTTTGTGCACCTACAGTTTCCCTCCTTCCGAAGCGTGTTCCCCCTAAATACATCTTATTATCGGGCTGCCTCAATTGCAACTTGAAATCTCTCTCGAGAGTGCGAATGCGCACTCGCACAATCCCCGATCTTCAATATGACCTAGATATGCCCTTTGGGGGAATGCGTGAATAATGGGTGGTTTTGAGATCAGCGCCCCGATCTATTTCGCTAGAGCGATGATGATGCATAGGATCGAATGGAATTCGAGTCGGGGGATCAAGTTAGATCTTGTGCTGTTGGATTTATTAGGATTCAGCTGAGACAAGCGCAAGATTGAAAAACGGCCCTGGGATACCTCATAGCATAGAAAACGGATGTAGGGTCGAAGCATAAGACTATCGGGTATCCCCGATAGCTTGGGAGATAGGCGAAGCCTATCTCCTAATGAACGGGTAGTCTCATTCCCTCATGTTCTTGCTTCGCTCGTACGCTGACGCTATTTCACAGGAATTCTAATAATTTTCATCGATCTGGAATTTGCTTCGTCGGGGGACGAACCACGCGAAACCGATGGGCAGCAAAATGATTATTTATTTCAACGTGGAACGTACAGGTATAGGAAACCCAGCCCACGATAAATGGTGATGTTGTAGAGGCGGGGTTTCCCCGCCCAAGGGCGCCGAGACGGCGCCCCTACACATTTCCCTGATTCTGATCAACTGTAAGGTTGAAAATATCCTGGTCATCCATCTAAGTAAAATCTGCACAAGGGCGTCATGCTCGCCCACGCTTTCTGCGGCTCAGGGGGAGAATCACCAAGCCAAGACCAAGCGCCAGACCCGAGCATCCAAACGAGCCTGCTTCCTGTTCCAGGCCTGGTAGGCTGGCCATGATCTCGTCGGTCAGATTAGTAACGATATCCTCCGGTGCCATCTCCAGAATTAATAATTCATCGCCTTCGTCATCGGTCCCCACAACCTTGTAGGCAACATCATTGACTACGATGAGCACGCGCTCGCCCAAGGCGAATGCCGCGGCGATATTTTCACTGAGGGCAGCTAGATCGAAATACTCGTCGGAGAGGAAGCGAACTCGAATACTATCCATCGCTGCAGGATCAAATCGAGTATCGATCCATACGCCATCCAGCATGCGGAATGTATTCGCTCCAGCGATGCGCACAAGATCCAGTGAACTCTTCGGCAGCGCTGCAGGAATTTCTGCACTGCTAATCGCAGCTTCATCCGCAGCACGCTCTACAGCATCTGCACCAAAGACTGGGGCTGATGTGGCCAGGATTTCCCTGTAGGCTTCAGAAGCGATCGATTCTTGGGCATCCAGGCCGAATGTGTCGGCCTCCGTGACAAGGTAGGAAGTGTAGGGGGTGATAATGCCGTAGCGAATGCTGAGCTTTACGATCTGATCGATTAATTCCTGCTCTGCCCCATTAAGACGCACTGCATTCAACAGCGCACCAATCTTGCGCGTAGCCCAAAGGCGAGGGAGAAATGTGGGTCCTCCTTGTGCTTTGAAGCGTTGTTCTGGGTAAGAAAAGGATTGAAATTCACCATTTACCTCGCCAAGCAGTTCGATCGTTTCCGTGCCTCTACCTTTGTAACGCCCGACGAGCACTAACTGTGATCCTGAGAAGAGATCAGGCAGCGGATCGGGATAAACGTCATAAACTGTGATGTCTCCAAAATCGAGGTGAAGGTCAGTAAGGACCGGATCAGTGATTTTGGAATAAAAACCTGATACTACCTCGTCGATCTCCTGATTCGGCTTTACATACGTTGTCGCGCCATGATTTTCTTGCGACAAGCTATCAAGCAACAGAGTATCCACGTCATAACCAACACCGAAGGAAAATAAACGCACATTCGAGGGGCTCGCAGCGGAGACGTTGTTTAATATCTGCTCGCTCTGGGTAATTCCCTCTGTAGGTAAACCGTCGGTGAGGAAGAGCAGCATAGTGGGGCGCTCATCACCAACCATCGTAAGGGCTTCCAGCAATGCTAGATTAATATCTGTAGAACCTCTCGAAGATAAGCCATCAATCCATTTTCTCGCGTCGGATGCTTGAGAAGCCGGCTGAAGTGATGAAGCGTATGCGTTTGTCCCCGTACTGAACACGATAATATTGAAACGATCTTTTGGGTTGAGATGATCCAAAACAAATTTAAGCGCTTCCTGCGCCTGGCGGAACTTTTCACCCTCCATACTTCCCGATCGATCGAGAACAAGGATTACATCTTTGGCGATGCTCTTCTCGCGATCGACCTCCAGGCTGGGCGCCGCGAGCAGCAGGAAATAACCATCCTCATCTTCCGCGAAAGGATCACGAAAGGATACAAGGTTCAAACCAAAATCCTCTTTGGCGACTGAAAAATAAAGTTCAAAATCCTTATCAGGCAGGACATTTGATTCTTCGTAGCCGGCAATGAAACCGTATTCATCCATCCGATCGAGTGAAATCTCGTGCGACGGGGAATAGATCGCACGGATGGGAACGGAGGATTCTGTTCGAACAGAAATACTCACATCCTCCAAGAGCTCTGTCGAAAACTTTTCCGTATTTAACGGGTAAACATAATGAAGCAATCCATTTTCAGCAGATAATATTTCGGTGTACTCTAGTTCAATCCTGCTCGTCCCGCCGGGCGGGATGGGGAAAATGGATGCCTGCACGGCGCCACGATCGATGTACTCGAGCAGCGCGGGGTCGCGCATCGTGCGCACGATCTCCTCATAAATCTGTCTGGCCTCTTCTCGGGTGAGGACTTTTCCTTCAACTGCTACGCCATCAATCCAAAGGATAAACTCATTGATGGTTGCATTCCTGGGGATCGGAAATATGTACGTCCCTTCGATTTGCCAGTCGTTATCATTGCGAAATAGTTGATCAACATGCGTTGTAGCGACTTGATCATCAATGCTAACGCGCACATGATGGTATTCGATTGCCAGCTGGGTGATGGGGATGGGGGAAGTGCAGGGCCCCGGATCACATTGAGGAGGTTGCGGAATGATTATCCCGTCTGCAAATGCTGTTGGCGTGAGAATGGCGATGGTTGTGACGAAAAGCCCAAATCGAATTATGGCGGAAAATTTGCTCATTGGAAGCCTCCCAGCGTATTAGACTGCGATATGTCAAAGACGCTGTAGACGCTTAATAAGTTCCCCAGGAAATTGGCGAGGTGGACCATGGAGGGATCTTTGTGCTCCGAATGAGGTCGACTTGAGGGATAGTAACAGCTCCGTTTGACGTAACACATAATGCAGAGCGTGAAACACCGCATGGTACAATCGTGGCGCCTCCCACAAAAGCCGTCGGAGTTTATGGGAAAAATCCAGACAGACCCTATAACTTGATGCGGGGATGAATGGCCGGCGGGGGTCTGGAGGTAGTCCCTCGATAAGCTTTTTCTATGGGAAAAATCCAGAATAGCCCGTTGCACGCAATGGAATAACTCGCTACGGGGATGCATGGCAAGCTGGACTAATTGGGGCGGCAGCCCATCCGATGAAGATGCCCTGCAGCTTGCTGCGGGGTTATTTATTATGGGTGAAGACTATGCTCGATAAATTGGCAGGGATTGCAGAGCGATTTGAAGCAATTGATATAGAAATAGCCGCCGCCGCAGAAGATCATGTGAAGGTGGCCGGTTTAGCGCGCGAGCGATCCGATCTGGAGCCCATAGTGACGGCTTATCGTAATTATCTATCGTTGGTAGAGCAGCTTGAAGAAGCAAATGCGCTGCGTGGCTCAGATGATCAAGAAATGCGTGATTTAGCGGATGCTGAGATAGAGCAGTTGAAGCCAAATATGAAATCACTAGAGGCATCGTTAAAAGACATGCTTCTGCCACGCGATCCACGTGACAATCGCAATGTAATCGTAGAAATTCGCGCAGGCACCGGCGGCGATGAAGCGGGATTATTCGCGGCGGACCTATTCAGAATGTACAGCCGTTATGCTGACCGTATGCATTGGAAATCAAAAATTCTTTCCCAAAATGACACCGGAATCGGTGGATTTAAGGAGATTGTTTTTGAATTGCGTGGCAAAGGGGCGTACTCAAGACTTAAGTATGAATCTGGTGTACATCGTGTCCAGCGCGTGCCACAAACCGAATCCCAGGGCCGGATTCATACTTCAACAGCGACAGTCGCCGTACTAGCCGAAGCAGACGAGATCGAGATAAATATCCCTGATAGAGATATCAAAATGGACGCCTATCGATCTGCTGGGGCAGGGGGTCAAAGCGTCCAAAAAAATTCGACCGCCGTACGTCTAACCCATCTTCCGACCGGCATAGTGGTGCAATGTCAGGATGAGCGCTCGCAACTGCAAAATCGAATGCGCGCATTAAGTATTCTGCGCGCGCGACTGTACGATATTGCTATCCAGGAAAAACAGGCTGCCGAAGATGCGGATAGGAGAGCACAAGTTGGGTCTGGCAAGCGCTCGGAAAAAATACGGACCTACAATTTCCCTCAATCCAGAGTGACAGATCATAGAATCGAACTATCTTCTCATAATCTGCCTGCGGTTCTCGATGGTGAACTCGATATGTTCATTGATGAATTGGCAACCCGCGAAGAAGCAGAACGATTACGTGCAAACACGCAATAAAAATTTCTCGCCCCCAACTGTAAACCAAGTGCTTCAAAACGCACAAAAAATGATCGGGCCAATTAGCGAATCCCCGAGGCTCGATGCCCAGGTATTGCTGGCCAAGATAATGAAAAACAGTCGTACTTGGTTGGTAGCTCATCCAAAATCAAGACTAGGTGCTCAAGAAGATGTGCAATATCGGCGGCTCGTTGCGCGCCGCGCACATGGCGAACCGTTGCCATATATCCTTGGAACATGGGAATTTTTTGGAAGGCGATTTCAGATTAATCCTTCTGTGCTCATCCCTAGAGCGGAAACAGAACATTTGGTTGAAGAAGCCCTTGGACTCCTTCGTAACAACAGGAGCGTCCTGAAGGTGCTTGAAGTGGGTACTGGTTCGGGTTGTATTGCGGTCTCTCTCTTGCTCGAAATGAGATCTCTCGGCGTGGTCGCAACCGATATTTCCTTGCAAGCCCTGCGGACTGCCGCGCAGAATATTGTGAATCATGCAATTGGCGATCGAATAGATTTGGTGCAAACCGATCTATTTTCAGGTATACGTGGGCAATTTGACCTGGTATGTGCAAATCTCCCCTACATTCCAAGAAAAGTATTAAATAATCTCCAGGTTGGGCGTTGGGAGCCACGCCTCGCCCTGGATGGCGGCGAAGACGGGTTTATTTATTTGCGTAGATTTATTGCCGAAGTTGCCAAAGTTCTGGCCCCAGGAGGAAGCGTTGTATTGGAAATTGGGGAAGGCCAAGACGAGGAAGTTCGATCAATGATTCGTTTGGGTTTCCCTCGGGCCCCTGTGAGGATCAGCAAAGATCTCGCGGGATATAACCGCGTCGTTGTTTTCGAAACATAATTGCATATTCATGAAAACCGAGATCATCGCTATTGAAGAGACTGCGAGTATCCACCGGGCGCGAGTGGTCCTTCAGGCAGGTGGGCTGGTTGCGTTTCCTACGGATACGGTATACGGCATTGCCGCCTCCGCTCGAATAAGCCAAGCGATACTCAGGCTGTATTTGGTAAAGAAGAGGGTTCGACAAGCACCCATTCCAGTTCTAATCGCGACCCATCAGCAGCTGATGCAGATTGCCACATCGGTCCCCGACTATGCGCGACGAGTCATGGATAAATTTTGGCCCGGGCCAATCACATTTGTGCTTAATCGCGATCCAGCTCTCCCAGGCGAGCTGAGTCCCGACGAGACGCTTGGTGTTCGAATGCCGGATCATCCATTTGTCTTGCGCTTAATCCGCGCGGTCGGGCCACTCGCCGTCACATCCGCAAATCGATCGGGGAGCACGAGTCCGACGACGGCCGTCGAAGTTCTTCAGCAATTAGATGGATCATTCGAGCTGCTGATCGATGGCGGTGAAACGCCTGGGCAGGTTCCCTCAACTGTCGTTAACTGCACCGGCGCGGAGCCGCACATCCTTAGGGAGGGACCCGTTAGCGAGGGCGATATAAATAAATTGCTTGCCGCTTAATCCTGATTGGCTGAGATAAAAAACTTTTCCTGCCGCACCCGGTGCCTCCTTAATCAGGTTTGCTTACGAAGACGTGTTCAAGATGCCGAAGGGGCGTGGAAACCTCGCTTCTTCAAGCTGGACCATCCTGGCGTGCAAAAGCTTTGATTTTGCGGGGACTGTCCCAATAGAGCGATTTTGTAATGTGCCTTATCACAAACTAGACGTAGTGAGGGCGACTGGCCAGTCGCCCTCACACCCGAGATCGGACAGCGGCTAATTAAAAGAATTCGGATTTCTATCCTACTATCGAAAGTATTGGCCTATTGGGACAGCCCCACTCCAGAGTATGGTTTATGGGCCGAATGAAGTTAGGGCTAAAAAGGGGAAATCCACGGGCTTGTTTCCCTAGCTATTACGCGGCATTTTTTTTACGAAGTAATCCAGGTTCCAGGCGTATTGCACTTCCATGGAAAATGCAGGGGAGAAGATCGAACTTCTTTGCTGAGTTCATATTGCCCTGCAGGCCAATCCGGGCGAGTTGGTAATCTGTGAAAGAGGAATCCATAGTGGGCTCAACTACAAATAAGAATCATCGAGGGAATTTTCAGCTGCACATGGAATGACATGGGAGACGATACCCTCACATTTTGAATACAAAAAAGATTGCGATTCAATGTCATTCCAACTATTCGCAAAAGAAAACCCGTTGTACCGGTGAGGCCACCAGCACAACGGGAGCGCCTGTTAAAGATTAGTTTACGCGAAAAAGTCGAAATTCCCTACCAAGTTTCTGGTAGATTCATCACCAGAGGTAAATGCAACGGTTACGGCTTGTATATTAAGAAGAACATTGGTGTTCCTTCGAATTGAATGCGGCTAACAATGCCCCTTATCCGAAGCGCCCTTCGACGTAATCTTCGGTTCGTTGGTCTTGCGGATTGGTAAATATTTTCTTGCCCTCCGCGTACTCGATCAGCTCCCCCCCCAGAAAAAAAGCTGCACGATCTGCTGTCCGGGCGGCTTGCTGGACGGAATGGGGGACGAGCACGATAGTGTACTTCTTGGCCAGTTCATACAGAGATGCCTCTACTTTTCCAGTCGAAATCGGATCAAGGCCTGACGTGGGTTCGTCGAGCAAGATGACTTCGGGTTGCAATGCAAGGACGCGCGCCAGGCATAGGCGTTGCTGCTGCCCCCCCGATATGGAGATCGCAGGATCATCCAAACGCCCCCGTACCTCCTCCCACAGCGCAGCGGCGATAAGGCTATCTTCGACAATTTTCTGGTATTCGCCATTATCTTTTTTTCCAGCTAGTTCCAGGCCATAGGTAAGGTTTTGACGGATCGACATCGGCAAGACGATTGGCCTGGCGAAGACGATGCCTACTTTTCTTCGCAGCGCGATGGTATCGTGCTCAGGATCGAGCACGTCTTTACCATCTAACCAAACATGTCCCGATGTTTCAATCACATCAGCAAGGTCATTTAATCGATTAAGCGTTCGCAGCAGGGTGGACTTCCCTCCTCCTGCAGGGCCAAATAGCACTGTAATTGAATTAGCCGGGATTTTAAGATTTATATTTCTCAAGGATTCGGTGCCGTCGGAATAGGCGACGCTCAGGTCTTCGATTACGATCTTGTAATCATTCGTTTCGGGAGCAACGATTTCATTCATTGGCTAGTCAACTGCATTTTCCTGTGCCAGATGCAAAGAGAAATGAACTGCCGTTTTACCATTGGCGTTTTGCACGCGCGCGTGATCGAATAATCGTTGCGACGATGTTCATCCCCAGCACAAACGTGAGCAGAACGATTGCCGTTCCGTATTGAATTTGGATGGGCATGCCGGGCACCTGGGTCGAGATGACGAAAAGATGATACGGCAGGGCCATTGTTGAATCAAACATCGACGATGGCAGTCGCGGAAGGAAGAAGGCAGCAGCCGTGAAAAGTATCGGGGCCGTCTCTCCGGCCGCTCTTTCAAGGCCAAGAATCACGCCGGTGAGTATTCCCGGTAAGGCTTGCGGAAGGACGATGCGACGGATCGTCTGCCATTTTGTGCCACCGAGGGAAATACTTACCACTCTAAAACTATTGGGAACGGATCGTAGTGCTTCTTCCGTCGTTGTGATGATAACGGGCAAGGTCATGATTGCCAATGTGAGTGACCCAGCGAGGATACTCGTTCCGAATTGTAATAAAAGGACAAAAAGGCCTAGCCCAAATAATCCATAAACCACAGACGGAATGCCGGCCAAATTGATGATGGCAATACGAATAATTCGCGTCCATCGACTCTCCTGCGCATACTCGACAAGGTAAATGGCGGCTCCAATTCCCAGGGGGACGGCAATGACACCTGTCCCAATTGTCAGCCATATTGTTCCGACAATTGCCGGTAGAATTCCGCCAGCGCGCATACCGTCGCTGGGCATTTGGGTAATAAATTCCAGAGAGATTGCCTCCGCCCCATTCCAAAAGACAAATCCAACGACGAGAACGATTGGGAATACGGTCACCAGGGCAGCAGCTGTGAGGGCGGCGAACCCGAGCGATTGAATGAGATTGCGATCACGCGTCCCTCGTGTATGTCGCCAACTGGAAAATCGTGATGATAAACTGTTCATCGATTAATTCGAAACTCCGCGGAGCGATAGGTCTGCCATTTTGCCTGCGCGTACCTTAACGATTAAGTTGCCTCCATCATTTTCACTTGAATGGCGGACCAACTTTGGCGAAAAAGTGCTCATATTCAAGATAAAATGCGTTCCGCGCGCTTCCGCTGACGGAAGACCACGCTGGCGGTGGCAATATTGACGATGAGTGATAGTAAGAAAAGTATGATTCCGATCAGGAAGAGCACATGATAGTGAACGCTACCATTGGCCACCTCGCCCATTTCGGCCGCTATGGTAGCGGTCATGGTTCTGGCGGGTTGAAACAGTGCACTTATTCCCCTTGGCATCACAGGTGCATTGCCTGTCACCATCATGACCGTCATCGTTTCACCAATCGCCCTACCGACGCCCAACATTATGCCGGTTAGAACGCCGGATTTTGCAGCGGGCAGGGTCACGCGCCATATCGTCTGCCAGCGCGTGGCACCCAGAGCGAGAGATGCATCGCGGTACGTTTTCGGTACCGCGTCGAGTGCATCCTCGGACACGCTGACGATGGTTGGAATCGCGATCCCTCCTAGGAGAATCGCTCCGGTTAACGCAGTGAGCCCGGTAGGTAGGTGCAAAAATTCTCTGACAAATGGAGCGAGAACGAGAATGCCGATAAATCCAAGAAGCACGGAGGGGATGCCGCCAAGTACTTCGACAAGGGGCTTTAATATTTCACGCGCCCAACGCGGTGCTATTTCACTGATGTATATGGCAGTGGCAAGGCCAAAGGGGACTGCGATGAGACCTGCTCCAATGGTTACGAGGAGCGTGCCTCCCAACAAAGGCAGGATGCCGAAATAACCTTCAATGGGATACCAGCGCAGATTAAATAAGGAAGATAAATCAACTTCTACAATCGCCGGCGATCCCTCCCGAAAGAGAAAAATAAATATGATTCCGACAATTAATATGGCCGAGTAGCCGGCCGATTTAATTAACCCCGTGATGATGGCTTCCGTCCAATTGTTACTTTTCATTGCACCCTTATTGGAGGATGGGGACAAACCCCAATTCGCTGACGATCGATTGGCCGTCGCTTCCTAGTAACCATTCGATGTACAAAAGGATGGCGCCTTTTGGCTCGCCGGCGGTGTACATGTAAAGGTCTCTGGCAATTGGGTATCGAAAATTATTTACCGTTTCTGCCGAGGGCATTATGTAATCCTCGGAATCATTGCGTGCCACAGCGATAACCTTTATATCTGCCGTCACATAGCCTAATCCATCGTAGCCTATGGCATTCGGGTTTTGTCGGATTTCCGCGCTGATTCCCTCAGACGATGGCAAAAGCAGCGTGTTCGAAGAGAAAAAAGTTTTATCCTCCTTATTACCCTGGCGCAGCACATTTTCAAGGAAATAAATATGGGTACCTGAGTTGGTTTCTCGCGAAAGACGAACAATGGGACGATCTTCGCCTCCAACTTCGGACCAATTGTTTATCTTCCCACTGTAGATGTCAGAGATTTGTGGAATTGTTAATCGGTCAACGGGATTATGCAGATTGACGATAATGGCGATGGCATCGCGCGCAATGACAAATTCTACTGGTGTTATCCCATTCGCTTCCGCATTCGCAATTTCCTCGCTTTTGATGCTGCGTGAGGCATTCGCGATATCTGTTGTCCCATTGATCAGGGCAGCAATTCCAGTGCCTGATCCTCCTCCGGTAACCGAAATCCTGGCCTGGGGATTCTGATCCTGATAGCTTTCCGCCCAAGCAAGAGCGAGATTAACAATTGTGTCAGATCCTTTATTTTTAATTGCACGTGTAGATCCTAGGGATGCGGAATCTTCAGGCCCGGAACAGGCGCCCAGGAGAAGGGCCAAGAGAAGAACTTTCATTCGTAGATTGGTATACATACCGGTAAATTATATTTTGGCGGCGATCAAACTTCAAGGTAGAGTAGTGACCTGGTGTAAAATCCTGGGTATGAAATCAAGTGGCAATCATGCCAAAGTAGAAGTACGTGATCTCGACTTTTACTATGGACATTTCAAAGCCTTAAGTGACATCTCGCTTACGATTCGTCAAAATGAAATTACTGCACTCATAGGGCCCTCCGGATGTGGCAAATCAACCTTTCTCCGTTGCATCAATCGGATGAACGATACGATTAGCGGCACTCGTATCGTAGGAGAAGTGCTTATTGATGGAAAAGATATATATCAAGATGGTATCGACCTGGCTGACCTTCGGCGAAGAGTAGGGATGGTCTTTCAAAAACCAAATCCTTTCCCGCAATCGATATTTGATAATGTCGCATTTGGCCCCCGGGTTCTTGGACAAGTGAATAATCGTAGACGCTTAAAAGAAGTGGTGGAAGAATCGCTCAAAGCCGTCGCTCTGATTGATCAAGTAAGAGATTCTTTGGATGAGAGCGCACTTAACCTATCATTAGGAGAACAACAAAGGCTTTGTCTGGCACGTGTTCTTGCAGTTCGCCCGGAAATTATCTTGATGGACGAACCATGCTCAGCGTTGGACCCAATTGACACATTGCGCATCGAGGAACTTATGCTGCGCTTAAAAAATGACTACACCATCGTAATCGTGACGCACAATATGCAGCAAGCAGCTCGAGTGTCCGATCGTACCGGCCTCTTCTGGTTAGGGGAACTTGTCGAATTTGACATCACGAACAATATTTTTACGCGCCCACAAGAGCAAAGAACTGAGGATTATATCTCGGGTAGAGTAGGATGAGGCGCAGTTAGGTAAGGAGGTAAAGATGAACTCCGGATTACGAGCTCCCTTTGATCGCGAATTTGCGATCATTCAGGACGACCTTCTCAAGATGCATCAGCTCATCGACGAAGCCGTTGCGCGATCCTATGCCTCATTAGCCGGGCGTGATCCAGAATTAGCACGCCAGGTAATTGACGATGATGAAATCATCAATCAATTACGGTTCAAAATCGAGGAAGCCTCCCTGGCCCTGATCGCCACTCAGCAACCAACGGCGACGGATTTGCGTAAGGTGATTGCGATCATGCATATTGTTGTTGAGTTGGAACGAATGGGAGATCATGCAACCGGGATCGCAACAACAGTGTTGCTGATGGGTGATGAACCATCCCTAAAACCTCTCGTAGATTTGTCCAAAATGGTTGAGCTTGGCCGCGAAATGCTCGACGATAGCATTCAGGCGCTTATTAATCAGGATACGGAACGTGCCAAAAAAATTGCCGCACGTGATGATGAGATGGACAAATATTACCGCGCGATTTTTGATGAGCTGGTCGATATCATGGCTCGGCAACCTGATGCTGCTCCCCGAGCGACGTATTTGCTTTGGTGCGCGCACAATGTCGAGCGCATCGGGGATCGCGTAACCAATATCGCCGAAAGAGTAGTTTTTGTCTCGACGGGAGACATGCAAGAACTGAACATTAAGGAGCAGCAGATTTAGGCCCGTCTCTCAAGAATGTTTCGCATTCACGCACACAAGGAGGACCGGAAGAGTGCAAGGACCAAAACAAAAATTCAAGATTGATTTCCGCCGCCATTCGATTACGCTTTTCCTCGCAACTGTCGTTCTGGTTCAATTTTTATCCTTCATAAACTTTGCAGCAAAATGGGGAAGCCAAATTATTAATTCGAAGGGTGTTTCATCAATTGAGAAAAGTGCTGTGAATGCCTGGGATCAAACATTCGCAGAGTTTGTCTTATTCTTGCGAGTCACAATTCCTTCTAATGCGAAAGTTGTCCTCCCGCCAAATTTCTCCGGTGCACCCACTGATCATGTCGGATTCATGCAGTATTTTCTCTTTCCGCGTGAAATAATCAATTGTGGACCTGATGAAGTGGATGAATGTACATTGCGGGTAAGCGGACCGCATACCTATATTATTAAAGTGAGAGATTTTCCCCCATCAGCTTTAGCTGAACTATCCAAGATCTATATTGAATTTAATGCCGAGTATGGCGTTTATGTCCCCCAACCTTAGTGAAATCAACCCCCCAATGCGTTTAACGTGGCTATAAGTGCCTTCTTGCTTGACTTATTTGTCATTGCCGTACTCCTTCTCATCGGGATTCTATTCACGCGGTTTATTTCCAGGTCATTTGAATATTCGGCGCTGCTGAGTCTGGCCTTTCCTTTAGGAACAGGGCTGCTTACTTGGATCATCTTAATTCTGTGGTGGTTGGGTATTCCGGATTTACGGATTACTTCTGTGGTTGTGAGTCTCATTCTCATCATTGGTCTTTGGGCAGCCGGTGGAATAGGGATAAGCAAGCCAAAATGGGCTCCCACATCAATTCTTTCTAAAATACAAAGCGAAGATTTAGTATCCAAAGTGTTCATTATCCTGATAAGCACCTCGGTATTGTTTGCTTTTGTGATCAGTGTCGGTAGATCGTATTCGGTCTGGGATGCCATCGCTGCGTATAGTGTGAAAGGCTATGGGATTGCTTTAGAAAATTCGATCGATGGGGCGCGAATTTGGGGAAGCCAGGGATTCGAGTATCCGCCAAATATTCCTCTATTGATCTCATTCTTCAGAATGATGAGCGGTGACCTACTGCCTGGCTCAAAATTATTATTCCCCTTCTACTTGATCTCCATATTGATCGCCAGTTACCGTTTTTGGAGGTTATTTGCGGTCAAGAAAATTTATTCTCTCCTGGGTGTCGGCTTGTTAGCTACCGTTCCCATTTTGTTTGAACATGCGACGACTGGTTTTGCCAATCTACCACTAGCTGCGTATCTCACCTTGGCGGTTGTCTGGGGTATCGAAGGAATTTATACGCGTGAACCACGCGCGCAAATTGTAAGCAGTCTGCTATTTGGCTTTGCTTGCTGGATCCGGCCCGAGGGTATTCTTTACAGTCTCACCGCCATGTTCTCTATCCTTCTCATCTCACGAATAATGAAGCAAGGTTTGATCGATTTTCCGCGTTTCACAATTCCTTTTTTCATAATTGGGGCTACGTGGATGATATTTTACATCATGAATGGCGGCAGCGAATCGCAAGCGATGGGAGGTGTAAGTGCCGCGCTAATCAACTTCTCCAATGGAAATTTTGATGTTGATCAACTGTTGAGGATCATACGATTTGCCGGTAGATCTATTCTTCGAATTGAAGTTTGGGGGATGCTGTTCGTCATTAGTGCTTTCCTGATCGCGAGATGGCTGTTATGCAAGAATAAAGAAAATTCTGAGATCCTGATCACTGCAGTTGTGGCAAGCTTTAGTCTGGGAGCTGTGTCGTTGTTATTATTTTATCTCGGGCAATTCGATCGCGAAGCCGATCAGTTCATTGGTTGGCTGCAGAGTGGATTTGCGCGCACATTTATCCCTTTTGGCGTCATGATAGGCGTAAGTGCGATCCTTTCCACGACTTGCATCGTGGTAAATGAAAAGTATTAACAAGGAGCAAATCCGAAACTGTTTATTCATACATTGGTTAAATAATAATCAATGATAAGGATCGCCAATAGGGTACTCTGGGCAATTGTGCTATTGAGAGTTGCTTTCAAGCATCCTCCCACTACGGCCTTTTGTTTGTATAATGTGAAGTAGTGAACAATCAAGCCTTCGGGGCAGGGTGAGGAAAAAAATTCCAATTCCCGACCGGCGGTATAGCCCGCGAGCGCATTCCGCGCAGATCCGGTGAAACTCCGGGGCCGACGGTATAGTCCGGATGGAAGAAGGCAATGGTAAGCTGGCGAATGCCAGTCCTGTAGCGTTACGTGCCGGCCCCGAAGATGATCATCTTCGGGGCTTAATTGTAACCTGGCGGACTGGTGGATTCGTGATAATGCCCCGAGGCGAAATACGGCTCGGGGCTAATTGTATTAAAGGATAGTAGCGATGGCCAATTGGAGGATCCGAAGCGCAAGAAAAATAGGGAAATTAATTCCTAATTCTCCAGATTCGATAGTGATCAACCTGATTGTGCCTGCTACTATCTTGGTCTTGATTGTTCTCTGGCAAGCGGCGGCGAATTATACCAACATCCCCGAGTTCATCCTTCCCTCGCCGGGAGCAGTTTGGACAAGATTTCTTCGATCCCTTGAAGATGGCAGTCTTGCGAGACACACCTGGGCAACCCTGGTAGAAGTGCTCGGAGGGCTGGCGATCGGAATTCTCGCTGCCGCTTTGCTCGGTTATTTAATCGCCAAGTCGAAATTCGCAGAAAAAATTCTGACACCTTACATTGTTGCTTCGCAATCTATTCCCGTGGTTGCAATCGCTCCCCTGCTCATTATTTGGTTTGGTTCCGGGCAGATCTCAAAGATTTTAATTTCTGCTGTTATTGTTTTTTTTCCCGTATTAATTAACACAATTATGGCCGTACGTTCTGTTCCCGAAGACCTGCAAGACCTGATGCGCTCGCTTATGGCAAGCCGCTGGCAAATTTTTTTGAAGTTGGAAGCTCCCTCCGCAATGCCGGTCTTGCTCGGAGGATTAAAGATTGGTGCAACACTTTCTGTCATTGGGGCACTCGTCGGCGAATTCGTCGCCGCAGACAAAGGTTTAGGATTTTTACTCAATGTATCGCGCGGTCTTTATGACACGGCGATGGTGTTCGTAACGGTAATCACTTTGATCGCCATGACGCTTTCGCTCTACTCAATTGTCGTTTTGTTGGAGCGGCGCCTGCTGGCATGGCGCGAGAAACCTTAAGGAGAAACCACTTGAGCTATCGACCCATTATTCTTCTGCTAGTAATTGTTTTTCTCATTGGCGCTTGTTCATCGGGCGGATTGGAACCAGGTGGAGAGTTAACCAATGTACGTTTGATCATGCCATTTCGTCCGGACGTTCAATTTGCGCCCTTTTATGTCGCCGTTGATAAAGGATATTATGCCGATGTCGGAATAGATGTCGCCATCGAACATTTTCCAGAAAATGAAGCGGTTGCCCTGGTGGGTGCCGGCGAAGCAGATTTCGCCGTCGTCTCCGGCGAGCAAGTATTGCTGGCACGCGCCCAGGAGCTGCCGGTGGTGTATGTAATGGCCTGGTGGCATGATTATCCGGTAGCGGTTGCGGTGCCGGAGGAAAGCTCAATCCATACGCCTTCAGACCTGGTAGGAAAAAAAATCGGCATCCCCGGATTTTTTGGTGCATCGTACATAGGATTTCGTGCGTTGTTGAGCTCCGAGGGAATTCGTGAAGATGCAGTGATCCTCGAATCCATTGGGTATAACCAAATCGAAGCAATGCTTGCTGAGCAGCAAGATGCAGTCGTCGTTTACGCTAACAATGAGCCTCTTCAACTCAAGGCGCAAGGGTTGCCGGTCCGGCTACTCCGAGTAGCCGATTACGTTAAACTTGCATCGAATGGGATCATAACCAATGAACAAACGATAAATGAGGATCCAGACCTAATACGAAAATTGGTCGCTGCCACGCTTCGTGGAATCGAAGAGACTCTGGGCGATATGAATGCTGCGTTTGAGATCAGCAAAGGTTATGTGGAGGGCCTGGAGCAAGGGGATAGCGCGGTGCTCAAAGAAGTGCTAGCCCAGAGCGCTTCCTTCTGGGTATCCGATACTCCGGGCGCATCGGACCCGGATGCTTGGCTAAATATGCATAAAATTCTCCTGGAAATGGGGATGCTTGAAAAGCCACTTGAAATGCAAGATGCGTACAGCAACAAATTTCTTCCATGAGCCAGCATGAGCAGCCAATACTCTCAGTGGCGGGATTGGGAATAACTTTCCCCAATGGAAATGGTGGTTTCCGCGCACTGGCTGACATTACATTCAGCATACGGGAGCAGGAATTTCTCTGTGTCGTGGGGCCTTCGGGATCGGGTAAAACGACGTTGCTTAAATTGCTGGCAGGCCTGGCAATTCCGAGTGCAGGCGAAGTAATATTTGAAGGTGAACAAATTACAAAGCCGAGGAGAAGAATTGGATTTGTCTTCCAAGAGGCCAATTTAATGCCCTGGCGAAGTGTTCAAGATAATATTGCGCTGCCTCTGGAGCTCGAGGGTCTCTCAGAAGAACATATTCAAACAAGAACAGCGGAACTCATCGATTTGGTGGGATTAACAGATTTTGAAAAGAGCTATCCGCGGGATCTTTCCGGAGGAATGGCCCAAAGGGTGGCCATTGCACGAGCATTAATCCATCAGCCCGATTTGCTGCTTTTGGATGAACCATTTGGTTCGTTGGACGCGCTGACAAGAGAGCGGATGGGGACGGAGTTAAACCGGATTTGGAGAGCGCGCAGAGTGACGGTTGTTATGGTGACGCATTCAATTTCGGAGGCGGTGTTACTTTCGGATAGGATTATCGTTCTGGGATCAAGACCGGGAAGGATTAAACTGGACGTAGATAACTCGCTTGCCCGGCCTCGCGACCTGGGAATGAAACATACACATGAATTCGGCCTTCTTGTCGGCCAAATTCGGGAGGCAATTGCCGAGTAACCGGTCAGGTTCGTCTCTTCCCGGCCTGCTCGGATTAATGTGCAGCTCCCGGCGCTCTTGAGCGGGGAGATCCCCCGCCACTACAACGCAAACCAATGAGCGACCGGCGAGGTGTGCAGGCACGTGTTTTGGCTAAGAGGAATTTCCAACTCGCGCACCTAAGCGTAATGATCAGGGGCGCCGTCGCGGCGCCCCTGGGCGGGGAGATTTCGTCCCGACAAACCACTTGTGCGCATGGGCAAGAGTCGAGAAGAATTTTGACCTAGGCGGTCTCTTCCTTGGGTGCATCAGATGGTGTTGCCTTCCTTCGTTTCAGAATTCTTCGTGCCACGATATACCCGGGCAGGCCCAATATCAAGGTAACGGGAACGATGCAAATTACCGCCCATATCCCGGCATCGATGATGAATTGAAGCATCCGGATCAGCGTTTCCAGCGCCTTTTTGGCGGTACCTTCTGGACGCCATCCGCCAATTTGAAGTGGCTGGGCAAGTTCATCGGGGATGAGTTCGACCGACACGGATGAAAGGCGAGCTGAATCCTCGAAGAAAATAATCTGGCCTTTAATAACTTCAATTTGCTCGCGGAAGTTGGAGAGAATTTGGAACACGCTCAGCACATCTTCCGTTTTGACCGCAGAAGCCATAATCTCCCGCAACTTCTCCTCGGAGTCTTCTAGATTTCGCAAACGCGATTGAAGATCCGTATATTGCTGAGTCACATCTTCGCCGCGAACGCTGCGCTCACGTACCTCAATCGCACCTTTTTCAATTTGGTCGAGAGCTGCATCCAGATGGTCTGACGGCACACGGATAGTTATGGAGGCGCGCGTTACCGGACTTGAAGAATCGCCGAAGTTTGTTTGGAAAACATTGGAAAAGACGACAAATCCACCTAATTCTTTGGCCAACTTTCCAATCGCATCAGCGGATGAGGAGGGATCTTCAACTACCAGAACCAGGTTTGCGGTTCGGATGACGAGTGGTTCGACGGCAGCGGCTGCGCGGTTAAATCCGGCGCGATCGTCTGCCATAGCCTGGTCCTCGATTTCAGAAAATTCTGCAGCGGGTACGCCGGCGGCGAAGGGCTCTTCAAAGGACCGTTCCAGAGCTGGGCTAGCTGAACAGCCCGTTACGAAGACAGCCAATAATAGCGCAAACATGATGGTTAAGTTTTTTCGATTCATCTTATCGCTCCTCAAAAATTTGCATCGGTTGTCCTTTGGACGTCCAACTGCAACAATAGGTTCCGTCCTACCATCCGGCCACAAGTCTGGTCGCTTGCCTTTCGGGTAGGCCCGCTTTGAGGATTCTGAGCTGAACATCGGTTACGTCATACCCAACTCGCCGTGCCTCCCAGGTATTTGTATCCAGATCAAGGAGACCGTATGCGGCTCTCGGATCCAGATCCCTCGGTTGTCCCACCGAACCTGGATTAAGGATCATCCTCGGCAGCAGCGAAAATGGGCCGTCCTCCGGAACCACCCAAGGAACCGAATATGAAATTTCCGACGCACGATGAAAGATCAATGGAATATGAGAATGACCAACAAGACAATAGTCGGTTTTGAATGCCTCAAAATTACGATCTGCGATTTGTGCATCAAGTATGTACTCCCATATTGGTTCACGTGGACTTCCATGTGCGAGGGTAAATGTATCGTTCACAAGGCTGGGTTGTAAGGAGAGCAGATAATCACGATTGCTTTTGGTTAGGGTCTTCATGGTCCAGCTTGCTGCAGATTGTGCATCATTATTGAAACGTGAAAAGGGGATTAATCCGATTGCGGCATGGTCATGGTTTCCAACGAGGCATTCGAGTTGGGGAAGATCGCGAATGCGATCGACACATTCATTGGGGTCGGGTCCGTAGCCGACGAGATCTCCCAAGCACCAGGTGGCATCGAATTCTCCGGCGTTCTCAAGTACTGCCTCCAAGGCGTTTAGATTGGCATGAATGTCGGAAATGACGAGGACTCGCATCCGGTGATAGTAGCATGGAGGGGTTGTGAATGAAAGAGCTTGTAGGTGGAAATTGCCTGTCGTATAATCCAGCAAGCTGATGCCCATATTAGCCGAAGGAACACTCGAATTCCTCAGTCGAAGTCCGGAGCAAACACTCCGAGTCGGTGTAAGACTCGGGGAATTGTTAAAGCCCGGAGATGTCGTCTGCATGGCGGGCGATCTGGGAAGTGGTAAGACGACCATGGCCAAGGGGATTGCGCGCGGGTGGGGATCGCTAGATCCTGTAACTAGTCCCTCCTATGTGATCATAAATGAATATCGGCGCGCTGATAATGCCAGGATATACCATCTGGATGCATTCCGGCTCCGTGGAACACAGGAGATATATGAATTGGGATTTCTAGAGTTATTGGAAGACGGAGGGCTGCTGCTTATTGAGTGGCCAGAAAGAGTGGCTGAAGCCATTCCCGCGGAGAGGATCTGGGTTAACCTTCATTGGGCGGATGAATCCCAACGTGGTCTTCGGTTTGACGCTGTCGGACCGAGATACGAACGTCTCTTGCGCGAATTTCGTAAAGTGGTCGTCGGGGGTTAATTATGCTCCTCGCAATCGACACTGCTACGCGATCAATTGGTCTGGCATTGCATAGCGGTGAAGAACTCTTAGCCGAGCATGTTTGGCTCACGAAGGGTTATCATACGGTCGAACTAGCGCCCGAGATTGCCCTCATGCTACGTAGAGCCGATCGGCAGATTACCGACATCACGGCCATCGCGGTCGCGAAGGGACCGGGATCGTATACGGGTCTTCGAATTGGCATGGCGCTTGGCAAAGGGTTGTGCCTGGTCCATAACTTAACAATCGTTGCAATTCCTACCTTCCATATTATTGCGCATGGCCAACCCACACGCAAAGAGAAACTGATTGCCGTCATACCAGCTGGAAGAAAACGAATTGCAGCGCTATGGTACAAATGGGGTTCCCGAGGATGGGAATCGAAATCTGAACCTGAAAATACGACGTGGGATGAGCTCGTATCAGACCTCGGCGAGAAGACATTTATTTGCGGGGAAATTGAGGCGCAAGTGCGCAAAATGCTTGAAGAGGAAGATCTGGTAATTTTATCCTCACCCGCTCAAAGCGTCCGTCGACCGGGAATGTTGGCTGAGTTGGGGTGGGCGCGGATCCATTTGGGGGAAGTTGATGACGCGGCAACATTGGCCCCTGTATATCTGCAATCCCAAGACAGCGTGCTTCCGTGAGTTCTCCGACGATTTCACTCGCAATACGTGAAATGGGAGAAGAAGACCTCCCGGTTGTACTTGACATCGATCAGCTCTCGTTTCCGGTACCCTGGTCGGAGCGCACGTATCGAGCTGAACTAAGTGATCTCCGCGCCTCCAATCTGCACGTGGTCGAGGTGAATGAGGATGGCAAGAAGAGAATAGTTGGTTATATCGGCTACTGGTTTATCATGGATGAAGCGCACATCAGCACGATAGCCGTGCATCCCGATTTCCGTCAAATGGGCATTGGTGAAATGATGCTAAGGACCGCGATCGAAGAAACTCTTGAAAAAGGAACTCTGGTCGTGACTCTAGAAGTTAGAAAATCAAACGACGCTGCCATCCGCCTTTACCAAAAATTTGGATTCGAAGTAATCGGAACGCGGGCGCGCTATTATCGCGATAATAGCGAAGATGCACACATCATGGCTTTGAAGTCAATCTACTGAGAATAATTAGGGCGATGAAATATGGAACCTGCGGATAATTTAGGACAAATCGCTGGGGAAGTGCATGCCTGCAAGTTATGCAGATTGCATGTCGGCAGGAAGAACGCGGTTCCGGGTGAAGGGCCGGCGAATGCTGAGCTGCTTTTTATTGGGGAGGGCCCCGGATTTCACGAAAATGAACAAGGACGTCCATTTGTAGGCGCGGCGGGTAAATTTCTTGAGGAGCTTCTCGCCAGCATCGGCCTAAAACGTGAAGATGTGTTTATCTGCAATGTAGTAAAGTGTAGGCCCCCCGGAAATCGCGATCCACAGGCCGATGAAATTGAAGCTTGCTCATCTTATTTGGATCGCCAAATAAATACGATAAACCCCAAAGCAATCATCACACTCGGTCGGTTTTCGATGGCACGTTATTTTCCCAAAGCGCGCATCAGCGCGATCCATGGTCAAGCGAAGCAAGTGGACGGCCGCTTAATTGTTCCTATGTACCATCCTGCCGCCGCTCTCCATCAACCTTCTCTGCGCCAGGTCGTCATGCAAGATTTTGCCAGATTGCCCGGATATCTTGATCAGGTAACGGATATATCCCCCACAACCCATGAGCCGCCTGAGGACCCGCAGCAGCTATCGCTATTCTAACTTTGGAGCAAGAAAAACATATGCTCGAAATAAAAAAAGAGATTGCCTTGCCCCCACTTGGGAAGGAATTGGTCGATCGTTTTAAGTCAGGCAATGCAAAGATAGGCGTCGTCGGTTTAGGTTACGTTGGCTTGCCCCTGGTAATGGTGTTGGCTGAAGCCGGGTTTGAGATCATTGGTGTGGATCAAGACCTGGCCAAAATTCAGGCGATTCGACAGGGGAAAAGTTACATTGAGGATATTGGCTCGCAAGCGCTGGCCGCGTATGTCGCAGAAGGCCGCATCGCTGTGTCGGATGATTATGGAACCTTGAGGGAAGTCGATGGGATTAGCATCTGTGTGCCAACCCCGTTGCGCAAAACTGGGGATCCCGATCTTTCCTACATTCTTTCAGCCACCGAATCGATAATTAAAATTTTGCGGCCAGGAATGGTGGTCGTTCTTGAATCGACTACTTACCCGGGTACGACGCGAGAGATGTTATTGCCTGAATTTGAGAAAGCCGGGTTTAAGGTCGGAGAAGATGTCTTCCTTGCTTTCTCGCCCGAAAGAGTCGATCCAGGACGCAAGGACTGGACCACGAAAAATACGCCAAAAATAATTGGCGGCGCCACGCAAGCTTGCACAGAGGTCGCCGCGGCGATGTATGAACCGGCGATCGAATCTGTCGTTCGAGTATCTTCGGCGGAAGTCGCGGAGATGACAAAACTCCTGGAAAATACTTTCCGCGCGGTCAATATTGCCCTGGTAAATGAGATGGTCTTAATGTGTGATCGATTGGGAATTGATGTTTGGGAGGTGATTGATGCGGCAGCCTCAAAGCCCTTCGGATTTATGAAATTTACTCCAGGTCCCGGGTTGGGAGGACATTGCATTCCCATCGACCCGCTTTACCTTTCGTGGAAATTAAAAACGATGCAGTACAATGCGCGCATCATAGACCTGGCGAGCGAAATAAACACCAATATGCCGCGCTACGTCGTGCAGCGCGTCCAGGATGCGCTTAACGAACAGGGTAAGTCAATTAAATACGCCAGGATATTGATTCTTGGTGTCGCATACAAAGCCAACGTTTCCGACACGCGCGAATCGCCAGCGTTGGATGTGATCGGATTGCTGAAGGAAAAAAATGCTGCAGTTGCCTATTATGATCCCCATATTCCCTCTATCGAGCACGAAGGTTGGGACCTCGAATCGGTGCCCGATCTTATTGAGCAAGTTAAAAAATCAGACTGTGTTGTAATTATTACAGACCACCTTGCAGTGGATTATGCCGCGATTGCGGAATCGGCCCAGCTCATTTTTGACACGCGCAATGTGATGGGCGGGCAAGAGATTTACTCCCCGAATATCCTGAGAATGTAATGGCCAAATATCTGCTTACCGGGGCGGCCGGATTCATCGGTTCTTTTGTAGCGCAAAAATTACTCGACAATGGCGATACAATTCTGGGAATTGACAATCTCAATGATGCCTACGATGTGCGGCTCAAGCAATGGCGCCTGGAGCGATTACGCTCCCAAGATGCATTTCATTATGAAAATATTGACATCCAGGATCGTGAGCGCTTGGATCGTTTCTGGAAGGAATATGAATTTGAAGCGGTCATCAATCTCGCCGCTCGAGCGGGAGTTCGCCAAAGCATCAGCGATCCGGAAATCTATTTTCGGACCAATGTAAACGGCACGCTAAACTTGCTCGAACTTTGCCAGCGCTACTCGGTTTCCAAGTTTGTGCAGGCCTCCACCTCCAGTCTCTACGCGAAGACAACAGCCAGACCATTTCGAGAAGATGCGAATGTTGGAAAGCCGCTTTCACCTTATGCCGCGTCAAAGGGCGCGGCAGAAATGCTTTGTCATAGCTATCATCATCTCTACAATATTGATATCACGATTCTGCGGTACTTCACTGTATTCGGTCCCGCCGGCCGACCCGATATGAGCATCTTTCGATTTGTACAATGGGTAACGGAGGGTCGTCCTGTTGTAATTTTCGGAGACGGCAAACAAGAACGGGATTTCACCTTTGTAGAAGATATCGCTGCAGGCACAGTCTCGGCATTAGGATTGACTGGATTTGAGGTGATCAATCTGGGTAGTGATTCTCCCGTGCAGCTTCTCGAAGTCCTCGGTCAGATTGAAGACTTAATTGGCAAAAAGGCCTCGATCGATTGGCAGGATGAGCAGCCTGCGGACGTGCGCGCAACCTGGGCTCACATCGAGAAGGCGAGGGGTCTTCTTCAATGGGAGCCAAGAACCAATCTCGCCGATGGGTTACGTGCTTGTATAAATTGGTATGACGAACAGCGATCATGGGCGAAGGACGTCCGTACAATCGACGGATAAAGCAGGCCATGCCGACTCAGAGCCCCCATCCATGATGCGATCCATCCTCCATCGTTTTTGGTCCAATCCCCTTAATGCTTAATAATTCCTCTTCGTTCTCTGGAACCTTCCCATTAAATCTCTTTAAAATATCTTTAGAAATATCCTTTAATCTTGCGGCTTTAATTCTCCTATATCTAGCATGATATAAAATCTGTTCCAACTCACTTGTATCTATTTCAAGAATCTCTTGGAAAGAACTTGCTCTGGCAAATAATTCTATTAATATTTTATTGGTAACTTCGTCCTTAATATTAATGCTTACTAAACATCCTATCAAAATTTTGTAAGGGTCTGGATTCTCTCTCATACGATTCAAAGTGGTCTTTCTTTCCTTACTAAAATGATTCTCAAGAATTCCCATTATTT
>JADFRQ010000001.1 GCA_022561215.1 Chloroflexota bacterium | reverse complement strand
GAGATATTTTAAGGAGCGACCCTGCCACGTGCCGTAATGAATCTCTCCAATCGCCTCACGCGGCATAATTTCAAGGTTCTTTTCATCGGCAAGGGGTTTGGCGGTCTCGATGGTTCGTTCGAGTGGGCTGGCGTAGACAGCTTGGATGGTAATATTCGAAAAAATATCGACCAGGCCTCGAGCCTGGATTTTGCCTCGCTCATTTAAATGCACGCCGGGAAGCCAACCTGCAAGCTTGCCCTTGCGGTTGAAGTTATTTTCCGCATGTCGGATCAGATAAATCAGGGGCACAAGGACATTTCCAGGCGCTAGGATTTTCCACGAATATGATGGCGTTTGACTTCTTCGACTTGTTTTTCCGATAATTCGGGAAGCTCGACGGTTTTTTCTATTCCTAAGACGAGTCTTTGCGCATTTCGCCAGCGTTCCAGGCGCTCCTTCACTTGGATTTCATAACCTTGATCCGATGGATTATAGAAGACGGTCCCCAGCAATTCCTGGGGAAGATATTGCTGGCCAATGTGATGTTCAGGATGTGCATGCGGGTATTCATAGCCCTCGCCATGGCCGAGTGCTTCTGCATCGCGGTTGGCATCTTTCAAATGGGCGGGAACTGCAGTAATGCCTTCTTCTTCCAGGAGTTTATAGGCTTTAAAGTAGGCCATTGCGGAATTAGATTTTGGCGCAGTAGCCAGATAGATGGTCGCTTCAACAATCGGGTATATGCCTTCCGGCAAGCCGACAAATTCGAAAGCCTGTGTCGCAGCAGAGGCGACGAGCAGCCCCATCGGATCGGCGATGCCAATGTCTTCCGAGGCGAGAATAAGCAGCCGGCGGAGGATAAAGCGCGGTGGCTCGCCGGCATAGAGCATTTTCGCCAGCCAATATAACGCGGCATCCACATCCGAACCGCGCACGGATTTAATAAATGCCGAGATTGTGTCGTAATGTGCGTCGCCATCTTTATCGTAGAGGATTGCTCTCTGCTGAATCGACTCTTGGGCAACCTCGAGGTCAATTACAATCTTTCCCGAATTTTCTGAAACGGATGATTCAACCGCCAGCTCAAGGGCGTTTAATGCGTTGCGCGCATCTCCCCCCGCAACACGTTCAAGGTGCTTTAAAGCATCCTCGTCCAATTGGATATCCAAATTACCGTAACCGTACTTTTGGTTGGTAAGTGCGCCCAGGATAATCCGTCGGATGGTTTTGTCTTCCAAAGGACGGAACTGAAAAATCCTGGAACGCGAGATCAATGCACCGATCACCTCAAAATAAGGATTTTCGGTCGTCGCGCCGATAAGCGTAATCTGCCCGTTCTCAACATGTGGTAGAAGCGCATCTTGCTGGGCCTTGTTCCAGCGGTGAACTTCATCGACGAAAAGGATCGTTCGTTTCTGGTAGAGTTTCCGTCTTTCGTGTGCGGCAGCAATTATCCTCCGTAATTCGGGTTTGCCGGCGAGAACTGCGGAGATGGTTACAAAATGGGAACTGGTTGAATTTGCTATGATCATCGCCAAGGTAGTTTTCCCCGTGCCTGGTGGGCCCCAAAGGATGATTGAGGAGAACAGGCGATCGGCTTCGATTGCCCTGCGGAGAAGTCTGCCTTCCCCGATAATTTCTTCTTGACCCAAAAAATCGTCGATTTTGCGCGGCCGGATGCGCGCGGCCAGGGGCGCTTCATGCTGCATTCGTTTCTCGAGTGCGTGATCAAATAGATCCATCATTAAGTTCTTGAGATTCTACCATCTGCTCATTCGCCCGTTCGCATGGAAACCATTTGCCTTGTGCACAGTCGTGTCCATGAAATCAGTATTCCCCCTTTGTTTCGATTTCAATAGAACAATCAGCGATACCCTGACTTGTTCTTATGCTGATCACCGTGCAATCGGAGCGCGGGTTTCAATCGGAACGGTGTACAGGCACCGCTCGCCAGAAGGAATAGCGAACAGCTCAGATTTTACCAATCAGATGCCGTCGACTAGTTATGGAAACCTGGTCTACACATAGTATCCAAATAAGCGCTGACGAAAATCAGCTATGTTAGAATCTCGGCGTGGCACCCGGTACATAAACTGCAACACATATGAAACCATGAAGTATAGCGAGCGAGAGCAAGGATGAAGTTCAACATTGGGCATATTCTATTAACAGCGTTCTGGGTAGCCAAATAAACATGGCTCATGACCTTAAGCTGGCCTCGGCTTCACCGCGTAGAAGTGATCTGCTGCAGCTTACTGGCTTGTCAGTAGAAATTCTACCTTCCGAGATTGAAGAGATTTTGGATGATGGGGAAGAACCTCTGGCTTTTGCTCGAAGACTGGCGCTTCAAAAAGCAAGGAAGGCCGTCGAAAAATCTGGCCAGAAAGGCTTAATTATTGCTGCAGATACAATAGTCCTCGATGGCGATCGAGTGTTGGGCAAGCCAAAAGATGAGGAACATGCTGAACAAATGCTACTTCATCTGCGCGGTCGAAACCACACGGTGATCACTGCCATTGCGATTATCGATGTTGCAAGCGGTGGGGAGACAGTCGATCATTGCGTGACGGAGGTTCCGATGCGCAATAGCTCCCGAGAAGAAATTCGCACCTATGTTGCGACGGGGGATCCACTGGATAAAGCTGGCGCGTATGCGATACAAAATATTGATTTCAAGCCAGTTATAGCCGAAGACATGCAGGGCTGTTATGCTAATGTTATGGGCCTGCCGCTTTGCCATCTTACGCGTACGCTGAGGAAATTCGGCGTGCACCCAAAAAACGACGTTGTTCAGCAATGCAGGGAGTATACAAATTACGATTGCCAGGTTTATCCAGCGATCTTGAATTCGACCCAATGAAATCACTGTTCCTTATGTTGTTCTCCTTGTTGCTTGCAGGTTGTTCGATCTCCACAACGGCCTCTGAAACCCCCGGCCCACTTCCTGATCCTCAAATTACAACGCTTTCTGCTCCAGATGCGGAACAAACCGTGTCCGATTTTCTAACCGCCTGGGGCAATCGAGAATTTGAGCGGATGTACGCAATGCTCAGTGCGGGAACCCAGGCTACGATATCGGAAACCGCCTTTTTTGAGCGTTATGAAGATATCGGGCGCACGACACAGCTCACGGGCATAAGGTATGAAATTGTTTCGTCGCTCATTGCTCCGGATGAGGCTCAAGTGCGCTATCGAATCACTCTTCAAAGCGCGATACTGGGCGACATAACGCGTGATACCTGGATAGAATTGGAGCGCAGTTCCGATAGCTGGAAAGTTGCCTGGACGGATAGCAGCATATTGCCGGAACTCACCGCCGATACAAATCTCCTTCTTGCTCCTGTCATTCCAACCAGAGCAAATGTCTACGACGTAAACGGTTTGGCTCTGGCCACAGAAACGGACACAGTAGCGCTTTTCCTCACACCTAACGAAGTCGGTGGGAAAGATGCCGAGGAGGCGATGCTGGTGGCGCTCTCGAGATTGCTGGGCCGCACGCAAGATTCGATTCTCAACCTTTACGATGATATCCGCGACTTTAATTGGTATGTGCATTTGGGCGCCGTCTCCTTTGCTGAATTTCAGCCCTATGAAGCAACGCTCAATGCAGTTGGAGGAGTTGGCATCAATTTTTATCCTTCGCGCTATTATTTTTCCGGTGGTATTGCACCCCATACTGTGGGTTATGTGAGTTGGATACCAGAATTTGATATCGAACGTTATTTGCGTGAAGGATATATCAAGGACGAGTTTGTGGGCCAGAGCGGTGTGGAACGTGTCTACGAATATGCATTGCGCGGGGGACAGGGCGGCACGCTTTATCTTGCGGATTCGCAAGGGCAGCTGCTTCGGACATTAGCACAAAAGGATTCGGAACCGCCGTTGGCCGTCTACACCAATCTTGACCGGGAGCTGCAGAGTCAGGTGCAAGAGGCTATTGCCGAATTTACCGGAGCGATTGTCGTGATCGAGCGTGATACAGGCGCCATAAAGGCGATGGTTTCCTCGCCGGGATTTGACCCCAATTTATTCGAATCCAACCACCCTTACACCAGCCAGGGCCTGCAGGAAATTTTCGAAAATACACAAAATCCGCTATTCGATCGCACGACCCACGGTACCTATCCCCTCGGATCCGTATTTAAAATAATCACCATGGCAGCAGGGATGGAATCCGGGTTGTTCCAACGCGATACGATAAGGGATTGCCCTCTGGAGTGGAATGGTCTGTCGAGCATTACACTCTATGATTGGCGATACGAGCGAGGGCTTCCGGCGCGCGGCGACATCACACTTGTGCAGGCATTGGAACGCTCCTGCAACACCTACTTTTATCAGATTGGGCTCGAGCTCTTCAACGAAGGCTTTGAAACGGCAATTTCAGATATGGCGGCAGGATTTGGGCTCGGGAAAGCAACGGATTTCGAAATTGGTGATGAGGCGGGGTTGATTCCCGATCCGGCGACAAAATTGGAAAGATTCGGGGCTAGTTGGGGCCCGCAGGATGTGGTTGAGCTGGCGATTGGCCAGAGTTTCCTTACGGTCACGCCTATTCAGGTTGCCCGCTACATCGCTGCGATCGGCAACGGCGGCACGCTGTATCGTCCGCAATTAATCAACAGAATTCAAAGTGCGGAAGGTGAGGTAGTGGTCGACTTTCAACCTGATGCCCAAGCCGAACTGCCGCTGAGTGCCGAAACCCTGGATGCGATTCAAGAGGCCATGTTTATGGTAACCAGCAGTCCTGAGGGAACTGCTCGACTAGTACTCCGTTACCCATTCACCCTCAGTATTAAAACTGCGGGGAAGACTGGCACGGCAACCACTGGGGATTTTACTGACTCGCACGCCTGGTTTGCCGGATACACGTTCGAGGAGCGAGAGGACAAACCGGATATCGCCGTCGTGGTGATCGTGGAATTTAAAGGGGAGGGTTCTACCTGGGCCGCGCCTATTTTTCGTCGAGTTGTAGAATCCTATTTCTTTGGAAAACCTCAAACGCTTTATCGTTGGGAATCGAGGATTGGTGTGCCGGCCACACAAACCCCAACGCCAGATCCCGAAGATCTGCAACCCGAGGCCACGGAAGAAAGTTGATCATTGACTGAAGTCGAAGAGATCCCCGGCCTCATCATAAAAGCACAATCAGGATTCTTCACCGTCCAAACGAGTCAGGGACCCATTGTCGCTCAGCTACGCGGCCGCCTGAAGAAGGAACGCCTAGGGACGGATATTGCGGCCCTGGGTGACAGGGTTCTCCTTCGGCTGCAACCCGGTAAATCTGCCCTTATTCACGAAGTTATGGAGCGAACGCGAGTACTCTCGCGCAAATCACCTGGGCGAGATGTGGAACAAGTGTTGGTCGCCAATCTTGATCAAGCGGTGATTATGTTTGCCTGCGCCGAGCCAGATCCTAATTTTCGATTGCTGGATCGCTTCTTGGTGATGACGGAGCGCGAAGAAATCCCCACCATCATTTGCGCGAACAAAATTGACCTCGTAAAACCGCCCAGCGCATACGCCGAATTTGGTGAATACAAGAATATTGGCTATCCCGTGCATTACACATCTGCTATTTCTGGCAAGGGAGTGGCCAAGCTCAGGAAGGTACTCAAGGATAAAATCTCGGTTTTTGCCGGGCCCTCGGGAGTAGGAAAAACGAGCTTGCTGAACGTGATTCAACCCGGATTTAGCCGTCGAACGAAGGAAGTTAGTGATGTCACAGGAAAGGGAGTTCATACAACGGTAGTGCCGGTGCTCGTCCCCTTAGAAGACGGAGGCTACATCGCGGATACACCAGGATTAAGAGCTCTTGGACTCTGGGATATCGAACCTGCAGAGCTCGATGCCTATTTTCGTGAAATCAGGGATCTTGTCGCTGATTGCGAGTTCAGTGACTGCACCCATATTCACGAGCCTGGATGTGCTGTGATCGAAGCCGTTGAACAAGGAAAAATCAGCCCGGAGCGCTATGATTCCTACACACGCATGCGGCTGGGCGAGGAAGAAAAGGATTCCTAAAATCAGGCTTTGATATGCAGTAAAGCTTGAACGGGATCCTTCTATCAGCTCCAGTCGGTCCTACCCTCAGGACCAACAGTCCGGCACGTAACGTAGTCACATGATCACCGTAGTAAAAACCAATTGGTTGGTGAAACAGCGCAATGCCGAATGCAACTATCTGATGCTTTTACCTATCAATTCATGCAATTCAAATTAAATTTGATTGCCACAGAATGGAACTTGCAATTTTAGAGCACCGATGGTTTGCCGAAAACCCGGCTTGGAACCGCCATAATCTGATCCCATGCGTTCTCATCCTGATTCTCCGCATACAATCGGCTGGTGAGATGGACGTTTCCGCGAGTGAGAGTTCGCAGTTGAACGGATGCAGGACGTGGGTCTCCTTGAGTTTTCATATTCCCAATAAATTGACCGCTGCAGATTGTTTTGACTCGGCACCATGAGGTGATTGTCTTTTAGATTATCTATTTTGCCAATTCTCGTAGTTCGAGAGCTCTTCGGTCGTCAATTCCTTGTGCGTCGGTGACGACTGTGAAATTGGTGGTCAGTATGTTCAGCCCACTGCTGGCCTCCCAAACGTCGGTATTTGCGAAGCGAACTGTGTATTTTGGGGAATTTTGCAGAGAGCTGGCTTGGTCGGGCAACCAGAGACTGAGCCGGTAGGATCCGTCCGCAAGACCTGCGGGTAGTTGCAAACGCACGTTAATGGTGGTAGAGGTGCCCGATTCCCAACGGCGGGGATCAACGTTTTGAAGCCTGGCCGTATAGCGCAAACCAGCACCGTCGAGCACAACAAACACCGGACGCGCGTTGAACATCGCGGCGTAGCCATCGTTTCTCAAACTAACCTCAAGGTCAAAAGCGCTTCCAGGGGGCAGCACGCTTGGCACGAGCGCTTCGGTCAGAACTAGGCGATACCCCAGCCGAAGGCGAATCGTGTCCATACAGCCGTCAGCGGCCCAACCGTCGAGCACCGCCTTGTTGTAGCCGTTGTTGATGAAAGACCAGTGCAGCATCTCAAGCTCCTGTAGTGCTGTAGGACACATAGAGCGAGGGGTAACATCTGCGTTGCCTTCGTTGCAGGCTTCACCCCCCACTGGTGTAAATCGCCCCTCTTGCGTGATAAAGTCCATCCAGTAGGCGATGATCTCGTCTGAGGGGCTGCCTCTTGGTGCTGAGCGGTATGTTCCCGAATCATCTTTGTTCGCCAGGAAGCAATCATTGTGATGCCCAATGCGCGCTTCCGCCTCCCCAGAGAAGGCAGCTGCCTCGGATAAGGGTCCAGCGTAATGGGTATTTTTATCTCTAGGGTAGCGCAATTGAAGCATTCGCTCAGTTGGAAGTGCGTCTATCAGTGCATCGAGAATAGCTTTTTGATTTTCGGCCGAGGTCAGATCGTTCTTGGAGCTGTGCCATTCCCCCCAATGCCCCACAAAGCCAGCTTGTAATACGGCAATGACGTCACTGTGTTCTTCAAGAAGGGGAGTAAGTTGCTTGATGTGCTGCAGTACCTGAGGTAGTGTCGCATCCGGTGCCCAAGTGCTCGGGTCTGGAGACCACGAACCACCGCTGCCCCAGTTGTAGATGAAACGAATAACAACTTTGATCCCAGCCGTCCGTGCGGTATCGAAGGCGGCGCTTATGCGTGTCAATCCCGCCGCGTCCAACGGCTTTGACCGATAGTTATCCAGCCGAAAATAGATCCAGACTAAGGTATCGGAGGGTTGACGCGGGTGGGTAAGTCCCCAAACTGGGTCAGTTGCATCAGGCCAAATCTGGACCTGCCGCATAAAACCCCTTTCAGGGTTCGCGAAGTCTTCACTCGAGGGGGTAAACTTTACTCGAACCATTGAACATGTGCCGCAGTCTGGCGGACAGCTTGTGCAGAGCATGGTTAAGCCCTTGGCTTGAACCATCATGTAGGCTGCCATTGCTCGTGTCAGCGGCTCATCGGGGCAGAAGCGCAGCGGATTCTCGCCGCAGACCAGGATCAGCCCGATGTTGTAAGCGGCCTCGATCCAGTCCGCACCCCAGAAGTCCAACGCCACGTCCGCAAATATTCCCAACGGCTCCGGCGGCAAGTAGTCCGCCCCGTTCAACATGCGCAGGTAGAACACCGTCCCCTCCGTGCGCGTGTGTCCTTGCCACGGGCAATACACCAGCGGTGCCTCGCCGCAGCCGGCCGTGAAGCCATCGTTGTAGAGCTGTGTGACCCACTTGGCTGCCCAGCTGCCAATAGCCAGGTCGGCGAATATCTGCGAGGTGGGATCAGGCGGAATGATCTCAGCTCCATGCACGCCTCTTTGAACAAAGACGGCACTCTCGGCACGGATCATGGCCTGTTCCGGGCAGTAGAGAAGCGGGTCAACCTGGCAGCCAGCAGTGTAGCCAGCTTGGTAGAGGGCTTCGATCACATCGTAAAATTCGTGATCTATCGGCACATCGGCGAAGGTTTGATTGGGCGGCAGGGTTGGGGCAGTAGGAGCGATGACATTCGAAATTGAAATCTCTTCAGACGCCGCAGCAGTTGTGGTGGAAATTGTGAGGGAGGAAGTCCCCGACCTTAAGCTAACTGAGTCGGAACCGATGGCTTGAACGGTTTCTGGTCCTGGTCCTGTAAATGTCAGTATCCAGAAGAACAAAATCTCGCATATCTTTTTCGCCGACATACCAACTCCACGCTGTATGTTTCCCTGTGTACTGCTACGAAAAATCTTTGGCTTGAAACAGCATTTGGGCCGCCACGGCTCGCGTCCGCGGCTCATCCGGACAGAAGCGCAGCGGATTCTCGCCACAAGCCGAGATCAATCCAGCTGCCGCGCTCCAGCACGCAGACCAGAAGTCCAACCCCACCTCCGCAAATATTCCAAAGACGCTACGTCGCGACCGGAGATCCAAGGTCTGGCACGATGGCGACCAATTCGAAAAATGCTGCGTGAGAGTTGTCGGCACCCCTCCGGCGAGGGCCGTTGTTACTTTTATAAAGGGAAGTAACATTCGATACCAGAGTACTTTGGTATGCGGTGGCGAGGTACATCGGTACCATTGCACGTTGGGAGAGAGGTCTTCGACGCTGGATGATGGGCTTTGGCTTTCGGGATTGTGCAGAGCCCGTCAAGCATCATCCCAGACGAGTGCCCCCGAATGATCCGACTCCGCAATTACTTATAAGCGAGGGCCGCCGTACGGGATTCTATTTGCGCGATTGGTAAAACGACTTCGCACCCACCCGTTCGGCTTATCAATTTCGCGCTTTATGATGCACAAAGAAACTCTGTAAGCCATCTTGGGCGATATCTTAACCCCTCAGCCGGAGCAGGGGGTTTCGCGCATGTATTCGCTTCGTGATGGAGCTTCCTACGGAGGTCCGCAGGCTAATCTTGAGCTGGAATCAAAAGTCTACGGCTGAGCCATGCTTGGCTAGCTCATCGGCGCAAGTGCGTGTGGATGTTGGTGTCGGAGGCTATGCAAGTGTGGGCATAGAATTTCGGATCAATTGCAGGGTAGCGGTTGCTGGCCTAGAAGCCACCTCATTCTCGTTCGGGGTTGTCGACTCGATTGCAAACGCTCCTTCGTCTGCGTTCGCGAGTTTTTTACTTGCCCAGATCTAAGAGGACTCTGCCGCTAAATCCATCGAGTTGAGCCACTCAATGTTTCGAATGGCAAGTACGATCTCAGGCTTGACCGACCAAATCAGTCTGAACGGCCAGAGCATATAATTTGGGCTAGGCTCACAATAAATACAAGGCCAAATTAAAGCGGTTTTAATATACGGTCCTCTCTCAGGCGCTTGAACCACAGTGAAGCGCCACGCGGCATGGACTCAATCGCCGCCTCCTGCCATGCGCGCACACCCAACCCCTGAATCGTCGCCGGCTTGTAACCCACAGCGCGCCAGGTGCTCACGTGTTGCGCCAAAACCGGTGGCAAAAACAAGAGCGAAGCTTCACTTTGGAGCTCCATCGAAGCCTCTTCAAGCGTTTGCATGAGGGCGGGGATCGTCTGATCGAGGGGAAGACCGGCCTCGAAATAAAGTTCGTCAATTCTGGTAATCAAATTTTCAACCTGCCAGCCCGTCACACCGGCGAGTTTGTTATCACGTTGGATCATGAGATAAGCTTTTTCGCCAAAAGCAGCCATGACGTCCTGGCGCATCATCCGGCGTCGGCCATGGGTCACACGCGTGATAAAGCGCGCGATTTCGTCTGCATCCTGGGGTCGGCCTCGGCGGACTGTGATCTCGCCTGGTCGAGAAGGCGGCGGTGGTGGGAGCAGGGGTTCTGCGGGTTTTGGAAGTTCGACCCACGCCGCTTGGACTTGCTCCCACGCGTTATCGAAATTGCCGTCGTTGTGGATTACGATTTTCGCCGCCTGCAGCTTCCCCGCCTGACTTTCCTGCACTTGCACCCGCTGCAATGCACCCGCTTCTGAAAAATTACGCTTATGCATTAATCTCGATATTTGCAGCGATTCGGGGGCATTAACCACCCAAACCGTATCGCATCCAGAAGCGAGATTCGATTCCAATAGTTTTATGGCTTCTATAACAATGACCGATTGTGTTGACCTGCGGATGAGCAAATCGATTGCATGTTCAACCAGAGGATGGACTATGCTTTCAAGTTTGGTGAGTGCTTCGGGATCGGAGAAGACGACCTTAGCGAGGCGGTTTCGATCGATTTCCTCCTCAGCATCAAGGATCCAAGCACCGAAAGTTTCGACGACCAACGCGTATCCCGGAGCGCTCTTCGCCATCGCGCGGTGCGATAAGGCATCGGCATCAATTCCGTAAGCGCCGAGATGCTCCAACATCTTGCGCACGACGCTCTTTCCGGTGGCTACATTGCCAGTCAGGCCAATCACATACTTACGAGCCCAGCGACTCAATTTTCGACCTCCTCATAGGGTGCATAGATTAACATTGTAGCGATGACTCTGGAGGATGTCAAAATTGGCATCATCGGTTTAGGAAGGCGTGAAACACTTGGCTGCCAGCCGCGACGAAGAGGTCGTTCGGCGGGCCCAGTGCTATGGCCGTTAACTCCTTTTCAAACGCTGCTGTAGCTTGATATTGACCTTGATAAATCATCCCCGTGCTGTATTGAAATATCCCGCGCGATTGCGAATCAAGGAAATATAGTGAAGGTTCCGGAGGTGGGGAAAAAAGGATGTGTGCCGCAGTCGCATTGGGAATACGGTTCGTTGCGCCATTTTCTTTTCGATCATCCGTGAACGTCACCTGCGTGCAAACTTCTTGGGACTGTTCGCCTGAAGCAAGACTAGCAACATTGGCGCGATGACATTGATCGACGCGGCCGTCTGCGAAGAGAAGGAATAAGCCCTCCTGGGTGATGGCCATGTCAATCGTTTCGCTTAAGTCGGGTACAAAATCAACGAAATAAAGGGTTGGGTTCCCACCAACAATTCCATTGTTCGAATCATAGATCCAAACCGAATTCTTCTCGCTGTCCAAGACATAAAGAAAATTGCTGTATATCTTGAACGTCGTAATCTGTCCCCAGCCTATATTGGGCGGAGTAAGTGTACTTGATATCGGCAAGCGATCGGGTGCACAATAAACAATATTGCCGTCCTTATCAATGGCAAGAATGCTCTCTGCATTGAGAGCGCTTGGTGCGGGTTGGATACTAATTCCTACTGGGTTAGTAATCGCACCCGAATTAGCGCTGTCATCCAGGCATTGGAAATCGCCATCGATTTCAAAACCCTGGCTCGTGGCCCAAAGATGCCATAATGATCGTTTACGTGAATCGAGGACATACAATTCTGTGCTTGTTGCTGCGATTGCCGTAATCTCAGCATCAGGTCCAAATCCCCCGCTGACAACCGGCTGAAATCCCAACCGAGAAATTCGATCCAATGCATCGAGTGCATTTAGAATTCTATCTTGTAAGATTAAGTATTCTTCGTCGCTCCCATACTTGGCGGCGAGTTCGATATAGAATTGTGCAATAAGCCAATCCTCGCGTGCATCTTCGGGAATTTCTTTGCTCTCAGCGACAGCGATCGAGGCGCGCGCATCGGCCATGTTTAATTGGAATTGTTGGCCACGACCGCGTTGGAAGTAAATTATGCTCGCAATGAATACAACAATCAAAGGCACAACCAAGGCAGTGATCGCTAACACGCGTGGTGAGTAAGATCCCGGCGATGGTTCTGCTAAACCAGGAGATAATCTCGCCATAATCTTTGCCAGAGAATAACCAATTCCCGAGAAGATGAGACGCATACGCCTTCGAAAATTTCGCACTGAAATGTGCAGTTTGGATGGTGGTTTTGCAAGAGATGTCACCTCAGCCTCCCTTTCAATCTGGGAGCTCTGTGCGTTCTTAAGTCCGGATTGCAGCGCCGCCGGTTTTATCACCGGTGATCCGACTTCGGTGCCCGAGGCTGCAATACCAATAACCAACCCGCTCAAATCTTGTGATAGTTCGCCGGTAAGACGATCCACAGCTTGAGAAGGATTAAGTCCGGCAAGTTGTGAAAGGGTCGGGTCTGTCCAGAAAGGAGGTTGGAGATTGGCTAAAATAATGAGGTCATGCGGCTGAACTTGTGTGTGATAGAAGCGAATGGGAGAGGTTGATGCAAGCCCTAAAGGTGGGACGGGATTATTTTCGGCGGAAAGCAGGGAAACAAGACCCGGTCGTACCAAAATGGCATGCCCATTGCCGGATTGGGAAATGTAAATATCTTTGCCTCGCAAAACGCCGATGAATAGATGTCCCTGTAATTTTGTATCTGCAATCTCTCCCTCATTTGCATCCATTAAACGATCGTTAATGATTGAAGCCGCGTGGCGCATTCCGGCAGTTATCGAACCAGGAGTCCCAAAATATGAATCGGCTCCAAGCTGTGCCAAGTGAGCGCATAATCCTGGTGCCCCCGATTGATCAGGCAGGAGCGTGAGATTCAGAAAGAATAAATCGTCTGACCGTCCCCGCGCCGCACGACGCGGCGCAGATTGCGCGATGCTTCCAGGTGGTGGAGTCGTGCGACTGCTGCCACCAGCAATATGAATTAAGGCAACATCGGCTTCATAGGTATCCGGCATGCGATTATTGTACTGTGAGGCCCTGGTAGCTGCAATTCATGGCGCGTGGGCTGGTAGAATCTCAGATTGAATCGGAAGGATCCCATTGCATGCAGCTTGACTTAATTAAGGACCGAGAGGCATTTCAGGCGTTGGAATCTGAATGGAACCAGCTGGTCCCTAAATCAACAATGGATGTTCCCTTTTTACGGCATGAGTTCCTTCGTGTCTGGTGGGAAACCCTTGGGGGTGGTGAATGGAAATCGGGGGACCTACGCATCATTATCGCCCGGGATGAACAAGGGCATCTTGCAGCAATTGCTCCTCTTTTCCGCACGTATAACGAAGAAGGTGATCCGGTATTGATGTTTATCGGGAGCGTCGAGATAGCCGATTACCTAGATTTAATCGTCCGCAAGGAGAGCAGCGCGCACTTCATTCGACTGCTATTGGATGAATTGGGAAAATATGATGAATTGGAATGGAGCAAACTTGATTTGTACAACCTGCCCGACTGGTCGGAGACCACAGACCTGCTGCGCGTGGAGGCTGAGGGCCATGGATGGAAAGTGAGAGAGAAGCTCCTGCAGCCTTGTCCCTTGATCACCCTCGATGCAGGATGGAGTGGTTATTTGAGCTCCTTAGACAAGAAACAGCGGCACGAATTGAAGCGCAAAATGCGGCGCATGGATGCGCAGCCTGAAGGCATTCGATTTCGCATCGTGAACCATACAGATGACATCGAAAAGGAAACCGATGCCTATTTGCGCCTCATGGCCTACGACCCGAAAAAAGCAGCTTTTCTATCTTCAGCGATGAGGTCGAATATCCGCGCGTTGATCCGCGCAGGGCTTAAAAATAATTGGCTGATGTTAACCTTTTTAGATATCGGTGATCAGCCAGCCGCGGTAAGCATGAATTTCGACTACGGCAACAGGATATGGGTCTACAACTCAGGCATTTTGCCTGCCTATCATGCTCTTTCGCCAGGCTGGGTATTGCTGGGCTATACCATTCGATGGGCGGCAGAAAATGGACGCGAAGCGCTGGACTTTATGCGAGGGGATGAGGTTTATAAATATCGCTTGGGTGGAGTAGATCGGTTTATCAAACACATCGAAATTTCGCGCTAGCAACGAATAACATCCAATCCAATAAATCGCGCGGCCCACTCGGCTCACGCATACCTGAATAGGATTTAGACAATGGGTCATTATGGGTTAGCTACGGTGCAGCTTGCTGCGGGGCATCTTCACTCTTTTGCGTGTCTCGGGATTGCAGTCCGCCGCAACCCAGAGTGGAGGTGAATACCTGAAGCTCTGGAAAACTTATTTAGGACTTACCTTGACCGCGGTGTTCTGGGGTGCTTCCTTTATCGCCTCAAAGATTGCGCTGCGCATTCTCTCTCCCGCTGCGCTCACGGTTGCAAGATTTGGCATAGGCTTCGTCGTAATTTGGCTCATCGTAGGCCCAAAAACTGCGCTGAGGTCATTTAGCCGCAAAGACGTTCCTATTTTCGCAGTTTTGGGATTTTTTGGAGTCGCCGTCCATCAATGGCTCCAGACAACAGGCTTGAAAACGGCACAGGCGACGAATGGAGCCTGGATGGTCACCACGATCCCTGTCTATGTTGCGCTGCTGAGCAAACTCGTGCTTGGTGAGCGGCTCGGCAGAAGGCGGTCATTGGGAATTTTCATCGCCGGAGCGGGCGCGATTGTGGTGTTAAGTCGGGGGATGACGAGTGGATTCCAACAAGTGAGCATCGGTGATATTTAGTTCATTCTGAGTTCGCTCAACTGGGCGATTTTTACGGTGATAAGTCGCAAGACGCTCTTGGCGGTGGAAGAAGAAAGAAAGGGATCCCCAGATCCAACTCCAGCGCGCGATGGACAGCAGTCTATGCTGCTGGTTATTGGCTTCGGATGGCTGTTATCCATTGTTTGGCTGGCTGCTGACGGAGGATGGACGGGTTATGCGCAACTTGGTAGAGAAGCGCTTTGGGCGCTGTTGTTCCTCGGGGTTGCCTCTTCAGGTCTGGCCTACATATTCTGGTATTCAGGACTGCAGAAGATCGATGCTGTTCAGGCAGGAGCGTTCTTATATATCGAGCCTTTCGTGACGATGCTTATCGCCTGGCCACTCCTTGGCGAGAGAATGACGATAAGCGCGTTGATGAGGGGATTTGCAATCTTAGCAGGCGTCACGTTGATAAATCGCGCTTAGGCATTTAGAGATTGCGGAGGTGGGCTTGCGTGGTAGGTAAGAACGGATTGTTCTGCCAGCCATAAAGAATTGTTTTCAATCTCGGGTTCAGGTTCAAGCGTAGGATCTATGAGGGGTGCTGCGGATTCGACTTGTGTTGGGGAGCCGATTGATTCCAAAGGCCACGGTATCCAACCCAGTTGCCAGCTAAGAAGCATTGCCACCGCGATCACAACCACGAATGATAGAATCAAAATCGCGCTGAAAAAGAAGACTCTCCTTCTTCTTGACGATTCCGGAGATAGCCATTTCTCGGGAACAGCCAGGATCACTACGGTTATATTATCGTGTCCCCCCCTTGCGCGGGCGAGCGTGATTAAGGATTGCGCAGCATCATCCGGCGATTGCTCAGCGAGGGCAAGTTCTATTTCTTCATCTTTTACGAGATCGGTCAATCCATCCGTGCAAAGCAGGATTTTTTCGCCTGAGTTTAGCAGCAAACCCTGGTTGTTTTCACTATCCGAATCATTTTCGCGATCGGATAAACGCATCCGGAAATCTGCTTCTGGTGGTTCAGAACTTCCGATTGCGCGTTGCAGCATGTGCGCATTGGGATGATCGGCCGCCTCCTGGGGTTTGATAATTTTATGTTCAATTGCTTCCTGGATCCATGTATGATCTTTGCTAATTAGTCGTAGACGCTGTCGGCGGTAAAGATAAATGCGGCTGTCGCCAACATGCGCCGTGTAGAGTCTTTTCCCAACAATGCACGCAATAACCGCCGTCGATCCCATGCCATAAAAATCGGAGGATTGTTGTGCTGCGCCGAATACGGATGTCCCCGCGGCCAGCACTGCTGCGCGCAGTGTTTTTATCGGATCATTGACGCCTTCTTCCATTACGGTTTCGACCATGGCTTCGACGGCTATTTCCGAGGCAACTTCTCCGGCCTGATGTCCGCCTATTCCGTCGGCAACGATAGCAAGCAAGACCGGGGTCGAATCCTTTTGGATGCGGTAGGAAGCCACGATGTAACGATCTTCGTTAATTTCTCTTTTTTCACCTGGGTGGCTTGCCGATCCGACGTCTAAATGGGGATGTTGATTGGCTATCATGCAATCGGCCTCAATTTATCTACTGTTCGCGCAATTTTTGTTCAGACTGATCTTTCTCAAGCGCAACTCGGATATCCCTCGGTGAGGGGGGATTTACAAAGTAAAAGCGGTAAGCGACGCGGCCAAGGTGGATCATATCGCCGTGATGGAGAACTTTACCATCCTTAGGGACTTCAGAATAGTTTACCCAGGTACCACTGATTGAGTCCTGATCGCGCAGAAGATAGTCGCCGTTGGCAAGGCGGGTCAGGCGCGCGTGCAGACCGTTCAAAGATGGATCGTCTAAATGAACTGCGGAAAGTGACCCGTCACGGCCAAGTACAATATCGGTGCCTACGAGTAAAAACGAGACCGCAGATGGAGAAGCCGCTTCCAATTTAGCTTCCGCCAGGAATCCATCGCTTTTTGAACGCAGCGATACGCGCTGTTTGTTTTTTTGCTTGCTGCGGCCCACGCGTTGAAAGGATGTCCGCGGAGAATCCCGCTGGCGGACGATTGAAAATAGTACGACTGATAGCATGCTTCCAACGGCGAGTGCACCCGCAATGACTAGAATGGTTCCCAGTGCAGGATCCAAAGCGGAAAGGCCTCGGGGCGGTTCGATTACTTCGATAATTACCTGAACTTGCTCGGACTTGCCTTCAAGATTGAGACTATCCTCAACAATTACCTGGAGAACGTGCGAACCTGACACGACATACGCTTGGAGATCCCATTCGAAGCGGTCAAATGGTGGCGCAAGATTTTCATCAACTATTTCGCCATCGACGAGCAAACGGCTGGAAACAATCGTCCGCGGGTGACCATCGGGATAGGTCACAAACGATTTTAATTCCTGGGACAATGGGGGAAATGCTTCCAGCGGAAGCGAAGGATCTTCAGTTTGGCGAGCAATCTTCTCGGGTGGTTGAAGCAGTGTGACCTGTGGAGGTGCGATTTCAAGGGTAAAGCTTTGCTGATTGGAAAGTACGTCAATATTTGCTTCCGTCACTTGTATTTGGATGCTGTGTGTTCCTGAGGTGTTGGCGCGAGATGTGTAGGTAAGATTGTATTGGGTGCGTTGTGAAACCATTCGATCCGCGAGAAACGAGAGACCATTTTCGCTGTCGTAAAAAATCATTTCGCCCCCAGTTTCCGTGCCCAATAAACGAATATCTTCGACTTCCGCGTACTCGAGCAATTCTTCGGGTCCGACTAAAATCGGGAAAATTGTGATTCCACGTTCTTTGGCTTTTGCGATCGTCTCCGCAAGCGGAATTTCTTCCGGGCGCAGGATCAGGGAAGTAATAAAAAACATGTGGATAGGCATTCCTAATCGAGGGGCTGGATCGGCCGTGTAATCCATCGCCTGGAGCAGCAAATCAAATTTTGACGGCTCATCCCGAAATTCTGGCTCAAAACTTTGCAACGCTGCAGCCAATTCTGCTGCCATAGAGCTATGAACGACAAGTGGCCTTTCCAAGGTAATTAGGCTGAGATCATCCAGGCCTATCGCTGAAGGTTCGGATTGGCTCCACCATTCGAGCAGGGACTGGCGCACGTAGTCGAAACGTGTCAAGCCGAATGCATCGCGAGCTCGCAGGCTTCTTGTGGTGTTGATGACAAAAATTTGTCTCGTCCCCACCAGGCGCTCCTCGATCACAGCACCGTGTATTGGATTTCCATCCTCCAATACCAGAAAGTTGTTTGGGTCCAAATCGGGGACGTGCATGCCATTGGCATCGGTCAACGAAAGAGAAATTTCGACGGTAGGAAACTGATCAATGATGGGCGCGGATGCGCGTAAATTTGCGCTGCTCTGAGCGGATGCCCAGCCGTGGAGGAGCAGGATTGCGAGGGTGATGAGAATGACCTTTGCAGGCATGTTATAGGCTGGGCGAGGCATGGTCAGATTTTAGCATGGCAGCGGAGCTGGAGGGAAACTAGTTTGCAGATTCCTTACAAATGAAACCGGAAATGGCAATCTAATGTATCCTGATTGTGGTGGAAGGAGACAAAGCCAAGAATGGTCAGTCCAGATCGGCATTTGTATTACAAACCAAGCGCTACTCGGGAAGGTATTAGGACCTCGCTAAGCGCTGGCGAACGGTTCATTCGTGCGATTTTGTTGGTAGGATTTGTGGCCGTTCTTGCGATCGAAGCTTGGTTGCTCTGGCAAGTCTGGCAACTTTGGGCGTAATAACCCCGAAGCAAAGAATTGCTAGTGGCATAAAGTCTTCTTCTCCTTGTTTATACATGGGCCAAGAGGAACCCAACTAAAAAATTGGGACCCCCCTCTTAGCCTCCCTCCGGCTGGCCCTCCCGCATTCCTTTTGCGGGAGGGCCTTTTTTATTAAGGATCATTTGATAAGTCAATTGGTGAATGGGGATAAGAGAGCAGTGAATAGAGATCAGGGAGCTGTAAACGGGGAACGAGGAAAGGGAATTAAGTCGGTCTGTCAACCCGGCAAGCACTCAGCGATCAGCAATAGGCGGTCAGTTTTCAGCGACACTCTACTGTAGGGCAGGTATCAATACCTGCCCCAGTTGTTGATGGTCCTGTTATTTCAGGAATCAGGGAAACAGGCAATGGGTAACAGGAATCAGTACCCGAGGGCAAGTAAGTCGAGTCGGGAGGAATATTTGCTTAGTTTGCAAGACCACTTGCCTGATTGTCTGATTACTGATCACTGATTACTCGATTCTAAGTACCCAGGCGAAAGTTATGAAATGAAGTTGGATAGCGCGGGACTTACATGGGGACGATCATTCCCATTCAATTGTTGCAGGGGGTTTGCTGGAAATATCGTAAACGACTCTGTTGATGCCCGCGACTTCATTCACAATGCGATTGCTTATACGCGCCAATACGTCATAGGGGAGGCGCGCCCAATCCGCCGTCATGAAATCTTCACTCGTGACTGCCCGGACTGCGATGGTATGTCCATACGTGCGTTGATCGCCCATCACTCCAACAGTTTTTACCGGGAGCAATACTGCAAACGCCTGGGCAGTCGCTTCTTTTAAGAGATTCGCCTGACCGAGCTCATCGACCACGATCTTATCAGCTTGGCGCAACGTCTCCAATCGCGCCAAGGTTATTTCACCAAGGCAACGAACAGCCAATCCCGGACCGGGAAAGGGTTGGCGCCAGATGACATTATCCGGCATCCCCAACGCAGTCCCAAGCTTGCGTACCTCATCTTTGAAGAGATAACGCAAGGGCTCAACAAGGGTAAATTTCATATCGGAAGGTAAACCACCGACGTTATGGTGTGTTTTTATGCGCGCGGAAATCGTGCGATCCGGAGCACTTGATTCAACTACATCAGGATAGATGGTGCCCTGGACCAGGTATTGCACATCGCTTACTTGAGCGGCTACTTCCTCGAAGTGGCGGATAAATTTCTCGCCAATAATCTTGCGCTTCTTTTCAGGATCATTTATACGAGACAAAGCCTCAAGGAATGATTCCGCAGCGTTTACGGCAATTAATTTGGATCCAAGTATTTGTTTGAATGTCTCAACCACCTCTTCTGCTTCACCTGCACGCATCATCCCCGTGTCGATGAATATGCAGGTTAGCTGATCCCCTACTGCACGGTGGACCAATGTAGCGGCAACACTCGAATCGACACCGCCGCTGACCCCGGCAATAACCTGATGATCTCCAACTTGATCCCTAATACGTTCAAGCGCATCTTCGATGATGGAGGGAGGGGTCCAGGATTGTTTGGCGCCACAAATATCTGCGACGAAAGCCTTCAATATTTCCGCACCTCTTGGTGTGTGAAGAACCTCAGGGTGAAACTGAATACCAAATCGTTTATTTTCAAAATCAGCGATGGCGACATAAGGGGAATTTTCTGAGCTTGCAATGGTTTCATAGCCATCGGGTGGTTTATCGATTTTATCCCCATGGGACATCCATACTTCCATCTCTGGGGGAGATAGCAGGGAGTTATCCATGTGGACCTTAACTATGGCGGACCCATACTCTCGTTTTGATGCCGGTGTAACCTTGCCGCCTAATTGGTGAGTGAGTGCTTGCATGCCATAACAAATCCCCAGAATGGGGGTTTTTGAGTCGAAAACATAGTCGGGTATTCTCGGCGAATTTTGCTCATAGACGGAAGCCGGTCCACCGGAGAGGATTATTCCCTTCGGTTCAAGGGCCATCACTTCCTGCGAGCTGGATGTATAGGGAAAGAGTTCACAATAAACATTTGCCTCGCGCACACGCCGTGCGATTAGCTTTGCATACTGCGACCCAAAATCGAGGATTGCAATGCTATCAATGTTCTTAGGATGCAAAGATGATTTTTCCTTCGGACATATCCGTGATTACCGCTAATGATTCTATGGGAACATCCAAGTCGGAGAACAATTTCTGGCCACCCTCAAATCGTTTTTCGATCAACACACCTATGCCAACAAGTTGTGATCCCGAAGCATGGATCAAGCGTACCAATCCCATGATTGTCTGACCGGAGGCAAGGAAGTCGTCAATTATTAGAATGTTTTCATCTGGGCCCAAATACTCGGGCGATACGATGAGTTCGACAATGCGTCCTTTGGTATGGGAAGGCGTGAGAGTCAGGTAAATTTGATCGGGCATGGTAATGGGCTTAGATTTTCTAGCGTATACAACGGGAAGGCCAAGGTGGAAGGCAGTCGAAACTGCCGGTGCAATGCCAGAAATCTCAGCCGTCAGGATCTTGGTTGAGCCTATTCGCCTAAATCTCCGGGCTAGTTTTTGTCCGCACTGATCCATAAGCTGTGGATCCACCTGGTGGTTAATGAAACCATCCACTTTCAGGATCCCATCGCCTAAATTCTTCCCGTCCGCAAGTATCCGAAGTTTTAATTCGTCCAGTGGAAATCAACTCCTCTCTATGATTCAAGGAATTGTACATGACATATCCTTAGATCATATCTTGATCGCTAAGCCGATGGGCGTTTATTTCTTGATTGGGGTTCGCCTTGACATAGAACGTATGTTCCTATAGAATACGAACAAACGTGCGCATTGGCACGCGAATATTTGATGGAAGACGCCGAATGGATTCGAGATCGAAGGGAGGCGGGTGTGGTAAAGGGAAAATTATCCGATCGTCAGCAGCGGATGCTTACTTTTATCGAAGAATTTTCTGCGGAGTCTGGTTATCCACCGTCGATTCGAGAGATCGGGAGCAATGTCGGGATTTCTTCAACCTCGGTCGTAAACTATAACCTCAATCGCCTGGTCGATGAGGGTTATTTGAGCCGGGATAAAAATGTATCGCGGGGTCTGCGGCTGACGGATAAGTTCGCCCAGGTCTCACGGCAGATCGTGGAGACGATTCGTGTGCCGCTTGTCGGACGAATCTTCGCTAGTGAACCGGTACCGCTTCCTGGCACCGATTCCCCGATGTTTGGTGTGGAAGACGCCATCGAGCTGACACGCGAGCTGATCCCTTCCAATGCGGAGGGCCTTTTTGCCCTGGAAGTTCAAGGGGATTCTATGATTGACGCCATGATTAATGACGGCGATATCGTCGTGATGAAACATGAACCAGAATGGCGCAATGGGGATATGGTAGCCGTTTGGCTAAAAGATAAGGAAGAAACAACCCTCAAGCATATTTATAGGGAAGGGGACCGCATTCGACTGCAACCAGCAAACCCAACCATGGATCCGATTTATGTTGAAAATCCTGAGCATTTGCAAGTGCAGGGCAAGGTGCTGCTGGTCATCCGTCAAATGAAGTAGCAGTCCCACGCCCACTGCGACGAGCGTGATTGCGCCCGTAGCCGATCGTCGGGAGCAACGGTTCGCACGAAAATGGGAGAGGTAGTTATCTCTTCGGGATTTTCCTGGGATGACAGCCTCACGCTAAGGCTTCTACGCTCTTCAAGCATAACCTGAAGTGTTTGATAGATAATCTTGAAACGCCAGTCTACCCGGTATTTCTCCCGGGCTGAGATGACAAAACTCCACCAAAATGGCGGAGTAATCGTGCAACTCATAATGGAGCAAGGTGAATTACGCTAATAAGTCTTTGCCTACGAGCTAAGCAAACTAATCATTTCTTGCTGCTTTACTTTTTTCTCCACAAAACGTCTTGACGCTTCTACATGTTCTGCTGCAGCCCAGATATCTGGAAATTTTTCGCGTTCATACCTTTCCGCTTCATCAGCAGGCAAATCGATCCCCGCGCGCAAAATTGATTTTATGACCGTAACAGCCTGGCGTGCATGTTTGGTGATGGATTCTGCCAGTTCAAGAGTATGCTCAAATGCTCGGCCATCGGGTACTAATCGGTTTGCCAACCCGGCGGCATGCGCCTCAATGGAAGAAATAATTCGACCCCCGACGAGCCATTCCATCGCCCGCGTATAGCCGATGAGGTGCAGGAGACGTTGACCGCCACCCCAGGCCGGCATGATAGCCAACCGAATGTGTACCAGGCCAATTACGGCCCTCTCTGCCATGACTCGCAAATCGCAAGCTAGGGCAATTTCAGCACCGCCACCGATCGCAGGTCCCTCCATTGCCGCAAGCGAAGGAAAGGGAAGATTTTCGAGACGTTTGAGTGCACCGCCCATTATCGTTGCCAACCTTGAGCCATCTTCGCGGGTCATATAATTATCCAATTCATACAGGTCTCCGCCAGCGCAAAAAGCTCCGCCCGAGCCCGTGATAATTAATGCCCTCATTTCTTTGTCACCGCTGATGCGATCGATTATTTCTGCAAATTTTTCCATTGCGTTCCAATTTAATGCATTGCGCACGTGCGGTCGATTTAGCGTGAGAATGCCTATTCCCCCGGCATTTCTTGTGAGTTCTACAGTATCCATGCCAGCAATCTCCTTGACCTTGAAAAGGCCGAGTTTTATACTTTCGTAGCCGGGGTGTAGCGCAGATGGAAGCGCGCCGCGTTTGGGACGCGGAGGTCGGCGGTTCAAGTCCGCCCACCCCGACTGTTTATCATAACCCCTAACTCAAAGGAAGGTGCGATGCGAGGGATACGAATTTCGCGTGCTGCGAGAAAGGAAATCGACCTTGTCGTGGTTGCCGCCCGTTACGAGAAAGATGGCAAAGTACAGCTCGTCCAGGCCTACCGGCGCAACGGATTAATTTGGCACGACATTCAACTTCTCGATCGAGCGGCATTGATTCTTTACCTGAAACAGGGATTACGACTTGTGGCGGGGAAACCAAGGGATATCGAGGGTGATTTTGAAGTGACGGCTCCCATTCACCACGATCCTGAAAATGATATTTTGGCGGGAGACGACACATCAGCCAAGGACGATTTGCAGGTACCCCTATTCTGATTCCAGCACAGTTTATTTCCGGGGGCTACATTGCACGGGATGTTCGTTGGCGAAACGATGATCGCTTGACCACTACTTTTCGTAGCGGTAGAATGATTCCCCAGCGGGCGTCGCCAAGTGGTAAGGCATCAGCCTTCCAAGCTGACATTCACGGGTTCGAATCCCGTCGCCCGCTCACGATAGTCTCCAAGCGCGCTCCTATTTGATAGATTTGATTTCGGCGAAAGGTCAAATGGCTCTTGGGGGCGCAACCAATTTGACCCATCTTAATGTTAAATATTTGCTTGATCTTTGCTGACCGTTATCCATCGGCTAAAATGGGATCGCAGGGCCCGTAGCTCAGCGGTGAGAGCGTCCGGCTCATAACCGGTTGGTCGCAGGTTCGAATCCTGCCGGGCCCATTTTTTATTGAACTTGAGATAAGAAGTGGTTGGATGCTGTCTACCAATTGGGCCAAGAAAAAAGCCACCGTGGTCGCCGCGCCAACCCCGCTTTGTCATTCGCGCAGCAAGTTATCCCGAACTGAGCTCCTTCGTACGCCGGCAGCTATCCCATAAAACCTAATGAAGTCTTGCCAGAGCAGCGGTAATACGCTTGTTGAGCTGCTTGGCCACAATCGCGGATCGCGGACCGAATAAAATATCTTCATGATTTCCGGGAACCATGCTGATGTCAAAATTTCCAGTAAATACACTGTCCCAGCCCATCCCCGGATCCTTGCGAATTCCCAGCATGCCTTTTTCTGCGCGCACTAATAATGCATCGCCGGAATAAGCTTTAAAATGAGATTTACTGCGAATCGAGCTGTCAAAAATTTTTTCATGCAAGCTGATTCCCATCTCGCTATTTTTCGTTTCGCCATAGCGATCAAAAAGCCAGGATTGTATTTTCGGCAGCCGCAGATACTTTATTCTTCTCTCCCAATCGAGAATTCTAAATTTCCAGAAATAACTTTCGATCCTTCGAATGAGCCTTAATAAGCGCATGATTCGCGGCGTGACCCACGGCAAGGGCAAGGGATAATCGGGTCCAAATGTGTCGAACAAGACGACAAGAGCAACACGCCCATCTTCGCGTGTGAGCTGCTGAGCGATGGCCAGGGCAATATGGCCGCCAGCGGAATAGCCCCCGAGCAAGTAAGGGCCTTCTGGCGAAATCTCGCGAATTTTTGTCGTAAATTCCTTCGCGATGTCCTCCAAATATTCCTTCCCTTTTTGCCATAACCCCAGGCGATCCGAGTACAAAGCATAAAAAGGCTGATCAGGCCCCATGTTCCGCGAGAGATCACGATACGTAATGATGTCGACCACCGAAGGGGAGATGCAGAAAAATGGAGGCCTGGTGCCAGTGCGCGTTATTTCTACGACCCAATGTGTTTCATCATCGGAAAGCTCACCGTGCAGATAGCTCGCCTGATGGGCGATGGTCGGCGATTCAAACAAGGTCATCAAAGGTAAATTGGCACCAATTTCCTTCTCAATCACCGAGAAAAGGCGCACCGCAAGGAGAGAGTGCCCGCCTAGATCAAAGAAGTTATCCATCACGCCGATTGGTTTCACACCTAAAACGTCTTCCCAAATAGCAGCGAGCCGCCACTCGATGTCGTTCGAAGGCGCCTGAAAGGACGAACCCATGGCAAGCGCTTGTCCCTCCGGATCAGGCAGCGCCTGGCGGTCAATTTTTCCTGTTGCCGTCATTGGCAGGTCGTCCAGCATCACATAGATATATGGAACCATAAAATCCGGCAATGTTCTGTGCAGGAAATCTTGGAATTCTGCGCGTGATAGGTCGGACCGATAGCTGCTATCGGAAACGACATAAGCAACGAGTCGTTTTTCGTCGGCATCGCTGCCGGATGGTCGATTGATTGCGCCGCGTGCAAGCACTGCAGTTTCACGTACAGCAGGGTGCCTGGAAAGCGCAACTTCAATTTCGCCAAGCTCGATCCGATAGCCACGGATTTTGACTTGTTGATCCGCCCGCCCCATGAACTCCAGGTTTCCACCCGGTAAGTATCTGGCAAGATCCCCGGTTTTGAAGATGCGATCGCCTGATGAATTTCGGAAAGGATTGGCTGCAAAAAGGCTGCTGTTCAACTCCGGTCGATTGATGTAGCCACGCGCAAGGCCAGCGCCGCCAATCCAAACTTCACCTGTCAACCCTCTCGGGAGCGGGTTCATGTGTTGATCAAGGACGTAGACCTGGACATTTTGAATCGGCGTTCCAATGGACACTTCCCCAGAATGATCTTTCTCTTCATCGGCAAAATCAAATTGCGTTGCAATGGAGGTTGTTTCCGAAAGGCCATAACAATTGAACAGTCGTATTTCCTTTCTAATCACCGTTTTCCATTCTTGAACTTGGGCGCGATTGGCTTGTTGGCCGCCGATTACGACACGCCGCAGGCTTGGTGGAATAGGAAGCTGATCTGCGATGATGGCCTGGGTCAGCTCATGCCAATAAGAGGTTGGCAAATCCCACATGGTAATTCCCCAGTCCCGACTAAGGTCCAAAAAGCTGGTGAAGGTCTCGATCATCTCAGGGGTGCGTAAAACAATCGCTGCACCAGAGGATAAAGTGGGAAATATTTCCTCGATGTGGGCGTCCCAGCTTAAGGATGTGAATTGCAGAACGCGATCTTGCTCTTCCAGGGACCATGCTTCACGCGCCCAATGCGTGAAATTGACCAAAGAACGGTGCTCAATCATGACGCCTTTGGGCTTGCCGGTTGATCCAGAAGTGTAAATAACATAGGCAAGGTTTTCGGGGCCGACAGTCATTGATGGATTCTCAACACTTTCAGGCGAAAAATTCCCCCAATCGTCAAGACATAAAACAGTCAGCTTCTTATTTGCCAGGTTGGATTTTAAGCTTGAGTGGGTTAAAACGATGTTTGCGCCCGAATCTTGAAGGATAAAATCAATACGCGGCAATGGAAAGGTGGGATCAATGGGGAGATAAGCCGCTCCCGCCTTCAGAATCCCGAGCAAGCCGATCAGCATTTCAATGGATCGATCGATGTAGAGGCCTACGCGGTCATCCGGGAGCATGGACTGCGCACGCAGGCGATGGGCCACCTGATTTGCTTTTGAATTTAGTTCAGCGTAGGTGATTAAATCTCCGGCCCTGGAAACGGCAGTATTTTCAGGAGTCTTCTGTACCTGTTCTTCGAACAGCTCAATAATTGTGGCGCTCTCCGGAAAATATGCACCTGTATCATTCGGCGCACTGAGAACTTGCTCTCTTTCCTCCAGCGAAAGAAGGTCAACTTGATTGAGCTTTTGATCCGGGTTCTCTAGGAAGGCGTCTAAAATCCGCTCAAAATGATCCAGTGATCTTTTCTCATCGTCTATCCGGAAGACATCCCCATGAAAATCGAACTGCATCTTCAACGATCCAGTCCCCTCGTAATCCTGAATTTGGATTGCCAGGGAATCTTCGTCATGGCCGCGGTATTTATCCGCAACATTTACATCGGCACCAAGAAAATCAGAGAAAACGGGAGTCATAAAGTTTAAATAAACTTCGTAGACCCGTTTGGATAAAGTATTAGCCATTGGATAATTACGGTATTTGAGGGTCTCCAAAGCTTCAAGTGTAACTTTTTTAATTAAGCTGCTGAAAGTATCTGTGGGCTCGATGCTAACTCTGAAGATGAGCATTTCCATTAACAACCCAATTGTTTCCCTAAATTTCTCATTACTTCTGTTGTGAAACGGGATGGCGATGGACAGGTCTTGAATCCCGGTTGATCGATGAATGAAAGCAAAGAGAAGCGCAACAAAGATATTGAGAAGAGATGCATCTTTTGTCTTGGTAAAGAAGAGAGACTCGGCCATCTGCCGCAATTTCTTGGTCCGCTCAACTCCCAGGATGAGAAATTTTCGATGTACGATAGTAGATCTTTTTATTGCACGGTGACCATAAAAGGATAGGGGTTCCATGCCCTGCGCAAATTTTTGATCCCAATACGCCTCAATCCTGGGATAATCAGGGGACGATCGGATAGATTTTTCCCAATGCGTAAAATCTCTAAAGGCAGGCAATTCCGGGATATTTATTAGATCCCCTTGCAAAGCTAATTTGTAATATTCCTCCATCCGGCGGAAGATCAATTCGATGCTCTTGAAGTCGAAAAGAATATGATGGAGATTCAGATACCAAATCCAGCGTTCGTCAGTAATTTTTAGTAAGGCCGTGTTGAACAATCGTTCTTCAAAATTAAAAACTTTTTGATAATGCGCTTCTATCCAGTCTTGCGCGGCACCATCCGCATCCCTCTCATTGGACAAATCAATGATTGGCAACTCGAATTTTAAGTTGGTCCTGGTTTTCTGATGTGGAACGTAATCTTTTTCCTCAATTATGGTTCGGAGTGCATCGCTTTTAGACAGCAAAGTGCCAAATGCATCTCGAAAGGCTTGAGGATTGAGTCGATCGTGAATTGTAAAAGCGTATGTCAGGTTGTATAGGGGAATAGTAGGTCGGAACTTTTGACCAGTCCACATAAGTAATTGTGTCGGTGTCAAATTTGTTTCTGAAACTCGCTTGCTTGATCGAGGTCGTAAAATTTGACTATCGCTCGTTTGCTCCATTGAGAGTATGTTGTCGATAATTGTCGACAGAACGGTGCCGGGATTGCTAATTACGACATTTATTATCTTCTTATATTGCTGGAGTATACGCTTTGCAGTGGATTCGCTAAAAAGATCGTTGTTGTAAAGAAGTTTGCAAGATAATCCTGCTGCGGTCTCATCAATGCCCAGATTGAGATCGAATATCGCTTCACGATAACCCAAATCGTAATTATTAACTTGAATGCCCGTAAGCTTGCCTTCGAATTCGGGCAAATTTCTTAATTGCATTGTCGCTTGAATTAGCGGGGTATAGGATGGGTTGCGAGGCGGATTTAAAATTTCAACCAAGGTTTCAAAGGGCATGTCTTGATGGTCATATGCCTCAAGAGAAGTTTCTCGAACCTGTCGAAGGAGGTGTGAGAATGAGGGATCATCAGAAAGGTCTGTCCGCAGCACGAGGGTATTGGCGAAGAAACCAATCACTTCTTCCAGCTGGGCATAGTTCCGACCGGCAATAATTGCCCCGGCAAGGATGTCATCCTGAGAGGAAAGTTTTGAGAGCAGAACAGTGAAGGCTGCAAACAGCGTCATAAAGAGTGTTGCATCCGTAGCACGGCTCAAATCTTTCAGGGAATTAGTTGTCTGGGCAGACAGATGCATCGAAATACGCTCGCCGCGTGTCGTTCGATAGGCGGGTCGGGGATAATCTGTGGCCAGTTTCAAGAACGGCGCTCCGTCTTGGAGGCGTTTCTTCCAATAGCGGCTCAGGCTTTGGAGATGATCTCCTGAAACTTTATTCCTCTGAAAGTGTGCAAAATCTGGAAATTGTAGGGGCGGAAATGGATCCGATGGAATGTGATTGGATTGATAGCTATTGTAGAAATTTGCGAGCTGGCGAAAAAAGATCCGCTCAGACCATCCATCAAATATTATATGATGTGTGTTGAGCAGGAGCACGTGGTGTGTTGGCTCAATGCGGATCAAATGAGGCCGAAAAAGCCGATCACTGCTTAAATTGAAGTGGCGTTGTGATTCCTTAACTGCGAAATCATGGGCCTGGTAACTCGCCACTTTGCTCGAAGATGAAGAAAAATCTGTAAAGGGCACCTCGAATGATTGATACGGATGGATGATGGCCCGGGAACGTCCCTCGACGACCGCAACATTTATTCGCAGGACCTCGTGTCGCTTTACGAGCTCAAGAATGCTGTCCATCAAAGCCGTACGATTTAATTTCCCGACAAGTTCGAGACCCCAACGACGATTGTACGCTGCAGATCCAGGGTGTAACTGGTCGAGAAAGAAGAGCTGTTCTTGGCCAAAAGCTAGCGGGGCAGAATCAGGAGTCGGCCGTTTCTTCAAGCTGCTTGAATTGATGGCCGTGCCAGGACGATTTTTCAGTCGGCCTTCAAGATACATTCGCTCCTCAGCCGACAAATCATCCCAACTCGCCGCCCGCCTACTATTGTCTTCCACATTTCCTCGCACAATTAATTTTGTAAATATCGTCTGGATTGTGATTCGCTAGACAGAATTGTCTATTTCTTGGAGCAGCAATTCTTGCATTATATGCGCTTGTTCTGCAACCGTCCCTGCGTCGAAAAAATCAATTAGCGATAGTTCGATATCATGTCTATCTCGAATTAAGGATACTAGGCGCATTGCTGAAAGTGAATCTCCCCCGAGATCCAAAAACCTATGATGCACGCTGATCTGACGTATTCCCAACACCTCTTGCCAAATTTCCACAATTCTTTCCTCAACGGGATTACGCGGAGCAATATAGTTATCATCTTTTCGCTGTTCCTCCACGCGAATCTCATCCAAGCCCAATTTTTCTGCCAGACCAATTCTTTGGACTTTCCCTGTGGGTCCCTTAGGTATTTCATCCAGGAAGATGACTTGTCGGGGGACTTTGAATTGCGCCAGGTGGAGATCGACGAATTTCTGGAGTTCTTTCGAAGATACGTTCTTATCTTGAACAACCACAGCTACCGCTATTTCCTCACCCAGCGTCTCGTGGGGAATGGCGAAAGCGACCACCTGCCGCACAGCCGGATGATGCAGCAGCGTTTCCTCAACTTCGCGTGGTGAAATTTTCTCCCCTCCTCGATTGATGATTTCCTTTATTCGGCCAGTTATGAAGAGGTAGCCGTCGCTATCAAGGTACCCTAAATCGCCGGTGCGGAACCATTTCTGTACAAAAGCATCGCGGTTCGCTTGTTGATTGTTCGAATAGGCCGTTATTACACTGGAACCTTTAATGACGATCTCACCTGGTTCATTCATGGGCAGAAAATCTTCCCCTTCAATGGACATGATGGCGACATCTATATGGGAGGCAATGCCGACGGAGCCAGCTTTTCTTTCCAACGGAGGAAGCGGATTGCTCGTCATTTGATGGGCCGCTTCCGTCATACCATACGCTTCAATCACGGGAACATCGAAGTATTCTTCTAATCCTTGCATTACGTTCGGGGGCAGAGGGGCTGATGATGAGCGGATAAATCGCAATTTTATCTCGTTGGTCGGCGTTTGCACGCTCGATTTATGTGCTAATATCGACTGATGCATCGAAGGCACGGCAGTGTACCAAGTGGCGCGCTGCAACAGGAGCCAATCCATAAAGTGCGCAGCAGAGAACCCCTCCGTGCAGACCACGGTCCCCCCGGATGTGATGGTTGCCAGAATCGCGGCACATAAACCGTGAATATGAAATAGAGGCATCACATTCAGGCAGATATCGGCGGAATTCAAGCGTAATGTCTTCGCAATATTTTCGGCCGAATCAAGGAGATTTTGAACTTTTAAGGGGACGATCTTTGGTTTTGATGTTGTGCCTGAAGTATGCAGAACAAGGGCAATGTCATCGGGGTCCGAAAATACCGGAAGACGATTGGCGGGCGTCCCTTGTTCTAACTCGTCACCTGAATTGACCACCGAATCGATAACCGGAATTTTCAATTTTCGGGCGACAGTCCTTGATGGCGAATCACCATTGGGAGCCATCACAATTGCACTTGCGGCCAAGTCCGTGAGATAGTACTCGAGCTCGCTTTCGGTATATGCCGGGTTGAGCGGAGCAAAAGTCGCGCAGGACGAAATCCCCAGGAATGTAATCGCCAGTTCGGGGCCATTGGGCAAAATACAAGCAATGCGATCATTACTTCCATATCCAGCATCGGCAATCTGAGTGGCGATAGCAACTACATGACGATGAAGTCCCGCATACGTGAGTGCGAAACCATCGGGCGCCGTAATGGCGAGTGCATCCGGCGATTGACTTTTATGGGTGTTAAGGATTTGTTCTATGGTTGCACGCACGTTACGAGGCTCTCCGATTCGACGCTGGCTATATTAACATACTCGAAGGGGTTGCAGCGACCTAATTTCATCGACGATTAGAAATAATACGAATTCAGCGAAAGACGCAGTGCGGCGAAAGCAACTCTACACCCTACGCGAACCTGTAGGATTTTGTATTCCAACCTCGTCCTTCCACTGCCAGCGCAGCGATGTATTCTTCTGCGGGAGAGAATGAAATTAATTCCCAATGTGCCCCTCGGTTAAGCGCCGGAGGAAGAGATAGGTGGGGTTTTTCCTCGTCCGGATCCAAGGTAACTTCAAAGGTGTTAAGTGGGATTTGTAATCCTCTGCCGATTGCTTTGAGCAATGCCTCCTTACGAGTCCATCCGCTAAAAAACGCAGAAGTTTGTTCTGGCCTGGGAATGCTCCTGATCGTGAGTGATTCCTTTTCAGTAAAATAACGACTTACCAGGCGAGCTAAATCCGGAAAAGATCGGATATGTTCAATATCAATTCCCACGCGGCGCGCACGTGCAAATGCAATAAGAATAAGTTCATTGGAATGGCTTAAATTGAAATCAATGACTGGGGAATGAAATTTTTTTGAGAGCATCGGTTTCCCATGCTGGTCAAGCATAATATGGATCTTGCTTGGCTCAAGGGAAAGGTAGCCGCTCATTATTTTTCGCACTGCGCTGCGGCCAATGCGGTACCTGAGCCTATCGATTTTCTTGCGATATCGTAAAGCGCGCGAGATTTCAGAATCGGAAAGGTGATCTTCGCCTTCCTCGCTTACCCTGACAAGCCAAACATGTACCTCATTGGCCGCAAGGTTAGGAATCTTTACCTGTGGCTGAAAATTCATTTGCTCATCATTCTATTTGGCATCTCACCCGCCGATCTCTTTCAGTTTGCTCTGCGCCTAATGCACCTCTTACGGAAAAAGGCAACATATGCTGTAGCTCAAAACGAGCTAGCTTGCTGCTGGGAAGAAGTGCAAGCGCGGATTTTGCGGGCAATCATTCGAGTAACTTTTCCGCAGTCAGTTTCCATGCGATGAAGATCGACCTGCTGCGGTGCTTGAAGTTTTTCATTGGAGCAAAGCAGAAAGCCGCGCACTCGCGTGTATGCAGTTATACAAAATTATAGATTAATTTGCGGGGGCCCTCTTTTCATTTAATTTGATTGGACTACAATCACTGCGTGACGAATGGAGAGCACATGAGTTTTATCGACAGGTTGTCCCGAAGAATCCGGAGAGCCTTAGGCCCCAGACAAAAAAAGGCTTATAGCGACGAAAAGACCATTCCCCTATCCTCTAAATTGCTCGCGCAGGCATTATCTGGCGAGGGAAGAAGACACATTACCATGGGATTCGGAATTTCATCGGAGGATTCCAGGTCTTCCGACCAAGTTGCGCTTTATACTCTGTTAGGTAACTCGGATGGGCACAATGTCCTTCCCGATTTTGGCTTGATTGGGGTCGCTGAAGGCAACGGAAGCCGAACCAATCCAAAAATCAGTGATCTGGCGATCAAAGTTTTTTCGGAATGGATCATTCGCGGCGCGATTATCAATCTGCTGGCATTAGACAGCAGTGGTGATACTTTGCCATTCCAGGACGCCGTAAAAAGCGGATTTAGCGTCGCCCAGGAGGCCGTTGCACGCCTCGATGAGAATGCGCATCTCTCGATGACAGCGGGTTTTCTATTTGCAGAGATACTTATATTGGGTCATCGAGGGAATACGCGTGCATACATTATCGATCGAATTCATATCGAACAAATCACGCCACATCCGACGGATAAGGCAACCCTTATAGGAAGCGTAAACAAATTAGCTGATCAAGAATCAAATTCCAATCACGTAAACGACGATCAGAATTCACATATCTTCTCTCGGCCAGTTCCGAGGGACGGCTATATTCTGCTGACATCGGCTGCGCTTTCCGATTCGCTTGGCGATGAAGATATCAAGGGGATTGTTAATAAGCTAAAAGATCCTCAACTTGCGTGCGATGCTCTGTTGCTCAAAGCAGAGCGTGCTGGTGCGAGAAGAGATATCAGCATCATCTTGCTTTATTTCCCACCTGATTTTGGATCTTGGCGATAACCTTTAATTCCTCGACGTTGTGCGGCGCAGCACCACTTTTCAGAGAATAAATTAATAAGACGAACCGCCGGATTTGGGGGGCTTATCCGGCGGCTCTGTGAGATTCGGGGTCCTGCCGTCTGTGCAGGGGGGGCACAGGGTCGGAAGGGTGGTTCCCCTAAAACGTATCCGGATAACCAATAAGGGTACAATCCGGATTGTTATGCAAGTATTTTAGCACTAGTTAGATCAATTTTCATAAATTTTAAGCTTAAAGAATTAACCCTCATCCTCTCCCGAGCCCAGGAATATGTTTTCCCAGTAGGAAACTTCTTCGGGCGAGACTGCGCGTTCAGATTTCTCGTCAATCGAAGGGGAGGCCGGTCCGGCAATCAATTGCTCCGCGAATTCTTCACTGCGCAGAACTTGTGCGCCCCTGCTGCGCGCAAAATTAACCACCTCACTATCGGAAGAGACGACCGTATAATTCTTGGCTTCCTTTTGAAGTTTAAGCAGTTTGCTTTCGATGGCCGAATCTGCGGTCCGTGGGTGAGAGATAAACCTTATCTTAAGTCGCCCTATCGAATAACTTGGCCTCGAACCCGGCGCCCGGCGGTCAAAATAAATGAAGGCGCGCTTTCTATTCTTCGCAAGGAATTTCTCCAATTTTTTGATCAGGATCATTTCTTTATCAGGATCATGAAGATCGATCTCCGCCATGCGCCCGATAAGATTGTGGCCGTCGATTAGGAAAGGCATGCATTTATTGTAGCTGGAACTCCAATATTAGGGACCGGTTGATAGGATGATGGGTCGATGGGAGAAATGAGTAATCAGGGATCCGGGATTAGTAACCCGGTTGCTCTCGGGAAACGATTTTAGAGTATCATCACCTGATTATTCGTCCCTACTTATTAGCCCATTTTACGCAGTAACGCATTATCGCTTCTCTTCGCTCAGCGATCATTTGTCACTTTCCAATTTCCTATGCTACACTCCCGCGATGGGAAGTGTAAAACGATCTACATGGCGAATTTATCTTCCCTATCTTGCATTAAATGCAGCCATCTCCATTGCTGCAGTCCTAGTGGTTCTCTTTTTTTGGAGCCGCAGGCCTACACCGCCTCAACTCATTCCAACCCCCACAAAAAACATCGCTACTGAAATTGCCATCCTTCTTCCAACAGCGACGGCAACTCTTCCGCCTTCTCCAACACCAAATGTTTACGTGGTACAGGTGGGCGATACACTCCTGGCAATTGCCATAGAGCTTGAGTTGTCTATGAATGCGCTGATGGCTGCAAACGGATTAGCCAATCCTGATGATCTATCCGTCGGCCAAACACTCATCGTTCCTTCGGCGGAATGGATTGAGGTGTATGAGGAGAGGAGAGCGAGTGCAGCACTTACACCAACGGCCACCGCAACTCCGGAAGTGGAACCCTCCAATGTCCAGATAATGGGGATTGCAGGTGCGGGTGACCTGGAACGCGAGGCAATTCGATTTTTGAATAGTGGTGGCATCGCAATCATGCAAGATTGGCGCCTGGATGATGGAGAGGGACATACCTATATTTTCCCGGCGTTCACCTTGCATGCCGGGGCATTTAATCTCAATATCGCGGTTGGCGAGGATACTCCCATTGATCTTTATTGGGGGCTGGATCAAGCGATCCTGACTCCTGGTACAGAGCTCACGCTGCTGGATTCAAGCGGAAGAATTCAATCCACATTTCGTATAACGGGAGAATAGATTATCCCGGAAATTGCTCTTCGGACTTCATTGGAGATGGTATTGTCTTTCTCGTGCGACAGGACGGTCTAAAGCAATCTATCCCAATGCAGGCCGCGAAAAAATACCTGCTCAAAGCGCGCTCCGTACTGGTGATTGGCCGTTTGCCGTAGCTTGGTGAGGGTTCCGCGCTTCAAGCATTCATTCCGGGTAGGCGAGATACTTGCAAATGGGTGCGGCGTAATGATACGGGGAACATGAAAAAGGAATCAAAATCCTTACAGAATCGAACGATGATTAATTAGTAGTTGCGGTTCACTATATCCCGGTGTCAGTCGCTTGAGTCAATCTCGGTGGTTTCTTTGCTATCATCAGCGCCCTGGAGTCCTTGTCGAAATTCGCGGATTCCTTTTCCCAATTCCCCCCCAATTTTGCTCACGCGGCCCACCCCAAACAGCAATACCAAGATCAGCAAGACTACGATTAGTTCTGGCCCACCAAGATTCATACAATCCTCCAACAGAAACGAATATCGTGCATTCTCATTTATTATAACATTAGATCAGCTCTGGCTGTTTCGCCGATCTGGTGGCGATAGCGATCTTATCCACTGGATTGTATAGGCTTAATCGGAGGTAAATACCCATCCAAAAGGTACTAAATCTTGCGTCTATCAACTGCCTCTGATAAACTCGCAGCTTCATGCAAGCCTCAATCTTTTTCGATAAATTTTTCGTTGAAAGATACTCAGCCGATTCAATTTAACCCATTTTCCGCGAGGTGTTCGTGATGTCTCAAGCCCTATATCTGAGGTGGAGGCCTAAAACCTGGGATGAGGTAGTAGGGCAGGAACATGTGATCAAAACCTTACGCTCGGCCATAAAGAACGAGCGAATTTCGCATGCCTACCTTTTTGCCGGCCCGAGGGGCACAGGAAAGACAACAACCGCACGCCTTTTGGCCAAAGCTGTAAATTGCCTCGCTGAGACGTTCTCGCAAAGACCAGATAATACATGTTCGCCTTGTGAGGCTGTAAATCAAAGCCGATTCTTGGATCTCATCGAGATTGATGCAGCCTCCAATACCAGCGTTGAAGACGTACGCGACCTCCGGGAAAAAATACATTTCTCTCCAAACGAGGGAAGGTACAAGGTATATATTATTGACGAAGTCCATATGTTATCGACGGCAGCATTTAACGCGCTGCTAAAAACCTTGGAAGAACCGCCGGCGCACGCGATCTTTATCCTGGCAACAACCGAAGTACATAAAATTCCATCTACTGTCTTATCACGTTGCCAACGACACGAATTCCGTCGAATCAGTGTTTCAACGATCAAGGAATATATCAAGGAGAAGAGCGAAGAGGTTGGTCTTCAGATTGAGGATTCGGCGATTGAACTCATTGCTCGTCAGGCGACCGGGAGCTTGCGCGATGCGATTTCATTGCTCGATCTCTTATCATCGAGCGGCGAACTTGTGACGCTGGTCCATGCGCGTGCCGTTTTAGGCACGGTATCTGGCGAGGCAGTGCAGAAGCTCGTAAGCGCACTGACCGAGCAGGATGCGAAACTCGGGCTGCAGACCATTAACGCTGCGCTTAATCGTGGCGCAGATTCGCGCCAGTTCGCCCGTGAAATGGTAGATCATCTGCGGGGAGTATTGTTGGCAAAAATGGGGAACATGGAGTTGATCGAAGCTTCGAATGACATACGCGAAGCTATGATTGCTGCAGCCAAGTTGTTTAGCCTGGAAAAATTGCTAAGCGCAATTAAGGCCTTCAATAAGGCCGCTCTGGAACGGCGACAAACATGGATTCCAAGTCTGGAGCTAGAACTGGCGTTTCTTGAAGTGCTGAGGATTGGAGAAGGGAGCAATTCAAATCCCACATTGCCCGAAGCCGACCCACCATTAGCCGATCGCCAGCCCCGCGCGGAGATACCCCCGGAATTGCCGACAGCCACCGTGATGCAGACTACCCAATCAGACTATGCGGAAGTTCGCAGGCTGTGGAAGGAAATACTTAAAACAACGCGCGGGTTTGACCCGCGCACACAAGCATTATTAAATTCAGGCAGCCCCATCGGCCTTGAAGATGGGGTACTCACGCTCGGATTTCGCAGTGATTTGCTACGAGAGAAAATGGAAAAAGATCAAAATATTGCCAATGCTCAGAGGGCGTTGCAGCAGGTGCTGGGCCATTCGATACAATTGCGCTGCGTTTTATTGAGCAGCATGCGGGCTGCAGAGCAGCGCGGGGAGGATCCCCCGGATGTGGAAGAAGGCGGCATGGTCGCAACTGCCGTGCGAGATTTTGGAGCGCATGTGGTTGATGTTGAAAAAGCTCCTCCGGAAAATTAGATAGAGCGGAATGCGTAACGATTAACAGGGAATAAGTGATTGGACGGAAGCAGGGATATGGAATCAGGGAACAGGGCTCAGGTTCCGTGTTACTGATTTACTACTATAGCTGATTACCTTTTCCCCAGTCTCCAATCTCCAGTCTCAAACCTTATAGTGGAGCAAACAATGACGAAACGCAAAAATATGGGTAATGATATGTTGGGCCAAATTCAGCAATTGCAGGCTCAATTGCAGCAAGCGCAAACAGATCTCGCAGAAGAATCAATCGAGGCGAGTGCGGGGGGTGGAGCGGTAAAAGTAAAGATGAGTGGGACGCAGGAGTGCCTCGCCATCGAAATATCTGCAGATCTTGTTCAAGACGGTGACCTGGCGATGTGGCAGGATTTGGTGATGCTCGCGGTTAATCAAGCCATCCGCGATTCCCAGCTTCTAGCCGCGCGGCGCTTGAGTCCGCTTTCTTCTGGGATGAGTGTTCCCGGAATTGAACGATGAGGATTATGCCGCTTCCGGTCGAGCGATTAATCGATGCGTTTGCTCGGCTTCCTGGAATAGGGCCCAAGACGGCCTCGCGCCTTACATTTTTCTTGCTGCGCTCCGCGGAGGCCGAGGCACTTGAACTCGCCCGGGCATTGCAGGATATGCGTCGGGGAACTGGGTTCTGCTCCAATTGTTTCAATATCACCGCAGCGGGGATCGATCCATGCAACTTATGCCAGGATGAGACACGCGACGCGGACCTGATTTGTGTTGTGGAAGAGCCCCTCGATGTAATCGCCATTGAAAAAACGTCGCGCTATCATGGTCGTTATCATGTGCTGCATGGCGCCATCTCTCCGGTTGAAGGTGTTGGGCCCGATGATTTAAGAATTGATGAGCTTATCGCCCGATTATCGCGTGAGGGTTTCAAGGAAATTATATTGGCCATGAACCCCACTATGGAAGGGGAGGCTACGGCCATGTTCTTAAAAAGAAGAGTGGAAGGTATTCCAGTGCGAGTAACGCGCCTGGCCCGCGGATTGCCATCGGGGGGTGATTTGGAGTACGCGGACGCAAACACCATTTCTCAAGCGCTCGACGGACGACAAGAAATGTAGGCGACAAAGGCAGAAGTAATAAGGGATAGGTGATATGTGGGAGCAGAAATCAGGAATCGGTAATTAGGGGATCAGGAACCAGGAGCCCGTAATCTGTCACCTTTTGGCGTGTAAATGCGTAAAAAAGTGACCTGGCTCCTATTTTCTGTTCCCTGATTTCTTCAAGGCACATTTCACGATTTTACTTATTGCATTTTAAGTTTCACTTCCCTTTTTATTTTATCTCCTCCTTACTTTCTCTTGACTTCCTTCGGCCAGAGTTTATAATGAAGGCAATAACACTGTAGGTCTCGCCCGTCACAACGGGAAGACTCTTACAATTGAGCGGGGGAAGAGACCGGGGCAAATGCCTGGCAGGTCTTCCAACCGAGCCGATGTGGATCGTTAGCATCGGCCATTTCTATCCCCGCCCTTGACCGAGAATAGGGCAAGTGTTAAGATAGCGCCCGGTCAATGAAACGTACCTTAACAACTGAATAGTGATAGGAAGCCCAAATAACCTTGGGTTTAGTAAATCTGAATAAACCATACATGGGAAAGTGTCTTTGACACGAGCTCATGTTATGGAAGAATTCTCTATGGAGAGTTTGATCCTGGCTCAGGATGAACGCTGGCGGTGTGCCTAACACATGCAAGTCGAACGAGGCCCTTTGTATTCGTACGAAGGTGTCCTAGTGGCGAACGGGTGAGTAACACGTTGGTGACCTGCCCCAAAGTGGGGGACAACTCTGGGAAACTAGAGCTAATACCCCATGTGTTCCAGGGAGTTAGAGGTCCCTGGAGGAAAGGAGCAATCCGCTTTGGGAGGGGCCTGCGGCCCATCAGCTAGTTGGTAGGGTAATGGCCTACCAAGGCTACGACGGGTAGGGGACCTGAGAGGGTGGCCCCCCACACTGGCACTGAAACACGGGCCAGACACCTACGGGTGGCAGCAGTGGGGAATATTGCCCAATGGACGAAAGTCTGAGGCAGCAACACCGCGTGCGCGATGAAGGCCTTCGGGTTGTAAAGCGCTTTTCTGGGGGAAGAGAAAGGACGGTACCCCAGGAATAAGTCTCGGCTAACTACGTGCCAGCAGCCGCGGTAAAACGTAGGAGGCGAGCGTTATCCGGATTTACTGGGCGTAAAGAGCGTGTAGGCGGTTTAGTAAGTCGGACGTGAAAGCTCCCGGCTCAACTGGGAGAGGCCGTTCGATACTGCTAGACTTGAGGGCAGTAGAGGGAGGTGGAATTCCGGGTGTAGCGGTGAAATGCGTAGATATCCGGAGGAACACCAGTGGCGAAGGCGGCCTCCTGGACTGTCCCTGACGCTAAGACGCGAAAGCTAGGGTAGCAAACGGGATTAGAAACCCCGGTAGTCCTAGCCGTAAACGATGCAGACTTGGTGTTGGTGGCGTAAGAACCATCAGTGCCGTAGCTAACGCGATAAGTCTGCCGCCTGGGGACTACGACCGCAAGGTTAAAACTCAAAGGAATTGACGGGGACCCGCACAAGCAGCGGAGCGTGTGGTTTAATTCGAGGCTACGCGAAGAACCTTACCTGGGCTTGACATGCATGTAGTAGGGATCCGAAAGGTGACCGACCCCTCGGGGAGCTTGCACAGGTGCTGCATGGCTGTCGTCAGCTCGTGCCGTGAGGTGTCCGGTTAAGTCCGGTAACGAGCGCAACCCTTGCTCTGTGTTATACGTGTCACAGGGGACTGCCGGTATAAAGCCGGAGGAAGGTGGGGATGACGTCAAGTCAGCATGGCCTTTATGTCCAGGGCTACACACACGCTACAATGGCCGGTACAATTGGTTGCTAAGCCGCGAGGCGGAGCCAATCCACCAAAGCCGGTCTCAGTTCGGATTGCAGGCTGCAACTCGCCTGCATGAAGCCGGAGTTGCTAGTAACCGCAGGACAGCTATACTGCGGTGAATACGTTCCCGGGTCTTGTACACACCGCCCGTCACGTCATGGGAGCTGGCAACACCTGAAGTCGGTGACCTAACCGCAAGGAAGGAACCGCCGAAGGTGGGGCTGGTGACTGGGACGAAGTCGTAACAAGGTAGCTGTACCGGAAGGTGCGGCTGGATCACCTCCTTTCTAAGGGAGAAACGAGTGTTGGCCCGAGGGCCAATGTTCTATCTCTATCAACCGGAAATCGCATCCCTGGTGTGGATGCGTTAGATCCTAGGTTTGCAGGTTTCCTATCACTTTTCAGCTGTTTAGGTACGCGGGCCTTTAGCTCAGTTGGTTAGAGCGTTCCTCTGATAAGGGAAAGGTCCCAGGTTCGAATCCTGGAAGGCCCACCATCAGCCATCAGCTTTGAAGAATTTGTACTTGCTGAATGCTGAAAGCTCTCTGGGGATGTAGCTCAGCTGGGAGAGCACTGCCTTTGCAAGGCAGGGGCCAGGGGTTCGAGTCCCCTCATCTCCACCTGAGCAGAAAGAGCGAGTTCCATTTGCGGAGAGATTCTGGATCCAAGAACTAAATAGCGAAATCAACGGCACCTGTCGGAGCGACCCGGCCACGTGTCGGGTCGTAATGATTAACCAGGGTTTTAGCGCCAAGGGTTGCCGCTTAACGAATAATGCGTAGGCCGCGATCCTGGGCGATAAAGCCGCTAAAATCGGCGGTAAGCCGCCAAATTTGGCGAAAGAGTCGCCGGGTTGAGAAAGTTTCTCAACTTGTTATGTACCTTAACAACTGAATAGCTGCGAAAGTCAGTGATTGGTGAAAAGTTATTGGTGATCGGGCGTTGTTAGAACGCTCCGGATTACCGGTAACGAATCCCTGATCACTGCAAATGAAGAACGTCAATTTCTCCGCATCACGTATAGTTAAGCTACTAAGAGCGTACGGTGGATGCCTTGGCGCCAAATGCCGAAGAAGGACGTGGAACACTGCGATAAGCCTCGGGGAGTCGTGTGCAGGCTGCGATCCGGGGATGTCCGAATGGGGAAACCCGGCGTCGGGACGCAAGTCTCCGGCGTCATCCTCTTTTTGAATATATAGATTAGAGGAAGGGAACCTGGGGAACTGAAACATCTTAGTACCCAGAGGAAAAGAAATTATTCCGCTAGTAGTGGCGAGCGAACGCGGAACAGCCCAAACCGGTCAGGTACGCCTGGCCGGGGTTGTAGGACCGGCGTATAGGAGTGATAAATCGGAAAGTTAGCAGAATGGTGTTGAAAAGCCAACCACAGAGGGTGCTAGTCCCGTATGCGAAAACCAACCGACTCCTGCTGGTATCCTGAGTACCACCGGGCACGCTAATCCGGTGGGAATCTGGGGAGTCCACTCTCCAAGGCTAAATACATTTGGCGACCGATAGTGAACAAGTACCGTGAGGGAAAGGTGAAAAGAACCCCTGTTAGGGGAGTGAAATAGAACCTGAAACCGTGCGCTTACAAGCGGTCGGAGGGCTAATGGCGGGTCGGTGTCCCCGGGAAATCGGGTGATGCGCCGCTAAGCCTGACGGCGTGCCTTTTGGAGAATGAGCCGGCGAGTTAATCTTTGTGGCAAGGTTAAGGGAGAAACACCCGTAGCCGTAGCGAAAGCGAGTCTGAATAGGGCGATACAGTCGCAGGGATTAGACACGAAACCGAGTGAGCTACCCATGGCCAGGGTGAAGCGAGTCTAAACACTTGTGGAGGCCCGAACCTTTAGCTGTTGCAAAAGCTTAGGATGAGCTGTGGGTAGAGGTGATATGCCAAACGAACTCGGAGATAGCTTGTTCTCCCCGAAATAGCTTTAGGGCTAGCGTCACGCGTTCAGTATCGGAGGTAGAGCACTGGATGGGCTAGGGGGCTTATCGCTTACCAAACCTTACCAAACTCCGAATGCCGATACTCCAGAGCGTGGCAGTCGGACCACGGGAGATGAGTTTCGTGGTCGAGAGGGAAAGAGCCCAGACCATCGGCTAAGGTCCCAAAATTTGAGCTAAGTGGAAAACGATGTGGGAATGCTTAGACAGCCAGGAGGTTGGCTTAGAAGCAGCCATCCTTTAAAGAGTGCGTAACAGCTCACTGGTCAAGCGATCCTGCGCGGACAATTCAACGGGGCTTAAGCTCAATACCGAAGCCATGGGTTGCATTTGCCTGCGGGCAATTGCAGCGGTAGGGGAGCGTTCTGTCAGCATTGAAGGTCGACCGTGAGGACGGCTGGAGCTGACAGAAGTGAGAATGCCGGCATGAGTAGCGTAAAACACGTGAGAACCGTGTTCACCGTAAGTCTAAGGTTTCCGACGCAAGGTTGTTCCGCGTCGGGTTAGTCGGTCCTTAGCCGAGGCCGAAAGGCGTAGGCGATGGATATCCGGTCAACATTCCGGAACCACCTAGGAGGAGCGATGGGGTAACGCAGCGAGGTAGGCCAGCCTGCGATTGGTAGTGCAGGTGCTAAGCGTGTAGGCGCTGACGGGTATAGGAAAATCCGTACCCTGAGCTGAGGCGCGATGGCGTGCCCCTGAGGCGGAAGTGGTTGAGCCTTGTTGCCTAGAAAAACCTCTAAGTGATGAATCCTGGGTGCCCGTACCGCAAACCGACACTGGTAGACGGGTAGAGCATACCAAGGTGAACGGGAGAACCCTCGTTAAGGAATTCGGCAAATTTGCCCCGTAACTTCGGGATAAGGGGCGCCTCTTTGCGTGATACCTATTCAGGTGGAGCGCGGTGAGGTCGCAGTGAAATGGCTCTGGTGACTGGTTAACAAAACCACAGGTCTCTGCTAAGCCGCAAGGCGATGTATAGGGGCTGACGCCTGCCCAGTGCCGGAAGGTTAAGGGGAGGGGTTAGCCCGATGCTTGCATCGGGCGAAGCTCTGAACCGAAGCCCCGGTGAACGGCGGCCGTAACTATAACGGTCCTAAGGTAGCGAAATTCCTTGTCGGGTAAGTTCCGACCCGCACGAATGGCGTAACAACTGGAGCACTGTCTCGACGAGGGACCCGGTGAAATTGAAGTCGCGGTAAAGATGCCGCGTACCCGCAGCAGGACAAAAAGACCCCGTGGAGCTTTACTATAGCTTGGCATTGAGTTCGGGCTTATCTTGTCTAGAATAGGTGGGAGGCTATGAAGCCGGGGCGCCAGCCTCGGTGGAGCCAACAGTGGAATACCACCCTGGTTAAGATTGGACCCTAACCCCTGACCGTTATCCGGCAGGGAGACAGTGCCTGGTGGGTAGTTTGACTGGGGCGGTCGCCTCCCAAAAGGTAACGGAGGCGCCCAAAGGTTCCCTCAGGCTGAATGGAAACCAGCCGTAGAGTGTAAAGGCATAAGGGAGCTTGACTGTGAGACATACACGTCGAGCAGAGTCGAAAGACGGGCTTAGTGATCCCACGGTACCGAGTGGAAGGGCCGTGGCTTAACGGATAAAAGCTACCCCGGGGATAACAGGCTGGTCTTGCCCAAGAGTTCATATCGACGGCAAGGCTCGGCACCTCGATGTCGGCTCATCGCATCCTGGGGCTGGATAAGGTCCCAAGGGTTGGGCTGTTCGCCCATTAAAGCGGTACGTGAGCTGGGTTCAGACCGTCGTGAGACAGGTCGGTCTCTATCCGCTGTGGGCGTAAGGGACTTGAGAGGAGCTGCCCCTAGTACGAGAGGACCGGGGTGGACAGACCGCTGGTGTGCCAGTTGTCGTGCCAACGGCATAGCTGGGTAGCTACGTCTGGCAGAGATAACCGCTGAAAGCATCTAAGTGGGAAACTCGCCTCAAGATTAGGTCCCTCATCCCATTAAGGGAGTAAGGCCGCAGGAAGACTACCTGTTTGATAGGCACCAGGTGTAAGCGCAGTAATGCGTTCAGCTAAGGTGTACTAATGGCCGAGGGCTTAACTGTGGTGCGGAGAACTTGACGTCCTTCAAGCGTCCTTCGGACGCCGAAATTGGTAATCAGTTGATCAGTAATCAGGAAAGAACTCCTGATCCCTGCGACCTGATTTCTAAATCAGCTATTCAGTACATCTTTTCATACGTTTGTGAATTTGCTCCTTGGTGAGCAGAGCGGCGGGGGTACACCCGGTCCCATACCGAACCCGGAAGTTAAGCCCGTTAGCACCGATGGTACTTGGCTGGAGACGGCCTGGGAGAGTAGGTCATCGCCAAGGAGCTTTTCGTTTAAGGATAAGGATTAGTAAGCAAGGGCCAGGAATCAGGTGATCGGAAAACCGTACCTAGGTCAAAAAGGTCACGCACAGCGAAACGGAGCAGATTGGTTCAGAAAGCCGATAAAAACCATGCCGCGCGTAAGCCAACGTTGTCGGGTATCTACTTCGTTAGGTAAAATCCTACTTTCCGATCATGCCCTTACCCATTTACTCTGCGTCCTACAGTCGTAGCTCGTCACCAATGCCGCCATAACCTCGCCCGTTTAAAAGGGTTAAACCTCGCAGTGATGAAAACGGGCCCTAATCATCGATGCCGAGGGTGGGAAAAATATGGTCACGCCGTTCGAAAGATCGACCCATTGAAGGAATGCTGGCCTTCGCAGACACCCATAGGCACTCAGCAAGTCAAGTACAATGCTCACGCAGGTGTCCTTCGCTTTGGGGCTGGAAAGTGGTGGCAAGAACTAAGCGGAGGACGACCCCATCCCTTAATCATACGCCTTAGGCACGGCCGATAGATTTCCCCGGACCTATTTATGCTGGATTTAGCAATGGAGAAGTTTGGTCTTCTGCAGTCCACGGAAATTCTTGGGTTCGGTTGGATTTTGTTCTGCAACGGATCGAACGTTCCCTAATTATCTTGAGCTTGATTTTGCTATTGAAAATAATTTTCAGGATCGTGAGTTGAAGGCCTATCCTAGCGCGATCAACGGATTCCGTTCTTATCAACGAGTTTATTTGCGCGGTAAAAAGCCTGCAGGGAATTTTCAGATTGAGACTTGCGTTCAAGCTAACGTCTTTTAGCGGCACGGATATGGAGGGACGGATATGAGCGAAATTGAAAAACATGAGCGCGTGCATGACATGCTGCTCGGGCCTCTCGAGCGGCCTACCTTGCAATGGCTCGCGGCGCGAATGCCTGCCTGGATGCACCCGGATATACTCACATTGATAGGAGTAGGCGGATCGATTCTCACTTTTGTGGGGTATTGGCTCACAAATCTTGATCCCATCTACCTCTGGTTGGCAAGTCTGGGATTTGTGATCAATTGGTTTGGGGACAGCCTCGATGGTACATTGGCGCGCTTCCGAAAAATGGAACGACCGCACTTCGGATTCTTTGTGGATCATACGGTGGATTCCTTCAGCATGGTGATCGTGTTTGTGGGAATGGGTTTGTCCCCTTTCGTGCGCATGGAAATTGCACTGGTGGCTTGTATTGGTTATCTGGGGATGTCCATATTGTCCTATGTAGGCGCCTTTGTGAGTGGACAATTTAAAATCTCCTATTCCAAGATTGGCCCTACAGAAGCACGCCTGGTTGTGATCGGTATCAATACATGGATTTTTTTCGCTGGAAACCCCACTCTTGATCTGGGCCTGATTTCTACCACGGTCTTTGATTTCCTAATCATGATCATCGCCGCAATAGAACTTTTTTTGTTTATCTCGAATACGACCAGACAGGCATTGTATTGGCGCGCCGTCGATGAAGGAAAAAATCTGCAATGACAGCCAATTCGATATTCGAATTTGGTTAAACAAGTGACAAATCTCTGCGTGAACGATTAAAAGATTGAAGAAGTGAGGGAGACCCTATGGGCCAGTTTAGCGGATTTCCGAAGGAAGGTTTATCCTTTTATAAGCAACTCGGAGTTAATAATAACCGTACATGGTTTAATGAAAATAAGGCCACCTACATCGAAAATATTGTCGAGCCCGCGCAAGCATTTGTCGAGGAATTGGGAGATCGATTGCGGTTCTTATCGCCTGCGATTCAATCTGATTCACGCGCAAATAACGGATCCATCATACGTATCTATCGCGACATCCGTTTCAGCAAAGATAAAACCCCCTACAAAACCCACCTTGGAATCGTCTTCTGGGAAGGGATAGGGAAGAAAATGGAAAATCCGGGCTATTTCTTCCATATGGATGCCCGCGAAGGAGGAATTTATGGGGGCAATCATCATTTTGACAAATCCTTCCTCACCACCTACCGGGAAGCGGTTGATGACGAGCGTATGGGCCGCGAATTAAGCAAGGCCATTAAGGAAGTAGAAGAATCGGGGAGTGAGGTTGCAGGAGAGCAATATGCGCGTGTCCCTCGTGGATATGATCCCGAACATAAACGCGCACATCTGCTTCGCTACAAGGGCCTATGGTCTAAATCACCGACCATTATCGCAGAACAATTAATGTCGCCGGATCTTGTCGATCGATGCTTCGAATACTGTGCAGCCATGCACCCTCTGCATCAGTGGCTTATCAGGGTCGATCAGATGAAATAAGTGCGATCGCGAATTCATTGAGCGTACCTCGCATTTGCCGGGAGGGAGCATGAACTGCGTTCAGGATGAGACCCGCCGCAAAACCCAGGTCGTTGCGATGATCCAAGCGTAGGCCAGGTTTCCGACCCCGGCCGCTTTCTTAGCGTCAATCATCCAAGCGTAGGCCAGGTTTCCGACCCCGGCCGCTTTCTTAGCGTCAATCATCCAAGCGTAGGCCAGGATTCCGATCCCGGCCGCTGTCTTATAGTCGATCATCCAAGCGTAGGCCAGGTTTCCATACCTGGCCACTTTCTGAAATATTTATCCGCAATGCAGTTTAAGCGCACGTCCTGCGAACATGGTGCGCGCCCTCCATTCTTTTCAGGCGGAGGCCAAATCTGCGGCACTCGAGAATGTCCTCAAAATTCGATTGGTCTGTTTCATCCTATTTTCACTTCACCTCTCCCTTAATTTTATTCTTGCATCTGCATTGCCCCAAGGATATTATGGGGCGCATGGACGATGAATCCTCCTCAATCCGCGCAGCGCAGCGCGGCGATCTAGAAGCATTTAACCGCTTGATCATGGAACATCAAAGTATTGCATTTAACGTTGCCTATCGAATTATGGGGGATCAGGATTCGGCCGCCGACGCAACACAGGAAGCATTTATTTCTGCCTATCGCAACATCAAGCGTTTTCGCGGGGGGTCATTTCGATCTTGGGTGCTGCGTATCGTGACCAACGCTTGTTACGATGAACTGCGCAAACGCAGAAGGCGTCCGGAAACCTCGCTCGAAGCGCTGTCAGAATTTGCCGATGGAAGTGAATCGGATGGTTTCGAACCATTGGGCATGCATGAAATTGAGCCCGAGGCTGAGGCGGAGCGCAGTGAGCTTATCCATGCCATTGAGCAATGCATTGCTGATTTATCTCCAGAATTTAAGCTTGTGATCGTGCTTGTGGATGTGGAAGGGTTTGATTATAAAGAGGTTTCCAAAGTGATCGATCGTCCGCTAGGCACCGTGAAAAGCCGTCTGGCACGCGCCCGAGCAAATTTGAGAGATTGTCTACGACAATTCGGGGAACTTTTGCCTTCATCACTTCGTCTTGAAGATGAGGTAGTTGGATGAAACATCTTCGCCAGCGCGACATCGAGAAACTTTCCGCGTATTTGGATCAAGAACTTTCGCCAAAGGAAATGAAAAAGTTCGAATTTCGTTTGCAATCCGATCCAACCCTGCGCGCCGCTCTTCTAGAGTTTGAAAAAACGAAAAAACTATTGGTGGGGCTCCCACGCGTTTCTCCTCCGCATAATTTTACGCTTACGCGTGCAATGGCGGGAGAAATTAAAGGTCGAGGATTCTATCCCTTCTTCCGCGTGGCCAGCCTCATCGCTACAGTTGCTTTTGCAGCATTGGTGGGAGCTGACGCTTTTCTGTTTGATCAAGTTGGAGAAAGCCGCTTTGCTGCGCCATTGGCGGCAAGCGGATTGCCCGAAGACCTGGCAATGGATGCTCAGCTCTTGGATGAATCGGCGTCCGAGGAATTAATCACTAAGGCGGATGCGGTCGCTGAACAGCCTGCAGAGCTGGCAAATGAAGACGCCGATGATCAGGTTTTACCCACACCAACGAGTTCGCGGTTCTTCGAGAGTGATCCCGCCTTTGGCGCGAATACAGAGCAGATTGAACTCACGCAAACCGCCTGTCGGGAATGCCCAACCGAAGGGGAGAGTGCCGTCAGCATCCCCACGGGGGCCGCCGCGGAGCGTTCAGCCATCATCTCCACGGGGACCGCAGCAGATTCGGGAGTGACTACTCCGACAGCCCAGCCCACATTACCCCCCAGCACCCCTCCCCCGGCAGCGGATCTGGAGTTGGCCGAAGACGCCTCCGTGCGATCATCCACCACAACCGACGTCACAGAGCCTGAGGATAGAAATCTTCTCCTGCGAATTGCGGAAGTGGCCTCCGCATTTGCCGCCCTTCTCTTTGCAGCCGCTGCGTTTATTCTGCGACGTACACTCTAATTGTTGTGAAAACGACGTTTAAGCATTGCCCTCAATGTGGAAAATTGCTCCACCAAAAACTGGCTGATGGACGCCAACGGCCCTACTGCGCATCCTGTGATCAAATATTCTTTGAAGATCCTAAGGTAGCGGCGGGAGTATTGGTTTCAGAAGAATCACGCGTACTACTCGTGCGCCGAACAATGGCACCGCATATTGGGCAGTGGACGCTGCCTGCGGGTTTCGTGAATGCTGGGGAAGACCCACAACTTGCGGCAATTCGCGAATGCCGCGAAGAAACGGGTTTAACTGTACGCATCGTCCGATTGCTCGACATTTTCACCGGGAGCGAACATCGACATGGTGCGGATATCGTGATCATGTATTATGCAGAGTTGGAGGAGGGCGAGTTGCTCGCGGGTGATGATGCGGATGAGGCCGCCTTTTTCGCCGCGCATGAGCTTCCTGAAATTGCGTTTCACGCTACCAAGAAGGCATTGGAGGTGTGGATGACAACGCTTAAATCCTCTTAGTTGGTCCGCCTTGATTCAGCGCATTCCGGCTTCACCGAGCGGTACGAGGGGTTCCGCTGCATTACTCGCCGTCATGGACCGTATCCCCGAGGCTCTTCAATTCACCATCCACCCGAATCCAGTAGTAAGAATCCCAGAAGTCCCAAATGACCTCGCCATCCTTGCCTCTAGAGACCCAGTTTACTTACACCATGGCGCTGTTATCCCTCATGGAGAGAACATGCAATTCGGGATAGACGTTCCGCTGGCAGGCCCATTGCTGTGATTTGGAAGCCAGTCCCCGAACTATGGAGGGCCGCCTCCCCCAATCGCCGCCGGTTCCGTAGACCCCGATACAGCTCCGAGCTCGTCCCAAAGGTAGTAAGAAAGGGCAACATATTCCTCATCTGAGAGGCTGCCTGGTGCCCAACGCGGCATGGTGGCGCGGATGAGGTTGTAGACCGCAATGCGGGAAGCGAACCTCCCGGAGTCACTGAGACCCTTCAATTCTGGGGGGTTTCCAATGGAGAAGGAATCACCTAAATCCTGTGGGGTTCGCGGAAGTGACCGGTAGTGGCATCGCTCGCATGTTTGGTGAGATTCAGGGAAGCGCGAGCGCGCTTCCTCGATTCCAGCCCCAGTCTTGCCGTGACAGGTTATGCAGTAATCTTCGTAAACCGTGCGCCCTTGAACGAGCAGTTGCTGGTCCAGCGACATTGTCGGAGTTGGCTGGACAGGCGCCTGTTCACAGCTGACAAGTGCAAGGAGAGTCGCTGCGCCAACAAACCGCAGCGCCGATCTTATCCTTAAGTCCGAACCAATCGCGCGAAATGATTTTATGCTTCTTCCTCCGCGTAAAAGTCCCGGCCTGATAGGATCACCTTCAACTGATATCAAACCGTCAGAACCCCTCTAATTATAGTTGACAGCAATTCATCCGTCGTAGAGACTTCCTCAAGTTGCTTGTTGACAAGCCAGCGCAGGGAAAACTGAGCGATGTAATCGCCTCCGTCATTGGCCATTTTCATGAGACGGAGCTGGCAGCGGCCCGCAAGGCACGCCCCAATCATCCGCTACTTCCTGCCGCAAAGCAACTCACCAGTTGACACCCGGTCCTTCCGAAGGACCCTGGGCCTAAGCGGGCGGGGTCCGCTGTCGAAGGTCATCCGGTTCTCTGTAGAAGGGGCATTGGCAAGAAGCCACTTGTCACTGACTTTGACTAAGATGAGATAGTTTATCCAACGTGGATTGACGGCCTTCACCGTCGCAATTCCCTCATATATGAATGCGTTGTTGTCAAGATCCAATTTCTAAATCAATCGAACACCCTCTCGAGCTTTTCCTTACAACTTGCGGCTTCCTTTGGTTTAATCGCAAAATTGTATATTCAGTCAAAGCGGATCGCATTGCGCCTATGAGATACCCTGATCTAGGGATTCGTGCTTTACAATGTTGGTTCGCAGGATAAAATTGACCTCGTGGTTTCGTTAATGTTTCATTTTCCAATGCGGAATGCTCCAATGGAGAAAACGAAGATTTAAAATGTTGAAGGAATGTTGAAATGCGCTTCGACGTATTCAGTTTATTTCCTGAAGTAATGCAAGAATATGTGCAGACAAGCATCTTAGGACGCGCTCGCCAGGCTGACTTAATCGATGTCCGCCTGCATAACATTCGTGACTATGCCGCGGATAAACATCGAACCACGGATGATGTGCCATTCGGGGGAGGCGGGGGAATGGTGATGAAACCGGAGCCAATTTTTTCCGCGCTGGAGGCAGTTCTTGGCGAGGACCTGAATTCCGTGCGCATCGTTCTCCTTACGCCTCAGGGGCGGCCTTTCAAGCAATCTGTGGCAAAAGACTATTCGAAACAAAAACGTCTTGCATTAATCTGTGGTCGTTACGAGGGAGTGGACGAGCGCGTGCGCCAACACCTCGCCACCGATGAGGTGTCCGTCGGTGATTATGTATTAACAGGGGGGGAAATTCCTGCTCTGCTGGTCATTGATGCGACTGCACGCTTGCTCCCCGGGGTCTTGGGGGATGAATTGGCGGCAACGCAGGATACCTACGCCAGAGGACTATTGGAACACGCCCACTATACTCGTCCGGCAGACTTTCGTGGCTGGCTTGTGCCCGAAATATTGCGTTCCGGTGATCATGCCCGGATTGAAGCATGGCGGCATGAAGATTCATTGCGCAGAACACTTCATCGACGCCCTGATCTGTTGCGGGCAATCGAGCTGAGCGATGAAGACCGAGTATTCTTGGAGAAACTGAACCATAAGGGACCATAGTTCTCGGATAACGAGGCTGCGCCCTGAACTTTAGCCAGATAATTCAAAGGGAGTGCTGATCTAGAAACATGCGGCAGCCCAGGGAGTGATTTTTTAATGCGTGCGTCACCCATCACTGTACTAGCGTTTCCAATAATAGGTGTATTCGTGCTGGCAGCTTGCGGAACATCCCCGGAAATCGAGATTCCCCTTACCAATGTCCCCGCGGCGACAAATACCCCCAAGATTATTGCTCCCACCCTCATTCCCACCTCGCCTCCTAGAACCTTGGTGGTGTGTTTGGGAAGAGAGCCTAGCTCTCTCTATCTCTACGCCAACACGCGGCCGGAGGCGGATACCATCCTTCAGGCTTTGTATGATGGTCCCATCGATTTGCGCTCCCATCGATATGAGCCTGTAATTTTGGCCTCGCTCCCTTCATTTGATAACGGCGGCGCGCGCGTTGAAAGTGTCATCGTAAGTGACGGGCAGGTTTACCTTAATCCGCAAACCCTCGTCCCTGATCGATTGGCATCGCGGAAACCTTATCTGCCCTCTGATTGTTCCGATCCCGATTGCATCACGTTTTATACGGAGGGTGATGTTGCGATGGATCGCATCGTAGCCGAGTTCGAGCTCCTTCCCGATGTTCGCTGGTCGGATGGTGAGGAACTCAAGGCAAGCGATTCTGTCTTTTCATTTAAAATGGATGGCGATACGAATACACCCACCACAAAATATCTTGTGCAGCGTACGAGTAGTTACACTGCTCAGGATAAGCTTCGAACGCAATGGGTTGGTATCCCCGGGTTTCTTGATCCTGAATTTGAATCGAATTTTTGGTCACCCCTTCCCGAGCATATTCTAGGGCAATTCGCTGCCTCGGAACTACTCGTAAATGTCGAAGCTGCTAGAACTCCTCTCGGATGGGGTCCGTACATCATCCAATCATGGGAGTCCGGGAAAGAAATTGTTCTGGTCAAATCGCAGAGCTACTTCCGCTCTGGTGAGGATTTGCCCTTTTTTGATCTTTTGAGATTTCGGTTTCTGGGATCTGACTATGTATCTGCACTCGAGCAAGTGTTAACTGGGGAATGCGATGTGCTTGATGAATCCGCATTTCCCTTTACGTTCTGGCCCAGCGCCCTTGACCTTGCGGCAAACAATCGTCTTCAGATTAAGTCTCAGCCGGGTGCTGTGATGGAGCGCATTGATTTCAATACGTTAGGTGCAGAAGGCTCCCGGGCATTTAGCGATCTCAGAGCCCGCCGGGCATTTGAAGCCTGCATTGATCGCCAAGGTATCGTGGACGAACTTCTGTTTGGTCTCTCACCCGTGCCTGATTCCTATCTTCCATCCACTCATCCTTTGTATGTTGATGATCCCTCTCTTACCGCACTCTCTGTTGCACAGGCGAATAGGCTGCTGGAGGAAATCGGATGGATCGATGACGACGATGATCCCTCCTCTCCACGTACTGCCAACGCAATTTTCGGCATCCGAGATGGCACCCCTTTCGAAGTCAAATTCTTAACCACTGGCGGTGCCCTGCACGAGGTCTTAACGAAAAAAATTCAAGAGGATCTTGCCAATTGTGGGATTGGTTTCATGCCTGAATTTGGAGATTCGAGCGAATTATTTGAACCGTGGCCCAATGGACCAATATTCGGGGGAAGGTTTGAAACCGTAGGTTGGGCGTGGCCGGTTTATGCCAGTCCCCCCTGCGAGATGTTCGCAGGATTTGAAGTGCCAACGGTAGATAACCTTTTTGGGATTAATGCCACCGGTTTTCGTGACTTAGATTATGATCGCGCCTGTCGAACCCAACTCTTATCCCCCCCGGGAGGGGAAATCTATCAAAAAGCGATCGAAGATACACAACGGATTTTTCGCGCCCAAATTCCCTCCATCCCGCTTTTTAACCGGCCGCGTATCGTGATTTTTGGAATTGAAATATGCGGTCCTGATCCGGATCCGACTTCTTTTAGTGTGTTATGGAATATCGAGCAGTATGCAGCAGGTGATCGCTGTGAGAACGAGTAGGGCGGCCCCAATAGCGCTACCTCTCGATTTTCCCTGATTTGAGAATCAGCTTTAAGGGCGACGTGTGCGCAAGCTCGAACCGGTCGCCCTCGCACCAGTGAACAGATTACGGTGAAGTGACAAATATCGGTTTATTGCCTAAAAATTTGAAGCATGGTCCATTTGGGATCGCACCTTAATCAACCAGGGGAACCCTCCTTGTAATGTGGGACCTCGACACCGCTGAGAATTTGCGACGTTCCTATTGGGAATTACGCCATTCGGGTAAAGGGGCGCAGGTCTTTCACCCTTGTGCGGGGAAACGCGCCACTATTTGCATCGGGTCGCACCTCAGGACGCATTTTCTTGCGCTTACTTGGAACTCAAGGTCATGAGAAAGAGAGCAATGGTCTCGCCAGCTTCCTTAATTAAACCTGGATCGAGATGATCTCGAGTATCGATCGTCGATCCCGATAACTCATCGCCCAACCGCGTGATGGCCAATCCAGAATACGAATCATCGACTGGAATTTCCCATCCTCTCCCCCGCGAGCCGTTGAAGAAGAAGCGCCAGCCAAAAAGATTGTCGGTTCTCCCCCCGATATTGTGTGCACTCTTGTCGAACATCGTGGAAAGCGCGGATCTCGCGTCGATGCGCGCCAATTGATCCTCCCCGGCACCTACACCATAAATGATAATTATCCTCCAAGTATCATCACCTGCGGAGGGAAGGATAGGATTTTGCATAAAATGCAAACCGCCCACCTCGCCAAATGCAGCAAATATAAAGCTAAGGCGTACCAAGCCAAGGTGTGGCACGAGCCAGGGATGGGTTTGGGGGCTCATGCGCGGGAAAGAGCGCGGAAACAATTGAACCAGTGCGGCGATAATAGAGTATATAAAATGGTCGCTGACAAGGAACAGGCGCAATAAAATGCACAACGCTGGGTATCGCGACTGCCTGGGGCAAGAACAAGGTGACTTAATTATGCCGTTCGGCAATCCGCTCATGTGTACGGGCAACCAGCTGCACACCGCGTGCATACGCTGTACTTTTAAAGAATTCCAGTTGGTGCCAGCGCTTTTGTCCAGGCAAATTCGCAATCTGTCGGCAGATAAATTGTAGGCCGTCAGCCTTTGATTCGCCTAGCAGGATCTATAATTGACGGCAAACTGCCTTAAGATATAATTTATGGTCGGGAGGGAGACAATCGTTCATCGAGACGCGGATCGCAACTTGTTCGAAGCGATTGAGACTGTCCTGGGGAGAACGCCGAAGCTCCTGTATGAAGTGGACTGTCAGGAGCAGCCTCCTGGCGCAGATAAACTTCAGGTCGGAATCCTATCCTGTCTATATTTTAAAGAGGAGAGATAGATTTGCCCCCCAAAATCCTTGAATTAGTTAATCTTGTTACGCGCTTTCACACGGACGACGGGACGGTGCATGCCGTTAATGGTGTATCGTACGACTTGCATGAGGGTGAGACAATTGGGATCGTCGGGGAGAGCGGCTGTGGGAAAAGTGTGCATGCATTATCGATTATGCGCTTAATCCCCACACCTCCCGGTGAAATTGCAGGAGGGGAAATCCTATATCAGGGTACCGATCTGCTAAAGATATCCGAAGATGAAATGCGCAAGATTCGCGGTGGGGAGATTGCGATTATATTCCAAGATCCAATGACATCGCTTAATCCCGTAATGACAATCGGCAAACAAATCACCGAGGCGCTAAACCTGCATATGGATATGCATGGAGAGCAAGCTCGAGAACGTGCGGCGGAGATGCTCGATCTGGTGGGGATCCCGCAAGCTTCCGATCGCCTTAATTCCTATCCACACGAATTTTCCGGAGGAATGCGTCAAAGAGCCATGATCGCTATGGCTCTTTCTTGCGCTCCGAGCATACTCATTGCAGATGAGCCCACAACAGCCTTGGATGTGACCATCCAGGCTCAGATACTTGATCTCGTGGGGAGGTTGCGGGAACGGCTGGGAATGGCGATTATCTGGATTACGCATGATTTGGGCATCATGGCAGGGTTAGCAGAGCGCTTAATGGTAATGTATGCTGGTTTTATCGTTGAGAGAGCTAGCAAACATCGCGTCTTCGCTGACCCTCGCCACCCCTACACATTGGGGTTGCTTAATTCTCTCCCCAGGGTAGATAAACGAGAGTCCGGCTCGCGATTAATTCCGATCGTAGGCCGGCCTCCTGATCTTACGATGCTCCCAAAAGGGTGTCCGTTCTATGTGCGCTGTCCCTTCTCAATTGAGAAATGTGTGGCTGAAAATCCACCTCTTTTAGAAATTGCACCCGGTCACGAAATTGCCTGTTGGGTGGATGTGCATGAGGCAGCAACGCATGAGGTGCTGGGATGATGTCCGATAATGGAAATCAGGCAATGGTCGAAATAACCAATCTCAAGAAATATTTTCCCGTCACCCAAGGTTTATTGCGTAGAGTTGTTGGCAATGTTCGTGCTGTTGACGATGTCACGCTTCAGATCATTAAAGGGGAAACGCTTGGCCTCGTAGGTGAAAGTGGATGCGGCAAATCCACGCTTGGTCGGACAATATTAAATTTGCATAAGCCAACTTCGGGCACGGTTCTCTTCGAGGGGACTGATCTCTCAGGGCTCAGTGGACATGATCTGAGAAGTATGCGGGCCCGGATGCAAATCATTTTTCAGGATCCCTATTCCTCACTCAATCCTCGCATGACGGTGAATGCGATTGTGGGTGAGCCGTTTATCATCCATAAAATTGCCAGGGGGACAGAGCTCGACCAACGCGTTGCGCAGCTCTTGGAGCGTGTCGGCCTTAATCCCTTACTGGGCACGCGTTATCCACACGAATTTTCAGGCGGGCAGCGCCAGCGAATTGGGATCGCGCGCGCCCTTGCCTTAAATCCCTCATTTATTGTTGCCGACGAACCAATCTCTGCACTTGACGTTTCCATTCAAGCCCAGGTTGTCAACTTGCTTGAGGATTTACAGGATGAATTTGACCTTACCTATTTATTTATTACCCATGACCTGAGCATGGTACGTTATATCTGCGATCGTGTGGCCGTCATGTATTTGGGGAAGATCGTTGAACTGGGGTCGATTGAAGACATTTACGACAACCCGCAGCATCCCTATACACAAGCGCTCTTATCCGCAGTGCCTGTGCCGGACCCGATTGTTGAGGATCAGAGGCAGCGCATCATTTTGGAAGGTGATCTGCCGAGCCCGGCAGATCCGCCAACGGGCTGCAACTTCAATACTCGCTGTCCCATAGCTTTTGATCGTTGTTTTGAAGAAGAGCCCCAATTAAAGGATTTGCTTCCGAGGCATGATATTGCATGTTTCGCAGCCGAAGAACGTCTGCAAGTTTAGTTTTGGAAAGTGACGCAAAATTGATTTTCGTTTGCAGTCATTTCGAATGTAAAATAAAGGCAGTAAAGGAAGTTAAATAATCGCCAAAGAGAAGGAGGTGGTGCGTACCCACAGTAGATCTTGCAGGAAAAATTTGGCGTTCAAATTCACGAAAATACGTCAGGAACGTTCAAATCGAATCAGAAAGAAAGAGGAGAGAATAGAGTATGTCTAAAAAGAGATGGCAATACCTCGTCTCAGCCATTATCATGACCAGCTTTCTGTTGGCGGCATGCGGTGGTGGAGCAGCGGAGCCTGTTGTTGATACAGCAGCGCAAGATCGCATCGCAGCACTCGAAGCAGAGCTTGCTGATGCACAATCGTCGGGTGGCTTGAGCGATGAAGCGATCGCCGGACTTGAGTCCGAACTATCGGAACTCAACGATAACATCGGTGATCTGCAATCCGAGCTCAGCACTTCCCGATCCGCAGAATGCTCCTACAACGCCTACCGCATGGGCTGGGTAATGGACTGGGCAGATGCAGGAAACATAGTGGACACCGTTTTTGGTCCAAACTCGGACTTCCAATACACCTTCTGGCAGCACAACTACCCAGAGCTTGTAGAACAGTTTGAGGCTTTGACCGAGTCCGCTTACCGCAACACCGATCTGGAAAGCCGTGCCGCTACCTGGCAGGAAGCAGAAAAGATCGTTGTAGAAGATGTTGTGGCCGTCATTCCCATCCAGCACTACGATCGCACGACGCTGGTTTCCACGGATGTGGAATTTATTTTCGCACCATTTGGCGCTCCCCGTCTTGCACAGTGGAGCTTCAATACTGGCGCAACCACATTCCGAACTGCCGTCGGCGCTGCGATTCCTACGCTGGATATTCAGCGCTCGACGGATACGACTTCGTCGTTCATGATCTATCAATTGATCGATGCTCCCTACAAGTTCAATGCGGATGGGACGATTTCACCCCTTGCCGCGACGAGCTTCGATGTGTCGGATGATGGCACCGTGTTCACGATTCATCTACGCGAAGATGCCATGTGGTCAGATGGCGTGCCGGTAACCGCACAACACTTTGTCGATGGAATAAGCCGACTGCTTAGCCCAGATCTGGCAAATGACTATGCCTACGTGATGTTCGACATCGTCGGTGCAGCGGACTACAACTCCGGTGACACCGATGTACTCGAGGCGGTCGTCGCCTTGGATGACTTCACCCTCCAGGTGACGTTGACGGACGCGCTGTCCTACTTCGACAGCATCCTGGCCTTCAGCACCTTCCACCCCGTACGTTTGGATGTGATTGGTTTACACGGCGATGCCTGGACCCAGCCCGGCAACTTCGTCAGCAACGGCGCCTATGTGCTCGTTGAGCGAAATCCTGGCAGTAACTTGGTCTTCGAAAAGAATCCGCTCTATTGGGACGCAGCCAATGTCCAGATTGAGAGAATCGAAGTATCCATTATCCAGGAACCTGCCACCGCATTAGCAGCTTTCGAAAATGGGGAGCTTGACTATAACGCTGCAGGCATGCCGTCGGAAGACATCCCCAGGTTGGTGGGAACGGATGAATTTATCGTCACCCCACGACCAGGCGTGTACTACATGGGTCTCAATACATCCGCCCGGCACACGGATAATATCTCGTTCCGCAGGGCGCTTGCTTCGGCGATTGACAAACGTTCGATCATCGACAATGTCTCCCAGACTCCTTGGAAACTAGATGCTACCGGCATAATCCCGCCTGAAATCTTCGGTTTTCAGGGGGATGCTGTGGGCTATGTATTCGATTTAGATGCAGCCATGGGCTACCTCAACGAGTACATGAACGCGGAAGGAATCGAGGATGCTGGCTCGATCACCATCGAGCTCTGGTACAACAAAGGTGGCACCAACCAGGAAATTTTGGAAGCGGTTGAGGCCATGTGGGAGTCGAATTTGGGTATCGATGTCCGCACGGTTAACGTCGAGTGGGCAACCTACTTGGCTACGCTCGAAGAATGTAACGTCATCGGTGGTGGTGGTTTCTAGACTGCCCCTCCTTTGATCAAATAGCTGTGTGGCGCCTAGCGTCACACAGCTATTCTTCATTGGCATTATTTATATTTCATTTCCAAGAATTAGGTCTTCACTGCGCATGGGGTTGCTGAAGGAGCAGGCATGTTCACATTCATTGTCAATCGATTGGTGCGATCGATCATCGTTATTTTCCTCATTTCTGTTGTCACCTTTACGTTCATGCAGCTGGTTCCAGGGGGGCCGTTTGGTTCTGATGCCGGCGGAAGGCCGCGCGCGCCTGAGATCCAGAGGCGCTTGGAGGCCGAGTATGGTCTCGATCGGCCGCCGGTCGAGCAGTACATCACCTATATGACCAAACTGGTCTTTCAATTTGATTTTGGCCCTTCCTTACGACAAATTGATTTCACCGTCAATCAGCTTCTTTTTGGCTATGATTTCTGGGATGATCCTCTGAACACACCGGTTATGATTTCGGCGCAATTAGGACTTTTATCTTTTTTTATAGCGGTTGGTGTTGGAATTCCACTGGGAGTCGTTTCTGCGCTCTATCGCAATAAGCTGCCCGATCATGCCGCAATGTTGGTTACAACATTGGGCATAAGCATCCCCAATTTTGTGCTCGGCTTGTTGATGATCCTGCTCTTTTCCTTGACATTGCATTGGCTGCCAGTTTACGGTTGGGGTGATTCTTGGAAGCAAATGGTGATGCCGGTTATCACACTGGGAACGGGTGGGATGGCGTTTATCGCCAGATTGACACGCGCGAGTGTCTTGGAAACCCTCGGGCAGGATTATATCCGCACCGCCAGAGCGAAGGGATTGAAGGAAAGATTCGTTTTGGCCCGCCACGCATTGCCAAATTCGTTAATCCCCGTAATCACGGTCCTGGGTCCTCTTCTGGCCGCATGGCTCACGGGCACCTTCTTTGTTGAACTTATATTTGCAATACCGGGAATCGGAAAATTTTTTATTACGGCGGTAACCGATCGCGATTACTCTCTCATCATGGGTACGATATTGATTTATTCAAGCGTTCTCGTCATCGCCAATCTTGTCGTCGATATTCTTTATGGTGTTCTCGATCCAAGGATCCGCTACTAATTTGAAGTTAAATGCGACTGTTGATTGTCGATAGTTGCGATAGGAGCCAAGTTTATGACAGTTGAGGTAAGAGGCGAGCAGCTCGGTCCCACGGAGAAAATCATTCTCGATGCCGATATCCTGGAGCGACCGAGAATCAGCATGGTGCGCGATACACTTAATCGCTTGTTAAAGAACAAGGTGGCGACAGTCTCCGCCATTTACATTATTGCCCTCGCGGTTGCCGCAATAATTGCACCGTTGATTACGCCTTATGGGCGCGATGAACCGAATTTTCAATCGACTCGAGAAACGCCATCTGCGGAACATTTCTTTGGATCCGACAAACTGGGCAGAGATATTTTCACGCGAATCATATTTGGATCACGAGTTTCTCTCGGCGTAGCCTTTATAGGTTCATTCACTGCTATGCTGATCGGCGTAACCTATGGCGCAATTTCGGGCTATTTTGGGGGCTGGGTTGATGATCTGATGATGCGTTTCGTCGATCTCATGTTCGGATTCCCGACACTGTTGTTTATTATCTTAATGATGCTTATTATTCCACCGAACTCGAGTACGGGTCTGATCATGGTGGGTTTGTTTGTCGCCCTGGGGCTTGTGAGCTGGCTTAATGTCGCCCGCCTTGTGCGCGGGCAATTCTTGTCGATGCGCGAGAAGGAATTTGTAGAAGCCGCGGTGGCCCTAGGGGCATCGCCATTTCGCATCATGTCCCGGCATCTCCTACCGAACACGATTGGTCCCATCGTTATATGGCTGACATTGAGTATTCCGGGACTCATTTTGGTAGAATCAACATTGAGCTTTATCGGTTTGGGCGTAAAACCGCCTGTGCCGAGTTGGGGAGGGATGTTAGCGGAGGGTTGGCGGGCCATGCGAACGTTGCCCCATCTCGCCCTGGCACCCGGAATCGCCATCACGCTTACCATGATCGCCTTTAATTTCTTCGGTGATGGCCTCCGCGATGCCCTCGATCCGATGATGCGTGGGCGCGAGTGAAAATTTGTTAACTTGAGCGAAACAAAGCGCTTGATTCTCAGATTGCCTAACGCACCGCGTAATTTTTTCACGAGGTGCGTTTTATCTATAGAAGAATTGATGGGTTGCGAGAACTGCTAGATGTTGAAAGTTCGCAGAGACATTGTTCAATTGATAGACGTCAAAACGTCAATAAGATGCATGCGTGATTCTTTCAGATCATAGGTGCGACAGGCATGTCAATCTTCAAGCATAAGCCGGGCATATGGGCAGCCGCTAACGATATAAAGCTCGTTGCCAGTCGTCCATCCACGCATCTGGTGTTGGTATAGGCACCGCGGGGCGAGTAAAGAGCCACTCACCTGCTGCTAGACATTCGTAGAGGCTTCAGTCCTTACGCACCAGCATCTAAGACAGGGAAACGCGGCAAACTGCCGCTTTTCTCGGCCGGCTGGATGTATTTGGCAATTGACGTTGGCATCGCAGGATTGTAAAATCAATACATTGCGATATCGATCTTGCAAGAAGGTTGCAAAGATAAAACAAATGAACTTTATCAGAGCGGTGAGCATAATCGAATTTCGGTGAGTGCAATTTGAGAAAAATCTCTGGCAGTCAAACTCGAGATCGAGAGCTTGTACTTCGTCTTCAGGGTGGAGATCTCGAGGCATTAGGGGATTTATTTGATCGCCATCGCCAAATGGTATATCGCACTGCGTTGGCGGTCACTTCCGATGAGAGCGCAGCAGCAGATCTCTTGCAAGATACATTTCTCCGCCTGCACCGATTTGCGCATCGAATTGATCCCCAGCGTCCACTTGAACCATGGCTATATCGAGTGACTACGAATTTGGCCTACACATGGATAAAACGTAGGAAGCGATGGTGGAGGGCGCTCAAAGATATGGCGGAGTGGTTATCGCGTGAACGGAGCATCACTTCGGAATCTTCATTGCGCGTAAGCGAAGAATGGCAAATTGTTCAGCAAGCCGTCGCGTCATTGCCCAATGCACAACGTGTGGTGATTGTCTCCTACTATATAAACGATATGCCTATACAAGAAATATCTAAAATTCTCGGAATCCCAGTTGGTACAGTTAAATCAAGGTTGCATTACGGGCGTCAAAGCCTTAAAAGGAAGTTAGGATTGCAGAAGGATTTCGCAAAAGAGGTGTTGTATGAACTATCATGAATTAGAAGGTGCGGATCCTTTGGATGCAACGATTGGTCGCATGCTTAAGAACTGGATTTCTTCAGTAAGCCAGCCGGGCGAGGGTGAAAAGCAGCGTTTGCTTCGAACTGCGGCCTCTCTCGGCGGAGATCCAACGGCGATATGGAAGGCAATACGCCTTCTTCCGGTGCTCCTGCACTGGCTGGTTGACAATGTCCTCATAGGGCCTGCGGATCAGCCACTAACGTATTCGTTATCGACGGAATTCGCTACCTCGCGATCGTCCAATCTGATGATATTAATGGCCAAGCAAGATATCCTGCAGCGATTGTCACTACAAATGGGCGTTGCTTAATTGAATCCCACATATTGCGCAGAAAAATTTGACCTCCCGGGCATGTGGCTGTAGAAAGTCGCATGTTGTTTCGGTTTCCTGAACAGCCGAGAGATGCGTGAATACGCTCTATAACCCCGTGGTCGTCTTGCAATACCTATTACCCTATCTTGCACGCGTGACAAACTGATATCCCCTCGTTGAGCAATGTTTCCCTTTTTCTATTGCTTGCAGTCAGCCGGGTTTAGTACGTGCTTCTGCACTGTCGAGCCCGAGTTCTACGCGCGCGTTATTGCTGTTCAAGCATTTTCTTGGACGACAACCTTTTCGATCATCTAAAATGTTGGTCGGATAAGCTACCTGAATAGACCAGAGCTGCGCGGGTTGGGATCGGCGGAAGATCTCAGATTTGGTCACTCAGGTTTACCAGTCACTTTCTGTGGCATGTCAGCAACAAAAGCAGCGTGGAAAATGGGTGGGAAATTGAACAACTTTACCTCATCACGGGCACAAATATTTACGTAGGCGCTGCATGCCAGGCACATTGCCCCTTTGTAACGCTGCAGATCAACATGCAGAAAATTGGCTAGGTTTGGTTCAGTTTCCAGCCGAGCGCAAGGCCAATTGAGTAGAATTATCAGAGAAATAGCAAGGAGGGCTTCTACAGGTGGCAATATCTTCTTTCGATCGCTCCGATTATTTGCTCGATGTGCGCGGCCTGCAAACTTATTTTTTCACCGAACAGGGTGTGGTAAAGGCTGTAGATGGCGTCGATCTTAATGTCCGAAGTGGTGAAATCTTCGGATTGGTGGGTGAATCGGGCTGCGGAAAAACTGTAACTGCATTATCCATATTGCGGCTGATTGAAGAGCCGGGAAAAATTGTCGCTGGTGAAGTGTATTTTGAGGGAATCGCGTTGCATGAACTAACCGAAGAGAAAATGAACAATCTGCGAGGAAAAAGGATTTCCATGATCTTTCAGCAGCCGCTCTCGAGACTGAATCCGGTGTTTACGGGCGGTGCTCAGGTTGCGGAAGTTCTAATGATTCATTGGAAGATGGAAAAAGAAGAAGCCTGGCAGCGCACGATTGAGCTTTACAAGACGGTAGGAATTTCGGATGCCGAGGAAAAAATTAACGCTTATCCACATGAGCTGTCAGTGGGACAAGCTCAGCGCGTGATGATTGCCCTGGCACTGGCGACAGTTCCTGAGCTACTCATCGCGGACGAGCCAACCACGGCGCTCGATGTCACCATTCAAGCTCAAATTCTTGACTTACTGAGGGAACTGCGTACGAGTAGGAACACATCCGTAATCTTGATCACACATGATCTCGGTGTCATTGCCGAGATGGCGGATCGTGTCGCCGTAATGTACGCCGGCGCTATCGTGGAACAAACGAATGTCGTGTCGCTTTTTGATAAGCCAATGCACCCTTACACGACCGGTTTGATGGCTTCTATGCCCATTCCGGGAAGATCTGCAGAGCGTCTGAATGCTATTCCTGGAAATGTCCCCAATTTGATTAATTTACCTGCCGGATGCCGTTTCGCACCGCGCTGTAGATCGCGTGTTGAGTACGAACTGCAAATTTGTACAGAATATGAGCCGGATTTAATCCAGATCAAGCCAGATCATTATGTGCGTTGTTGGTTATACCAGGATAAGGACGATCACAGGGCGCCAATTGACGTGTAGCCCCTTCCTTTATTTGTTCATTGAATCTGATCCATTGCCAGACGAGGGAATGTATGTTCGAGCCGAGCGACCACTCAATCGAAATTCACAATGGTGATGTGCTGGTTGAGGTCAAGAATTTGGTTAAATATTTTCCAATTCGTGGCGGGATTACTCAACGTGTCGTGGGGTGGGTGAAAGCCGTTGACGGGGTACATTTCCAAGTCCGCAAAGGCGAAACGCTCGCTTTGGTAGGAGAATCGGGCTGTGGAAAAACAACGCTGGGTCATACACTGCTGCGCTTGCTGGAGCCCACCTCCGGATCAGTGTACTTCGAGGGGATCGATTTGGGGAATTTGGGAACTGGGGAATTAAAGGAGATGCGCAGAAATATGCAAATCATCTTCCAGGATCCCTCCTCAGCGCTTGATCCGCGCATGACGATCGGAGAATCAATAGGTGAAGGATTAAGAATTCATGGCATTCGCAACAAGGATGAGAGGTATGCAATCGTCATCGACCTATTGAAAAAAGTGGGTCTCGAAGAAACCCATTTCAATAGGTTTCCGCATGAATTTTCGGGCGGTCAGCGGCAGCGCATTGGCATCGCCAGGGCTATTGCCCTAAAGCCAAAATTTATTGTAGCCGATGAACCGGTCTCGGCATTGGATGTTTCTATCCAGGCGCAGGTGTTGAATATCCTCAAAAATCTCCAAGATGAATTTAATCTGACCATTCTCTTCATTGCCCATGATCTAGGTGTCGTCGAACACATTGCCGACCGCGTGGCAGTGATGTATTTGGGGAAGATCGTTGAGCTAGCCCCGAAGAGAGAACTATTCGCCAATCCTCTTCATCCTTATACCCAGGCGCTCATGTCCGCAATTCCGGTCCCCAATCCCACCTATCGCAGACAGCGCATCATTCTCAGGGGTGAACTGCCCAGCGCAATGACCCCACCTGCGGGGTGCAGATTTCACCCTCGATGCCCTGCTGTTATGGATCATTGCTCCGCGAGCAAACCAAGATTTATCGAAGTATCCCCAGAACATTTTGTGGCTTGCTGGAGAGTTGAATAGCGCGATAATTGTGAGTGTAAAGCTGGTTAAGGAAAAGCTGTGAGCGCTTCGCGAATATTATTGGTGGACGATCAACGTCAGGTAAGCAGGATGTTACGCTCGAGCCTCGAGTTTTCTGGCCGCGAGTACGTTGTCGTCGATGTGCCATCGGGTGAAGAGGCGCTTGCCGAGCTGATGCGTGGCCCCATTGATTTATTGGTAACGGATCTGAAATTGCCGGGTATGACGGGTTTGGAACTCATCGAGAAGGCCAGAGAACTCAATCCCAGTGCAAGAGCAATTATTATCACCGGGCATCCCTCAGAGGAAGCACGAGAACGAGCGGAATCCCTTGGGGTTGTGGCGTTTATCCCGAAGCCAATCAAGACAAATTACTTTTTGGAAGCCGTGGAACGCGCGCTGGTTCTCTCTGAAATTCCTTCTTCTCCCGTTAAAATATTTGACGAATTGATGCATCGCATGATCGGCCGCCTCACAAGAATGCAGGCCGATCTTGGGGCAGAAGCGATCATGCTGCTCGACGATAGGGGCAATATCATCGCCCGGAGTGATCAGGGAATCGATCTCAATTTAGAAGCTGCATTGCCTGCTCTGATGACGGCGTTTCGATCAGGGCTCAAGGTCAGTGCTTTGCTCGAATCCCTTTTGCCTACAAATTTTCAATACTTCGATGGCGATACCCATGACATTTATCTCACGAATGTGGGTGCGTATTACGGTTTGCTGATTATTTATCGTGGAAAGCAGGCGCCCGGACAAATGGGAACTGTTGTGCACTACGGACGTCGTGCAGTGGGCGATTTACTTGATTATCTGTCTATGATGGGCGCGGCAATGCCTTCCCGTATGGCGGATCGGAGCGAAGATTGGGAGGACAGCGCAGACGACGGGGAACCAGAAATTGATATCGAATCCATCGCTTTGGAGGATGATAAGGTAGACGCCAATGAATTTTGGGAGGAGGCAGTGTCCGAATCCGGGGCGCAAACACAGATTGATGGTGAGGCCCTAACGTACGAACAGGCCCAAAAACTTGGCCTTGTTTCCGACGATCTCGCCAGCGAAGATTCTGAGAAAAAGTAAGTCTCGTCGATTATCGCTTGTGTTACAATTCGGGGCATTCGATTTAAATGCCGGTACAAGTGGGGCGTGGTGTAACGGCAGCACAGCGGACTTTGAATCCGTTAATCTAGGTTCGAATCCTGGCGCCCCAGCCTTGAACATATTTTGAATTCCACTGACGTACCTTTTCCCACATCTTTTTTCTCCCCCCTGAATACATTATTCATGAATCAAAGGCATGCACACAGGTGCACAGGATTGGATTCAAGTTGGAGTAACCGATGAATTGTGATGCACTGATTCTCGCTGCTGGTTTAGGTACGAGGATGAAGTCGAAAACGCCGAAAGTTCTGCACCCTCTTGGTGGAATCCCGATGCTGATGTGGTCTATTGATGCAGCTCGCCAAGCGACCGGGCGCCCTCCGTATGTGGTGGTCGGCCCCGAAAGGTCGTTGCTCGAAGATTCTATTCCCAAAGATATCCATTTGGTCAATCAGATCGATAGGCTTGGTACTGGCGATGCAGTGATGCAGGCTGCGCAAGAGCTACAGGACAAGTCACAGCTTGTTTTGGTGCTCTATGCCGATATGCCCCTGCTTACTGCAGGCACGCTTCGCGCGGTAATTAAGATGCAGAGGCGAAACGCGGGACCGTTAACGATCCTCACCGCAACAACATCCCAACCAAGAGGATTTGGCAGGATTCTGAGGAATGAGTCGGGGGCCATCGAAGGCATCATAGAAGAGGCGCATGCCTCCGAGGAGCAAATGACCATTAAGGAACTAAATGTTGGCATATATTGCTTCTCGGCAGAATGGTTATGGGGTCATCTCAGTCAGCTTCCGCTATCGCCCAAAGGAGAGTACTATCTCACCGACATGGTCCAATTAGCGGTTGAGGAGGGAAATCAAGTGGCATGGACAGAAGTCGAAGACGAAGATGAAATTATCGGAGTTAACAATCGCCATCATCTAGCGGAAGCGCAGGCAGCTTTACAGCGCCGCGTGAACCGCAAATGGATGCTTTCCGGTGTCAGCATTACCGATTCAGCGTCGGTTTATATCGGCCCGCATGTCAATATTGGCATCGATACGACAATTTTGCCGAATACACATCTCCAGGGGGCGACGACCATTGGCGAAGATTGTGTCGTTGGTCCTAACACCATTATTCGAGACACTACAATTGGTGACCGTTGTGAGATCCTGATGTCGGTGGTACGAGAAGCTATTCTGGAGGATGATGTCGACATTGGGCCATTCGCTCATCTGCGGCGAGGCGCCCATCTCCAGCGTGGCGTACACATGGGCAACTTTGGAGAGGTAAAGGAGAGCGTTCTTGGGCCTGGGGTAAAAATGGGGCATTTTTCCTACATTGGCGATACAACGATTGGTGAAAATTCAAACATTGGCGCAGGTACCGTGACGTGTAATTATGATGGAAAGAAAAAAAACAAAACCATAATTGGTGAGCAAGTTTTTATTGGAAGTGCCACGATGCTTGTCGCTCCTATTCAACTCGGCGATGGCTCACGCACAGGTGCAGGATCCGTGGTAACACGTGATGTGGCCGATCATACGCTCGTCGCCGGTGTACCTGCCCGGGCAATAAGGAAATTAGAGCAGCGTGATTGACAGCCTTTCAATCCCAATTTATCTTCTGATCATGGTTTTCTTTGACGCGTTATTGGCGGCGACGAGGAGTGCCTTCGTTAACAGCCATCCCTCGCGCCTCGAAGAACTTAAAGATTCCGGCAGCATTGTTGCTCAAGAGACGATCGATGTCGTTCGCAGCGCTACAAAATTAATCTTGTCCATGCGTATCTTCCGGGGGCTTTTCCGCGTGCTCACGATCGGTTTTGCTCTTTTTATTCTTCGCCAACTTTACCAGGTGGAAAACGAAATTCAACTTGGCCGTTTACTCCTTGTTCTCCTCGGAATTGGCACTCTTGTAGGACTGATTGAATTTCTCGCAGAGGAAGGAGTGCTTCGATCGCCCAATCGATGGGCACTGCGTCTTACGTTTTTAGCCAGGGCGACGATCTTTTTCACAAAACCTGTGCGCAGAGTTGTACGAATACTGGATGGATATCTATTGGGTTCAAAAGGAGGTCGTGAGCGGGTGCTTGTGACCGAAGAAGAAATCATGACTCTCGTTGATAAGGGAGAAGAAGGTGGGGCGATCGAAGAGGAAGAGAAAGCGATGATCTACTCTATCTTCCAATTTGGCAATACCTTGGCGAGGGAAGTGATGACGCCGCGTATCGATATCCATGCGCTGGAAGGCAGCACACTTCTTATGGCCGCGCTGGATACCCTTTTGCGTACGGGTCACTCGCGCGCTCCTGTTTTTGATCAGTCGATCGACAACGTAGTTGGCTTAATCTATATCAAAGATTTATTGCGGGCCTGGAAGGAAAACCGCCAAATTGAACCGATCTCAAAATTCATTCGCGAAGCATTTTTTATTCCTGAAGGCATAAAGTTGGATGATCTTTTGGCTGAAATGCAGGCGAAGCGCATTCATATGGCTCTCGTGGTAGATGAGTATGGGGGCACTGCGGGTCTGGTAACAATCGAAGATGTCGTCGAAGAAATCGTGGGTGAGATACGCGATGAATATGACGTTGCTGAAGAAGCATCATATCAACAGCTAATGGAGGGCGAATATCTCTTTAGCGGGGGGATAGATTTGGATGATGTAAATCTTCTTGTCGGTTCTGAATTGCCCAAAGACACGAGTGAAACGTTGGGAGGGTTTATTTATAGTCAGCTGGGACGAGTCCCTCTCCCGGGCGAATTTGTCGATGCAGGTGGGTTGCACTTGGTCGTGGAGCAGGTTACGGGAAAGCGCATTCGCAAAGTGCGTGCCAGCCGAAAGAAAATCTCCATGTCGGAGAATCCATCGGATGAATCTTAGTCAAGAGCAGAAGAAAATACTGGTCGCCCAAGCAATTAAAGTGAGATTAAATGCCTACGCGCCGTATTCCAACTTTGCGGTCGGCGCGGCTGTGCTCGCCGACAACGGCGAAATCTACGATGGCGCCAATGTCGAAAACGCTGCTTACCCGACGACGATGTGTGCCGAGCGCGCGGCGATATTTAAGGCCGTGTCTGATGGAGAGCGCAGTATGCAAGCGCTGGCTGTCGTCACACAGAAGGCAGGTTATCCATGCGGAGCGTGCCGCCAGGTTTTGTCGGAATTTTCCCAGGAGGCGATTATTATTGTCGCCAACGATTCCGGGGAGATCCTGCATGAAACAACCCTGGCTGATTTGCTGCCGCATTCCTTTGGTCCGGAAGATCTTGGCAAGGAATTAGAATCAGATACGCATGGGTAGGAACCGTCTCAACAGAGCGATTTGGTAATCTTCCCTCTACAAAAACCATACATAACGGCGACTGCCGATTTGTTTGGGCATGCGCTTCTTCTGGGCGCCTATGCCGGGATTCGTGCATCAAGAGTACACCGTCATGGCTACAATTGATCACTCTGGAGGGTGCAAGAGCTTTGCTTTTGCGCGGGAGTGCAGCTCCCGACTTATTCGGATAGAAGCCCTGCCGGCTGAGCCTGCACACAAAGTGCAAATGTTCGGACTCCAGAATGGCGCTCTATTTAAGGCGCATTCAATCCTAAGGGCAACCGGCAACGCGCTCCAACTTACGCAGCCCATAAACATGTGCGGAAATGTACAGCAATGGCCTATTGAGCATCCGAGCCACCCTCGCCAACCCAAGCCGAGCGTTCCACTTTTTACCTTCCCCTGATCACCGATGACAAAGGGCCGCTGGTATAATCGCACCTATGTCCAATCTGGAGAGGGTTTATCGGGCGGAGGGTGTGGTCCTGAGGCGACGGGATTTTGGTGAGGCGGATCGGCTGACCACAATTTATACAAAAAATTTGGGAAAATTAAGGCTTGTCGCCAAAGGTGTACGCAAACCTCGCTCGCGTAAATCCGGCCATCTCGAGCCATTTACACGGGTTAAATTGTTGATCGCCCGCGGGCGGAACTTGGATATCATCACCCAGGCTGAATCAATTGAAACGTATCCCAACATACTCTCTGACTTAATTACCCTTGGGCATGCCTCCTATATCGTAGAGCTTTTGGATCGCTTCTCCGTCGAGGAACGTGAGGATAATCAAGAACTATACAATTTGCTGCTTTCCTCTCTCGATCGATTGTCTTCTGCCGAAGAAAAGCCTTGGGCAGTGACCCTCTTTTTTGAATTGCGGCTATTGGAATTTGCAGGCTACCGTCCCGAATTTTTTGAATGTGTTCATTGCGCGGAAAAAATCGAAGCGCTCGATCAATATTTTTCTTTTCAATTGGGCGGAGTGGTTTGTCCTCGGGGAAGGCAAAGCCAGATAGATTCAGTTTCCCTCAGCTTATTAGCTTTGAAGGTTTTGCGTTTTTATCAACGCAATCGTTATGAAACGGCAGCGCAACCGCGTATCGAAAGCAAGATTGCAGATGAAGTCGGCAGGCTTATGGAAAGTTATCTTAGTCACATTCTTGAAGGACGATTAAATAGCCCCGTATTTCTACGGCGTGTCCAACGTCTCGAAAAATGGCGTGTCTAAAATTGGATAATCATAGGATGATTGCCTGGTAGTTGATCACTGGGGCTTTTCCATGGCGACACGATCAAACGCAAACCGAAAAACAGAGAATGCTTTCAATGTTAACTTTCCAGTCCGCGATTCTCAAATTGCAGCAATTCTGGGCAGATCAAGGCTGCATCATTTGGCAGCCTTACCACACTGAAGTCGGCGCCGGAACCATGAATCCGGCGACCTTTTTGCGCGTGCTGGGTCCGGAGCCTTGGTGGGTAGCCTACGTCGAACCCACAATTCGACCATCAGATGGCCGCTATGGTGAAAACCCCAGCCGTTGGCAGCATTATTATCAATTTCAAGTGATCCTGAAACCCGATCCTGGGGATCCTCAGGAGCTGTTCTTGCGCTCACTTCTGGAATTAGGAATCGACCCCGAACTGCATGACATTCGATTTGTCGAGGATAACTGGGAAGCCCCGGCGTTGGGGGCATGGGGACTCGGTTGGGAAGTTTGGTTGGATGGGCAGGAGATTACCCAGTTTACTTACTTTCAACAGTCGGGAGGGCAAGTTCTGGATCCCGTTTCGGTTGAAATCACGTACGGAATGGAACGCATCGTGATGATCTTGCAGGGTGTGGATAGTTTTCTCGATATACATTGGAATGAGAATCACACCTATGGGGAAATTGCACTGGATAGTGAAGTGCAATTCAATCGCTACAATTTCGAGACTGCCAATGTTGAACGTTTAAGGCAGCTATACGATGAGTTTGAAGCGGAGGCGAGATCATCCATCGGGTATGGTCTCGTGAATCCCGCCCACGATTATGTCCTGAAATGTTCGCATACGTTCAATATTCTTGATGCCCGAGGCGCCATTGGGGTTGCAGAACGGGCGGCGCTTTTCGCACGCATGCGCGATCTTGCGCGTGACATTGCAGATGTATATCTCAACCAACGTAAGGAAGCAGGTTATCCCTGGAAGGCAAATCACCCAACTTATTCGGTTTCCTTTCCCAATCCGCCCGTAGAAAAAAATCTACCTACTGACAAAGCCAATACATTGCTCATAGAAGTCGGAACAGAAGAGCTTCCTTCGAGCGATTTGAGCGCGGCGATCGCACAACTTGAAGACACGGTCGCGCCGATGCTGTCAAAATTTCGACTGGAGCATGGACCCATTCAGATTATGGGTACACCTCGTCGTTTGGTGATATTGGTGCAAGATTTAGCACCCATGCAATCAGAGCAAATAACCATATTGAAGGGGCCGCCGGCGGCGAGGGCTTTCGATGATCAGGGCCAGCCAACGCCCGCGGCAGTGGGTTTTGCCAGGAGCAACCATATGGAGGTAGAAGCGCTTCAAATTCAAGAGATTGATGGCGGGAGTTATGTTGTGGCTCAGGTGCGCGAGCAAGGAATTCCGGCGGAAGAAGTGCTTCAGCAAGAAATTCCATCGTTATTCTTGAAATTGCGTTTTGCAAAAACGATGCGCTGGAATGATAGTGGCGTTGCCTTTTCACGGCCCATCCGCTGGCTTCTGGGGCTGCATGGCAATCGTTCCATTCCGTTTTCGATTGCCGGGCTGAAGGCACGTAGATTCACGAAACTTCTGCGCTTCCATGACCCGCAATGGATCGAGATTGAAGACGTTCAGATGTATCTACGCCAGATGAAAAATGCGGGCATAATTCTCGACCCAGCCGAGCGCAAGCAGAATATCTCAGATCAGATTAAAAAGCTCGCTGGAGAAGTGCATGCCACAATTCCTGAGGATGAGGCATTAGAGAATGAGGTTGCAAATTTGGTCGAACGACCGACAGCATTGTTAGGTCATTTTGCTGACAAAGACCTGGACCTTCCAAGGCAGGTTTTAATCACGGTTATGAAACATCACCAGCGCTATTTTCCCCTGGAGAAAGAGGGAAAACTTTTACCTTATTTTGTCGCTGTCAGGAATGGTGATGAGAAAAATATTGATGGCGTCAGGGAAGGGAATGAACAAGTAATTCGGGCGCGTTTCGCGGATGCAGCCTACTTTTTTTCAAGGGATTCGGAAAATCCACTCGAATTCTATCGTGCCAAGCTTGACACACTTACTTTTCAGGAGCAGCTAGGATCCGTTCTCGATAAAGTTGAGCGCATTGAGAAGCTCGTCCCAGACCTTGTTAGAATGGTCGATTTTGACAAAGATATTCTACAAACAGCCGAGCGCGCGGCGCATTTGAGCAAAGCCGATCTGGCAACTCAAATGGTGATTGAAATAACTTCGCTCCAAGGGGAGATGGGCCGCGTGTACGCGCTTGCATCAGGGGAAAAGGAAGCTGTAGCAAATGCCATTTACGAACATTATTTGCCGCGATTTTCCGGGGATCAAATTCCACCAAGCCATCCTGGATTAATCGTTGGAATGGCTGATCGTTTCGACTCATTAATTGGCCTTTTCGCCGCGGGGCTACGACCATCGGGTGCGCGGGATCCCTTCGCCCTACGCCGCACGGCAATTGGATTGGTCCACCTGCTTATCTCCCATGATTTGAGTTTTGACATTCGAATGGGGCTAACGAAGGCCGCAGAATATTTGCCCATCGCTTTGGATGACCACACGGTGGAGGATTGTATGGTTTTTATCACCTCCCGCCAACAAGCATTGCTTCTTGCCGAAGGAAAACGGCACGACATTGTTGCCGCCGTCTTGGCTGAACAAAACCATAATCCTGCCCAAGCATCGCGGGCTGTTGATGAGCTTACTAAGGTGGTGGCCAAGGATAACTGGGATGCAATTTTGCAGGCGTACGCGCGTTGTGCGAGGATTACCCGGGGAGAATTGAAGCAGCACGTTGTTAATGAAGAAATTCTGAAGGAGGCGGCTGAAATTCGGCTCCTCGAAGTGCTTGAAAAAGGGCGCAATAAGAAGCGCATCGATGGGTCGGTAGTTCGTTTTATCGACATATTCGAGCCCATGGTCCCTGCTATCACAGAATTTTTTAATGAGGTTCTTGTGATGGCGGAGGAGGAAGATCTTCGATTAAATCGTTTGGCGATTTTGCAGCGCATCGTTGAGCTTACGCATACAGTGGCCGACTTTTCGTTGTTGGAAGGATTTTAGCTCTTCGCATCAGCTGTCCATCCATTTTCTCTTTTCCAATTGGCGCGCGTCCCATGGGGCGGATATAATTGCCAGCCCATCTGTGGAAGTGGGAGCCAGTTCAATCTACCGGCGCGAGTCATGTTTTCGATTCGTAATTTAATTATGTTAATGATTTGATCCACGCTATATTGATGTGTTTGAACGATCTTATTCGGGGGGCGATTGCGAAGGTCACGGTTTTGGTAACTCCTGTTTGGGGATGGCATTTTTGATGAGTGCAGTTGACGATATCAAAGATCGTATCGATATTAGTGAAATCATTTCTGAATCGGTAAAATTAAAGAAATCTGGCAAGAATTACACAGGTTTCTGCCCTTTTCATGCGAATACGCGCACTCCGGCATTCGTGGTATTTCCAGAAACAAACACATGGAGGTGTTTTGGGGCCTGCAATGAAGGCGGGGATGTTTTCGGATTCTTGATGAAAAAAGAAGGCTGGGATTTTCCGGAAACATTAAGCTATCTAGCCGAGCGAACAGGAGTTGAGCTTAAACCCTTATCCGCAGCCCAAAAAGAAAACGAGGAGATAAATGCGCATTTGCGTGACTTGCTCGAGGCTGCGGTAACCTACTTTCGGCATAATCTACTCAGCTCGCAGCAAGGTAAAAGTGTTTTAGACTATCTGCATCAGCGCGATATTGCAGATGAGACGTTGGAAGCCTTCGAAATTGGCTATGCAAAGTCTGCTTGGGAAGGTACACGAAGTTATCTGATTGAGCGTGGGTTCTCCGAGAAAAATATGCTAGACGCAGGAATTGTTTCATCGCGCGAGGACGGGGGAACCTTCGATCGATTTCGCCATCGCATCATCATTCCCATTCGCGACTCACGGGGACGCATGTGTGGTTTTGGGGCGCGAGTAGTCGATAAGCAAGATGAACCAAAGTTTCTGAATTCCCCGCAAAGTATTATTTTTGATAAAGGACGTTTGTTATACGGGTTGGATAAAGCGCGTAAAACCATCCGAAGCTCGAACCAGTCGGTAATTGTTGAGGGCTATATGGATGTCATCGCCTTGCATCAGGCCGGTTTCAGGAATGCCATATCTCCGATGGGAACTGCGCTGACAGAACATCAACTGAGAATGCTGAAGAAGTATTCTCGGAACATTGTCATGGCCCTTGACGGCGATGTTGCTGGAGATCGCGCGACTATGCGTGGGCTAAATGTAGCCCGGGATGCTCTTGATCGCCAGCCAGATCCTGTTTTTAATGCGCGCGGATTGCTGCGGCATGAGGGTCGACTTGATGCCGATATTCGTATTGTTTCGCTTCCATCCGGAAAGGATCCAGATGAAGTTGTTGGCCTTGATCCAGAGCACTGGAAAACGCTAATTGGTGCAGCCAAACCGATCGTGAATTATGTGTTTGACGTCATGGCAGAGAATCGGGATCTCGATGATGCGAAAGTAAAAGCAGAAATCGCCTCCCAAATATTGCCATTAATTGGAGATGTTGGTAATTCTGTGGAACGTGAGGCCTACCGCCAGCAGCTGGCTCGGCGTCTGCGCGTGGACGAACGCGCGCTAATGAATTGGAGACCCAAGAGTTGGAAACGTGATTCGCCTGCAGAACAAACACGACCCATAGAAAATATAAACCTACACTCGCAGAAACCCCTGCAGCGTTTTTGTTTGGCGTTGCTTATGCAGAATCCGGAACTCTTGTACCGCATCGATCGGCAGTTTCAAGCCTTGCAAATGGAGAGACTTGGCGCCAGAGATTTCAGCGGTACGGAGCATCAAATCATCTTTGCGACGCTTCAGAAGTCGCTGGCCCAAGATAAAGAAGAACCCAAAGAGTATTGGACGAAAACACTGGATAGCGCGCTCTTGGACGCGGCGGAGACCATGAGCGCGGATCTTAACCAGTTAGCTGAATTTGTCGGACTAGAGCTCGAGCAGCCCAAGGTAGCGGACGAAATTACGGCTCGCTTTCTTCAGCTCAGGAAACGAAGTCTGGAAGAAGACCTAAGCAAACTGCAATTCATACTGCGCTCGGCTGAGGAAGGCGATGGACCTATGGATAGTAGATCTGAAGTTGATCTTGAAGGATATAAGACCCAAATTCAACAGCACGCTGTCCAAAAGGCTAAATTGGAGCAAGCGCTTGCTCATCGGCAAGGCTCCTTACCAAACGCTCTCTCGGCACAATTTCGGTAACATAAATGACAAAAGATTCAAATAATCATTTACCAAAGAAAGAGGGTCATCTTGAATCGATCGAGGAAATCTTCGATTCGGAGGCACTCAAGAAAATTGATGATGGCGCGAAGAATTCTGAGCCTAAGTCGATTGATCCTACAAGTGATCAATTTGGCAGCGACCCTAATAACCTTTCCGTAGAGGAGGATATCGCGGAGATCGAAGAATTTCCGATCGAGCTGGAACCGAGCGATGATCCTGTTCGTCTCTATCTTAAGGAAATTGGTCAGGTCAAATTGTTGCAAGCGGATCAGGAAATGTGGCTCGCCGTGCGCATGGAAGCTCGCAAGATACTGGAGAGATTAAAAGCAAATCCTGCCAAGAGCCAAGCTGGTATTTCGATTGAGACTGCCATCCAACGCGCTCTGTATGATGATCTTCGTAAAAGCTGGAAATATGTGCGCGACGAAGCGAAAAAATTAAAGTTACCCAAACCAGATTTACACTTAATTCTCGAAGAAGCGCGCGAGCTTCATCTGAGATGGCAAGATGATAGCCCATCCTATTTGCGGGCTTGGCTCAACAATGGCCTCTGGGGAAATGATAAGGCTTGGGAAGAGGTTGCCAGAAAAGCACTTATCACCTTCGCATCCCTATATCTCATGCCCGAAAGCGTCGCGCTTCGTTTATCGAACCGGTTGGCAGATGGCAAAGGATTGCCCATTAATCGTACATACCATCGTTGGATCCCGGATACCTCCGAATTAAGGATCGAATTCCAGAAGATTGCACTGCTGGCTGAAGAAGCTCAGAATGCACTAATCCGGGCGAACTTGCGCCTGGTTGTAAGTGTAGCCAAACGTTATATGGGCAGAGGTGGAATTGCTTTTCTCGATCTCATACAAGAGGGAAATATCGGCTTGCTTCGCGGAGTAGAAAAATTCGACCCGGCCAAAGGCTATAAATTCAGTACCTATGCGACATGGTGGATAAGGCAGGCAATCAGCCGAGCAATCGCCGACCAGGCGCGCACGATTCGTATCCCCGTGCATATGGTGGAGACCATCAACCGTCTGGGCCGGGCTCAGCGAAAATTGATCCAGGAACTCGGACGTGAAGCAACCTACGAAGAGCTTGCCATTGAGATGGAGTTATTGGAGCCTGAAGACATTGCTGCCATCCAGATTGCCAAATGGGATGATTTACCCCTTGATCCTGCACTTGAGCGCAGATGGCAACGCGCCGCGGGAAGAGTGACCAGGATTATTCGCATTGCTCAGGAACCGATCTCACTCGAGTCACCAGTAGGGCCAGAAGATTCCAGCAGCCTGGCCGATTTTATTGAAGATGAGTCGATGCCCGAGCCTGCCGATGCCGCCGCTCGTGTATTGCTTAAGGATCAGGTCCAGAATGCACTCGCTGTACTTACCGAGCGCGAGCGCCAGGTCCTTGAAATGCGCTTTGGCTTGCTCAATGGGAAGGACTATACGCTGGAAGAAGTTGGCCGATATTTTAATGTAACGCGTGAACGAATTCGTCAAATCGAAGCGAAAGCCCTGCGCAAACTTCGCCATCCAACCCGCAGCAGACACCTGCGCGATTACTTATCCTAGCCCCCGGGCCCCCAGCCTTCAGAGACCCTCAATTTTACTTCTTAAATGAGGGGAAAATCACGTATAATTCTCTTTAAATCAAAAGTGAAAAATATTACATATGGGGCTAAATTGCTCAATTTATGATCCTCAATGTTGCCAGAGCAAGGATCCGAACGTATCGTTGAGCAGGTATTTTCGAGTGTTTCTTGTTCATCATTTCCACCAATCCCCAGTGTAGAAAACCAATTTATCAAAGTTATTTCGCCGGAAGGTACGAATGCCGGGAGACATGGATGCCGGAAGATTTCTTGCCCATTGCAGTTTTGATCATTTTGGCCACGGGCCTGTCATTTACTATACTATTGCTTGGACAAATTTTTGGTCCGCGACGACCTAATCCTCGGAAAGGCTCCCCCTATGAGTCGGGAATGAGGCCCTACGGTAAAGGCCAGCGCCGAGTTCCGATCCATTATTACCTTATTGCCGTCCTATTTATCCTCTTCGATGTTGAAATCATCTTCATTCTCCCCTGGGCAGTTGTCCTGAGAGATCTGGGAATTTTCGGCCTCATCGAAATGGGTCTCTTTGTGGCAATTTTATTGATCGGTTTCGTTTATGCCTGGAAGAAAGGAGCCCTTGAGTGGGATTAGAACAAAAAATCGGTAATCTTGGCGTTTTGACCACTACCCTTGAAAGGGCTGTCAACTGGGGGCGCACCAGAGCTATGTGGCCTCTCTTAACCGGTTTGGCTTGTTGCGCGATTGAAATGATGGCTTCCCAAGCATCCGATTACGATATGAGCAGATTTGGGATGGAGCTAATGCGGCCCAGCCCCCGTCAGAGTGACCTATTGATTGTTGCCGGCCGCGTCTCTCGGAAAATGGCGCCAGTGCTGCGCAGATTGTACGATCAAATGCCCGATCCAAAATGGGTTGTGGCCATGGGGGATTGCTGTTCTTGCGGAGGGATATTCAACAATTATGCAATCGTACAGGGAGTGGATGAGATCATGCCGGTTGATGTTTATATTGCTGGCTGTCCACCGAGACCTGAAGGCCTGATCCACGGCATCTTAACCCTCCACGAGAAAGTAGCCAAGGAAAAGTTCAAAACTTGGTCTTGATCCAAATCAGGGAAGGACCAGCAGTATCCATTTGGATACTGCTGGTCTTATGAAGGTTGGCATGTCTACGATGACGAGTAGCGATAAAGACGCAAACTTTCTGCGGAATAAGTTGAATAAAGACCGTGTTGTGATTGAGGAATTTCGCGGTGAAACAAGAGTCATCCTCGATCGGGATATGGTCTTGCAGGCTTGCCAATTGCTGCGAGATGATTTGAAATACGACCTGCTGGCAGCGCTCACCGCGGTCGATGATTGGCCGAATGATCCGCGATTCCGGGTGGTGTACCAATTCTTCAGCACCTCTACAAACCAATCACTTGGCCTGGAAGTACGCCTTATGGATGAGGATCCAAATGTGCCCAGCATTGAAAATGTTTATCCCAATGCAAATTGGCATGAGCGTGAAGTTTATGACATGTTTGGTGTTGTATTCGACGGCCATTCAGATCTACGAAGGATAATCATGCCGCATGATTGGGAAGGCCACCCATTGCGCAAAGATTATCCACTTGGGGATGAGGAAGTTCAATTTAGTTTCAACTTTGATGAGATCGACCGCCGCAAACGTTATGCCAGTGATTAATACTTCAGCCCAAAATTGGAAAGAAAAATTGTGATGCTGCAGCCTGAAATGGAACTTTCTGTCGATGAATTGAGGCATCTCGTCTCGGATCGTGCTATTAAAGGCGAGACGATGGTGCTCAATTTAGGGCCCCAGCATCCCAGCACACATGGCGTGCTCAGGCTTCTCCTCGAGCTGGATGGCGAGAAAATTATTAATTGCGTTCCTGATATTGGCTTCCTGCATACTGGAATTGAAAAAAACATGGAAGCTAAATCTTATGAAAAAGCTCTTGTCATGACGGATCGCATGGACTACTTGAATAACCTCGGAAACAATCTGGTTTATTGTCTGGCGGTTGAAAAGCTGGTTGAACTGGATGTGCCCCCAAGAGCTCAAGTCATACGTGTCATCCTAACGGAGCTACAGCGCATTGCATCGCATCTTGTATTCTTAGCAACACACGCCCTGGATCTCGCGGCGATGTCAGTCTTTCTTTACTGCTTCCGCGAACGAGAAGTGATTTTAGACATTCTGGAGATGTGTTCGGGACAGCGAATGATGACCTCCTATTTTCGCCCGGGAGGGGTGTGGCGCGATGTCCCGGCCGAATTCGAAGACGCAATGAAGCAGTTTTTGCGTAGTTTTCCCGATCGAATTCGACAATATGAGGATCTACTAACCAACAATCCACTTTATCTCGATAGGACGAAAGGAATTGGCGTTATTCCAAAGGATAAGGCATTGAGTTGGGGAGTGACCGGGCCCTCCTTGCGCGCCGCAGGTATTGACTTTGATGCGCGCAAGGCCACACCCTACACAGGATACGAGCAGTACGAATTTGACGTTCCCTTGGGTAGCAACAGTGATGTCTATGACCGCTATATCGTGCGCATTGAGGAAATGTACCAATCACTAAAGATCATTCAACAAGGATTGGAGCGTTTGCCCGAGGGACCTTTTCGAAGCAACAACAGAAAGTTCGTTCCCCCGCCGCGTTCCGAGCTTGGGCATAGTATGGAAGCCGTTATCCATCACTTTAAACTCTGGACGGAAGGATTTCCGGCTCCAAAAGGAGATGTGTTTGTTCAAGTTGAGTCGCCCAGAGGGATTCTCGGCTGTTACCTGGTGGGGGACGGAGGGCCAAAGCCCTACCGCGTCCATTTTCGCACCCCCAGTTTTGCCAGCATGCAAATTCTTCCCTTCATTTCGCGCGGTCATTTGGTTGCGGATCTTATAGCCATTATTAGTAGCTTGGATCCGGTCCTGGGGGATGTCGATCGCTAATGCTCTACGAATACCGGGTAATCTTTGTTGCAAGTAGGCATAATCTTATTCGTTCATTGACCCAGGAGTTTTCTCTTGTTGCAGGATAATCACGCGACTGAAATCGCTCAGATTCTGGAGAGATACCCGCAAGCGAGCAAGCGCGCGGCAGTGATGCCCCTGCTGTTTCTTGCGCAACGCGAAGTTGGTTTCATTTCGAGGGATGCCATCAATGAGATTGCTGGTTTACTCGATCTGGATCCTACTGATGTGGGATCGCTGATTGGGTATTACACATTGTTCTATGACAAACCGGGGGGTAAATACAGGATCCAAATCTGTACGGATCTACCATGCGCCCTGCGTGGTGCAGAAAAATTCAGTCATGAAGTATGTGAAATGCTGAATATTCAGGTTGGCGAGACAACGGAGGATGGTTTTTTTACATTGGAAGAAGTAATGTGCCTTGCGGCCTGCGATCGGGCCCCCTTATTTCAAGTGCAGGGCAAAGGTGGAATTCAGTATCACGAGAATATGACCTTGGAATCAACCACTGCTTTTATCGAATCTATCCGAGAGCAGGATGCGAATGAGTGAATTAATCTTATTCCGCCACTTGGATATTCCCGATATTAATGATCTTGATGTTTACCTGGCGAACGGAGGCTTCAAGGGTTTGCGGGAGATTGTCGGCAAGAAATCGCCGCAAGAGGTCGTCGACATCGTTAAAGCATCCGGTCTGAGAGGGCGCGGAGGAGCTGGCTTTCCAACAGGTGTGAAATGGAGTTTTCTTACTCCAGATGTTTTTCCACGCTATGTTGTGATTAACGCTGATGAATCGGAGCCGGGCGCATTCAAAGATCGGGAAATTATGGAGCGCAACCCCTACCAGCTATTGGAAGGAATTGCCATTTGTTGTTACGCGGCACAAGCTCAGACCGCCTATATCTATTGCCGGGGCGAATTCTGGGATCTGGCGAAAGAGCTCGATGAGAAGATTGCAGAACTGAAGGACAGGGGTTTTCTCGGCAAGAAACTATTTGGAGAGAAATTTGATCTTGAGATTTATATTCATGTTGGTGCGGGAGCTTATATCTGTGGTGAGGAAACAGCACTTCTCGAATCGCTTGAAGGAAAATTGGGTATGCCTCGTTTGCGGCCGCCTTTTCCGGCTGCGGAAGGTTTGTTTGCTAAGCCCACCGTCGTTAACAATGTTGAAACACTTGCGAATTTACCTCCCATCATCACGCGTGGTGCAGATTGGTTCCGCTCCATTGGTACCGAAAAATCGAGTGGAACAAAGATATTTTCCCTCTCTGGGCATATCGCAAAACCTGGAAATTATGAACTTCCGTTGGGGACAAGCTTCCGCGAGCTAATCTACGATAACGGAAATGGAATTCCCAATGGAAATGCGATTAAAGCGATTCTACCAGCGGGTGCCTCGGCGCCTCTCCTGCCAGCTTCCGAGGAAATCCTGGATACAGGCATGGATTATGAATCTGTAAGCAAAGCTGGCTCACAGCTGGGCTCTGCATCCATCATCGTCATGGATGAGACAGTCGATATCTCATGGGTGGCTTACAAGACGACCAAATTTTTTAATCATGAATCTTGCGGGAAATGCACTCCATGTCGGGAAGGCACGTACTGGATGTTCAATGTGATGCAGCATATCAAAAACGGAGAAGGGACCTTCGACGACCTAGCCACACTCAACTCGGTTGCGGAGTCGATCGTGGGGAAATGCTTATGTGCCTTGGGTGATTTTTCTACTATGGCGCTGACCTCTGGAATCGAGTATTTCCAAGAAGATTTTAATGCACACCTTCGGGAAAAAGTATGAGTAGCTCCCAAGTTAAGCTCATGATCGACGGAAACACGCTAGAAGCCCCCCGCGGAATGTTGCTTGTTGATGCAGCATTAAGAGCAGGCATCGATGTCCCGGTGTTTTGTTATCACCCCAAAATGGAACCTGTCGGTATGTGCCGCATGTGTCTGGTGGAGATCGGTCGACCTTCACGGGATCGCCAATCGGGCGAATTTTTGCTCGACGAAAATGATCAACCCATCATAAACTTTGGACCAAACCTGGAGACGGCCTGCACAACGAGAATCGATGAAGGCTGGGTGGTTTATATTAATTCCGAGCGCGCGCTTGAAGGTCAGAAGCAAATTGTCGAATTTCTTTTGACCAGTCACCCTCTTGATTGTCCGGTTTGTGACAAGGGCGGTGAATGCCCACTTCAAGATCTGACAATGCTGCACGGACCAGGAATCTCGCGCTTTTCCTTTCATGACAAAATGAATTCTCTCAAACGTGTCGCCCTCGGTGAATTAATTATTCTGGATCGTGAACGCTGCATCCAATGTGCACGTTGCATTCGATTTCAGGAGGAAATTGTTGACGATCCGGTGATCGAATTTTCAAATCGTGGGCGCAGCCTTGAAATCGTCACCTTTTCAGAACCGGGATTCGATTCTTACTTCTCAGGCAATACAACGGACATTTGCCCTGTTGGGGCATTAACAACTTCCGATTTTCGCTTTGGGTCTCGACCTTGGGAATTGAACGCGGCTGCGTCGATATGTCCACACTGTCCCGTCGGCTGCAATATTATTCTGAATACAAGACGCGAGGTAAAAATGGGCGGCAGCGAAATTGTCAAACGCGTACTGCCCAGACAGAATGAAATGATTAACGAAATTTGGATCTGCGACAAAGGACGATTTGCCTATTCGTATGCCATGGATTCCGAGAGATTATCCCAGCCAATGATCCGTGTAGGTGGCGAGCTCGAGGAAACGTCTTGGGATAATGCGCTGAAAGTTGCTGCAGAAGGTCTTAAGCAGAGTGGGGCGAATCTTCTCGGCCTCGCAGGTGGCCGAGCGTCCAACGAAGATCTTTACAATTTTAAGCAGCTCATCCAGGGTCTCGATGGGGTGAGCATGCTCAACGACTTTATGGCCGGTGGCAAACAAAATCAACAGATCGGGCTTGGACCTGGATCCAATCTCGGCGATCTTGGCGTCGGCGACGCGATAGTGGTAATTGCTTCGGATTTGTTGGAAGAGGCGCCCATTTGGTGGCTGCGTGTAAAACAAGCGGCGGAACGCGGCGCGAAGTTAATTGTGGCCAACGCACGGTTCACAAAATTGGAGAAGTATTCCGCACATACGGTCCGTTATTCATTTGGTGACGCCCCGGAAACAGTTCTCGGCATGCTGCATTACGTGACTGGCGATTCGTCGTTGAATAAGTATGCGAAGGTGGATGGCCAGGAAGAGAGCGCTCGCATTATTAAAGAAGCGACCAATGCCGTGTTATTCATGGGATCCGAAGGCTCTGATTCGGAGAGTAGCAAACGGCTCGTGCAGGCGTGTGGAAGCTTGCTGGCGGCTACTGAACACATTGGCAAAGCGAATAATGGCCTAATCCCCGTATGGCTCAAGAATAATACCCAGGGCGCATGGGATATGGGACTCACACCCCCAGAAAAACATTTGGCCGAAGAGTTCAGAGATCGCACGGCGCTTTACCTAATGGCGTGTGATCCTTTTGGAGACAATCCGGAGATGCTTCAGGAGCTTCCGCAGGATGCATTTGTGATAGTCCAGGAACTTTTTCACACACCTAGCGTGGATCGCGCCGATGTTGTATTCCCGGCACAATCCTTTATTGAAAGGGATGGCACACTAACCTCCGGGGAGCGGGTGGTGCAGCTCTTCTATCCCGCTGTCAGCCCGCATGGGGAAAGCCTTCCCGATTGGAAGATTCTCGCCCGGATTGGAGCGCTGCTGGGAGTGGCAATGGAATCTACATCCGCTGCAGGTGTGATGAACAGAATCGCGGAAGACATTGAAGATTATGGAGAAATTCATTATCGTGAATTAATGAATAGAGAAGATCAGTGGCCTCCGGTAGGCGGTAAACAAATCTATTTTGGAGGGACGGCATATGAAAACAGCCAGGGGATTGGCATCCGGCTCTCCTCTCGCGCGCAACGCGGGGAGGCCTACGAGCCTGTATGGAAGGAATCTCCGAAAAAACCGAAGGGCGAAGGAATCCGCATAGTGCCGATCGTGAAACTTTATGATCAAGGAACTACTGTGCTTCCTTCATTATTACTGGCCCAACGCATCGGACAGCCGGAATTGGTCATTGGACAGGAGGATGCCGATCGACTCTTGTTGCAAAACGGCGCGCAGGTCGAAGTGCAGTGGAATGGAACGGCTCATCAGTTTCCTGTCGCCATCGATAACGATATTCCAGAGGGAATTGTCCTCCTCCCACGCAATCGCCAATTGGGATTGGAGATGCCCATGGCATGCAATCTCACGCCAGTTAAGCCAACGAGTAAGGAAAAAGGTGAATAGTGGACCCTGCATTGCTGGTTGAGTGGCTGGTTAAATCAGGGGTTATCATTTTTCTGATTCTCACCGGATTTGCCTACCTTACCCTCTTTGAGAGACGGGTATTGGCTCGTATTCAAGTGCGTATCGGTCCAAATCGGGCCGGTCCGTTGGGCCTTTTGCAACCTCTCGCCGATGGAATAAAGCTCCTTTTTAAGGAAGAGGTAATCCCGGATAAGGCCGATAAAGTCATATTTATATTGGCACCTGTGCTTACGGTTATTCCCGCGTTCGTACTTCTAGCCGTGATTCCCCTCGGACCTGAGATTTCGATCCTTGGCCGCTCCTATTCATTAAGTTTGGCCGGGGATGTGAATGTTGGAGTTCTTTACTTGTTGGCAGTTGCTTCCATATCTGTGTATGGAATTGTGCTTGCGGGCTGGTCTTCCAATAATAAGTATGCCCTCTTAGGCGGTCTGCGTTCGGCAGCTCAAATGATCAGTTACGAACTCGTGCTTGGTTTGGCATTTATTGGGCCGATCTTGCTCGCTAATTCGATGAGCTTGAAAGATATTATTCAAGCGCAGAGCAGGGTGTGGTTCATCGTCTTGCAACCGATCGGCTTTTTGCTCTTTCTTGTGGCTTCCATCGCTGAAGTGAATCGCGCACCCTTTGATATGCCAGAGGCGGAACAAGAATTGACAGCCGGTTACCACGTGGAATATTCGGGAATGAAATTTGCTCTTTTTTTTATGGCCGAATACGGCAAAATGATTGTGGTTAGTTTTATTACTGCAAGTTTATTCTTGGGTGGTTATCTTGGTCCGTTCGTCGATAAACTCCCCTTGTTGGGTCCGATTTATTTGTTGGTCAAGGTCACGCTCATTCTTTTCTTTATGATTTGGGTGAGGGCAACATGGCCGCGTATTCGTTATGATCGCCTCATGGCGCTAGGATGGAAGGTGCTTCTGCCGATTGGCCTGCTTAATATCATCATCACGGCAATTCTTGTCATATTGGTTGGAGGTTATTGATGCTAGCGGCGTTGCTAAAAGGACTCTGGACGACATTACGTAGTATGTTTGAGCCTCCCGTTACTTACCAATACCCTGAGGTGAAACGTCCCGTACGAGATCGTTATAAAGGCCGCCATTATTTGCAGCGCTACGATAACGGTCTTGAAAAATGTATTGGTTGTTCCCTATGCGCCGTAGCTTGCCCTGCGGATGCAATCTTCGTTGAGTCATCGGAAAATACGGATGAAAACCGCTACTCACCGGGAGAACGTTACGCAAGCACCTATGAGATCAATATGCTGCGTTGTATATTTTGTGGTTATTGCGAAGATGCTTGCCCAACCGAAGCGATTGTGCTTGGTCATAATTACGAACTTTCATTTACGAACCGCCGCGATGCGATTTACACAAAAGATATGCTTATCAACCCTGTGTCAATCGCGGGTCAGCCCACGCCGATGAAAGTCGAGGCCGGCCAGTTCGATCGGGCCATCCCGGAGATGGAAGATCCCAAATGAGCGTCGATAGGAAGAAGGGGAAAGAGATAAAGCGTAATCGGAAAATCAGGTATTTGGAAAGCTGGGAAGAAGTGAAAAAGTTGAAAAGTTAAGAGATAAAAAGTGATCACTCGTTTACTCATAAACTCATTAACACCCTTACATTTTGACGATGAAGTATAAAAGTTGAACCATAAATGACCAGATCTACTGATTCACGCGTCACTCGGTTGCTTATGAACCCATTAACGCATTTACTGATCGACGTATTAACGAATGGGAATTTATGTCAACGCAATTAATTCTTTTTTTCATCCTGGCAGTCATTGCCATACTTTCTGCGATCGGCATGCTGGTGAGCAAAAATTCGGTTTATTCGGCAATGTTTTTGGTGTTGAATTTCGTCACAATCGCTGTTCTGTTTTTGCTTCTCAATGCACCATTTATTGCGATGGTGCAGGTGACGATTTATGCGGGGGCAATAATGGTGCTTTTTCTGTTTGTCATCATGTTGCTGGGTACTGATATGGCCGCAGAAGGAATAAGTATGCCCTGGCAACCACCTATCGCAATTCTCTTAAGTGGTGCGTTAATCCTTGAATTTGCCTTCATCCTTTTTTTTGCTCAACAAGACGTTCTTCCCCAGATCGAAGCTATATCTGCAGCCTTTGGAAGCCCGCAATCCATTGGAAAACTACTTTTTAATTTCTATCTGCTGCCATTTGAGGTAACTTCTGTGCTCTTGCTGGTAGCCATGGTCGGGGCAATTATCCTTGCTCAAAGAGAAACCGGATGACCATCCCAACCAATTATTTTCTCGCTCTCTCCGGGGTCCTCTTTATTCTTGGGGTGCTTGGCGTCTTGATTCGCAGGAATTCAATTGTTATTTTAATGTCCATCGAGCTCATGCTTAATTCGGCGAACCTGGCATTTATTGCGTTTGCGCGTGCCTTCGAGGCACATACAGGACAAGTACTCGTCTTCTTCGTGATCGCTGTCGGCGCGGCAGAGGTCGCCATTGGGCTGTCCATGATCGTGTCGATCTATCGATCAAGAGGCAATATAGATATCGACCAAATCAGCCAACTAAAAGGCTGAAGTTTTGGCATAAGGAGCATTGATCTTTGAACGGAGCTGCAACGCGTGATCTATTTGCACTGGCACCCTTAATCATTGCCTTCCCTATTATGGGATTGGTGATTAATCTATTTATTGGAAGGAGGCTTAGCGAACGTTGGGTAGGGACGATTGCCAGCGCAGCAGTGGGCCTTTCGTTTGTCACCGCGCTGCTCCAATTTGCCGCTTTGCAGAACACTCCGGATGGAATACGTGTGATGGTGGCCGATTGGATATCAATCGGAACGCTGAACATATCCTGGGCACTTAAAATTGACAGCCTGTCAGTGGCAATGTCATTAATGGTCGCTGGCGTAAGTACGCTTATCCATATTTACGCCATCGGATATATGCATGAAGACGTCCGCCTGCAAGGGGATCCGGGACGTTTTACAAGATTCTTTATTTACTTCAATTTATTCGTCGCCGCAATGATGATCCTCATTACCGCGGATAATTACTTGATGATGTTTGTGGGTTGGGAGGGCGTGGGTCTTTGTTCCTATCTCTTAATTGGATTTTGGTACGAAAAAGGTAAAGATGGGATTGGAAATGCAATTGCCGGGAAAAAAGCATTCATCACCAACCGCATCGGAGATTTTGGCTTTTTAATCGCCATGTTCCTGATATTTTGGACGTTCGGAAGCCTGCAGTTTGATGAGGTATTCCAATCAGCGGAGGGGGCAGGAACTACAGTTCTTACGCTGATCACCCTTTTCCTATTGCTTGGTGTTACCGGGAAATCAGCCCAAATCCCGCTTTTTGTATGGCTCCCGGATGCGATGGCGGGCCCCACACCGGTCTCGGCGCTAATTCATGCCGCCACGATGGTTACCGCGGGGATTTATCTCATCGTGCGCAGCAGTGTTCTTTTTGCGCTCGCGCCCGCCACCTCGAATCTGGTCGCCCTGATAGGCGCTGTTACGGCGCTTCTGGCAGCTTCCATCGCCGTCGCGCAATTTGATATCAAACGTGTCCTTGCCTATTCCACCATCAGCCAGCTTGGGTTCATGGTAGCCGCCGTGGGTCTCGGCGCCTATGTTGCGGGGATTTTTCATTTAATCGCGCATGCCTTTTTCAAGGCACTCCTTTTTCTCTCATCGGGATCTGTGATTCAGGGAGTCGAACGCGGGCTGCATGATTCTGGCCAAACCAATCATGAGACATTCGACCCTCAAGATATGCGCAACATGGGTGGGCTGCGATCTCGAATGAAGATTACTTTCTGGGTTTATTTAATTGGTGGGCTGGCGTTGGCCGGCATTCCTCCATTGGCTGGCTTCTTTTCCAAAGACGAAATTCTTGCTGATGCCAGCGAAAATAGCACTTTAATTTATATTTTGCTTACGCTGGCGGCGATTTTGACCGCTTTTTACATTGGCCGTCAAATTTTCATGGTTTTCTTTGGTGAGCCAAAATCGGAGGCCGCGGCGCATGCCAAGGAAAATCCACCCATCATGACGGTTCCCCTCCTCGCACTTGCCGTGTTGGCTGCATTTGGCGGGATATTGAATCTGCCCACACTGCAGTCGTTGAGCAAATGGTTGCAGTTAACGTTGGAGCAAGTCCAACATACCGAATTCAATGTTCTCGTCGCGCTGCTCTCATTCGTATTTGCCCTGGCCGGGCTTGCTGTTGCCTGGCGCGTCTATGGCAGCCAACGTGATGCGGCAGATCCGATGCGCAGATTTTTGGGGCCGCTGTTTGACCTTTGGGAAAACAAGTATCGAGTGGATGAATTCTACGATTGGCTTTTTATCAAAAGGTACAAAGCCCTTGCGTTTACGCTCGCCGAAATTGTGGACTGGCGCTTTTTGCACGATTGGGTTCACGATACTTTGTTGGCGCGCACGTTTCAACGCAGCACCCGATGGCTCGCAGAAGGGTTTGATCTTCAGGTGATCGACGGCGCGGCGAATAATCTTGCGCGATTGATCCAGGGGATCGCCTCTCGTCTCCGTACTCTGCAGACGGGCTATGTGCGCAACTATGCATTATCCATTTTTTTTGGCCTGCTCATTTTAATGAGCTACATCCTGATTCAATTCTCCTCCTAGAGGCAAAAATATGGACTCAACTATTCTGACACTCGTGACCTTTTCACCCATTCTGGGCACCCTGATACTGATATTCTTGCCTGGAAAGCGCATCAAGGCGATCCGTTGGACGGCACTGCTGACCTCAATTGTTACTTTTGCCATCTCCTTGCTGCTGCTCTCATTATTTGATCCCAATGATCCCGATTTGCAACTGGTGATCCGACTTCCCTGGATCCGTATTGCCGAATGGACCATCGAATATCATCTCGGTGTCGATGGCCTTAGTCTTTTGCTTGTTCTTCTGACCACGTTTCTAACCCCCATCGCCATTCTTTCATCATGGGCCGCGATCGAGGAAAGAGTGAAGGAATTTATGGTGTTTTTCCTATTGCTCGAAGTGGGCATGATTGGTGTATTCCTCGCTCAGGATCTTTTCCTCTTTTACATCTTTTGGGAATTTACGCTTGTGCCGATGTATTTCTTAATCGGCATATGGGGTGGATCCCGGAGAATGTATGCGGCGATTAAATTTTTCCTTTACACGATGGCCGGATCTGTCTTAATGCTCTTGGCGATTATTTGGTTGGCGTTGCAAGGTGGTACATTCTCCGTTCCAGAATTGATCGCGCAAGGTGGGATCCCGGAGAATATCCAAACCTGGCTTTTTCTGGCATTCGCCGCAGCTTTTGCGATTAAGGTTCCCATGTGGCCGCTGCATTCCTGGCTGCCCGATGCACATGTGGAAGCGCCCACTGCAGCTTCCGTCATTCTAGCCGGTGTTATGCTCAAAATGGGCACCTACGGCTTTTTACGCTTCAATATTCCCCTATTTCCCAATGCAGCTGTGCGTTTTGCACCCTGGATGGCGCTGTTCGCCGTGATTGGAATATTATACGGAGCGGCGGTGTCGTACGCTCAGAAGGACGCGAAAAAACTTGTCGCCTATTCTTCGGTCAGCCATCTGGGCTTTGTCGTATTGGGGCTCTTCGCGCTTAACGCGCAAGGAATTCAGGGTGGAATTCTGCAGATGGTTAATCATGGATTGAGCACTGGCGCGCTTTTCCTCATCGTCGGAATGATTTACGAGCGGCGACACACCCGCGAATTGGACGCTTTCGGGGGCCTGTGGAAGGTCATGCCTATTTATGCAGTGATCACCCTGATAGTGACCTTGTCCTCCATGGGCCTTCCAGGATTGAATGGATTTGTAGGTGAATTTGCAATTCTTCTTGGTGCATTTGGCTCGCCGGCAATTAATTCGGCCTGGTTCGCCGGATTTGCAACGCTCGGTGTCATCTTGGCCGCGGTCTATATGCTTAATATGTTTCAGAAAATGTTTCTGGGGCGGATCGATAAAGATGAAAATAAAGCCCTCTTGGATCTCAATGTGAGAGAAATTATCACTTTGGTTCCAATTCTGATGCTCATATTCTGGATTGGTCTTTATCCGAAACCATTTTTCAATTTGATGGCGCCTTCCGTAGAAAAGGTTTTGGCCGTCATCCAAACTGCAACGATTGCGGTGCGCTAACCTATGACTACAGCGGATCTCAATGTCGCGCTTCCTTTCATAATCGTCGCCGCATGGGCTTGCATCCTGTTGGTGATAGACCTCTTTATTCCCGCAGATCGAAAAGGTCTGACGGCCTTATTGGCTGTTGCTGGAATGGGTTTCGCCTCAATTCCGGTCCTGCTGCGCTTCGAAGAAAGTAACCGCGCATTCAACGGAATGATCGTGCAAGATGGTTTTTCCTCGTTTTTGCAGCTTCTATTGTTGGGCGTGGGAGTAATCTCCGTTGCACTGGCATATGACTACTTGCAGCGTCGGAAGATTGTTAAGGGAGAGTACTATACACTTCTTCTCTTTTCAGTAAGTGGAATGGTCTTAATGGCGCAAGCGGGAGACCTGATCATTGTGTTTCTTGCGCTTGAGCTGCTTTCGGTCCCGCTCTATGTTCTTTCAGGGTTTGCTGCAAAGTCCAATCCAGAATCAGAAGAAGCTGCGATGAAATATTTTCTACTGGGCGCCTTTGCCTCGGGTTTTATTGTTTACGGTATCGCGTTGGTGTATGGGGCGACAGGCACAACAGAGATTGAGGCGATCCACAATGTTCTGATTAGTGGCGTCTCCAATCTGGGGCTGCTTACTGTGGGCGCAGTATTAATTCTTGTGGGCTTGGGTTTTAAAGTTGCGGTAGTGCCGTTCCATATGTGGACGCCGGATGTTTACGACGGAGCACCATCTTCGGTTACCGCGTTAATGTCTGTGGGGGCAAAAGCAGGGGGCTTTGCTGCCCTATTGCGACTATTCCTGGCTGGATTTCCCGAAATCGCCGCTAACTTAGCGCCAATCCTTGTTGGGGTTGCCGCTTTGACATTGATCTGGGGAAATATAGCCGCAATCGCTCAACAAAATATTAAGCGCATGATGGCCTATTCGAGTATTTCGCATGCGGGTTATATCTTTATGATGCTCCCGGCAATTGTGGATTCTGATATTGCTCCTGATGCGATTAGTGCAGCCCTCTTCTACCTTTTTGTTTATGCCGTCAGCAATTTAGGGGCTTGGGGCGTCATCCTGGCATTAGAAAGGGCCGATGGAGGCGGGTTGAGCATTGACGATTATGCCGGCTTAGGCGAAAGGAATCCCGGCTTGGCTTTGGCCATGGCTTTATTTATGCTTTCATTGATTGGCGTCCCGCCAACGGCCGGATTTATTGGAAAGTTCTTTCTCTTTCGGGTGGTATTAGATGCCAACATGATCGGATTGGCGCTTGTAGGCGTAATTACGTCCTTGATTTCAGCTTACTATTACCTGCGCGTCGTCGTCGTTATGTATATGCGCTCGGGAGATCCTCAGGTGCGCTCTGAGCGATGGCTGAATGCTACCCTCTGGTTGACAGCGCTAGGGACGTTCCTGCTGGGTATCTTTCCAGGACCATTGCTGAATCTTGCAAGTAGGACCGGGCTATTTGGATTGGTGCCGTAGGGAAATGCGGATTGTTTCATGTCCATAAGATTGTCAAAGACAATCTCTAAAACAAGCGGGAGAAGCGCGCTTGTCGGGGCCTGGTCCACAACGCAATCCCCCTTTGTATAATGGCGATTTAAAAAAATAGCCTTACAGAGTGCCGAAGCTCTGCCTCGGCCGCGCAAGCATAGGCCTGAGCTATGCTCAGGTTGCGCACTCCAGAATCTTCTCTGGAGATAAGTACGACGGAGAATGTGTACCCGACACCTTAGAAAACATTGCCATTTCCCCGATTCCGACCTCGAAGTAGCCGTCATTAAAGCGTCCAGCACCCAATACGGTCGATGTGCGTTGCACCTTTTACGGTAACTTACGGCCTTGTTATTCGAAAGGTTCATCCCTCAAATAAAAATATGCCCTCGTAATTGTGCGGGCGAAGCGTCTGGGGATAGGAATTGGATAATGCAAACTTTGGGCACATGCTTCACCCTTACACAACTCGCCTCAAATTGCGCTACAACCCTTAGAAGACAGAGAGATCGAATAAAATGCACTGTGGCGAAGAATTTCCTCAAAAGGAGTGTATATTCAATTGCAAGCGCGGAGAGAAACGATTTGAATGAAGGAAATTTTGTTCAGGCGCATGTATTAATTGAAGGTAGAGTCCAGGGAGTAAGTTTTCGCTACTATATGCGCCAGGAGGCCACACGTTTGGGCCTCGTTGGATGGGTTCGTAATTTGAGAGACGGAAGAGTGGAAGCGGTCTTCCAGGGCGATCAATCGGCAGTCGAGATAATTGCCGCCTGGTGTGAGCATGGTCCCCATGGGGCGCGGGTTAAAAACGTATTGCGGCACTGGGAAATTCTCGATAGCGAATTAATTTCCTTTGAAGTTCGTCCTTGGGGATCTTGATTTGCATAAGGATCTGCTTGTATATGGCAGCCCTCCATCATGATCGCCGATATTTCATTATTTGGTTTACTTCATCGCGCCGAACCTGGAAATGATCAAAATCACGCACAACTGTGGATTGCGGGAAGATTGCTTTTGCTTCCTCGAGTATTTGAGATTCTCGATAGCGCCGGGAAATATGGGTAAGAAAGAGATGACCAACATTCGCTTTGACGGCCAATCCTGCGGCTTGGGCAGCTGTGAGGTGTCCAAAATTTCGCGCGAGCTCGCTTTCACCTTCCAAGTAGGTTGCCTCGATAACAAGACTATCCGCTTGGTTGCAGATATCGACCAAATTTTCAATTTTCGCGCTATCCCCGATATGAATATGTCGTGTTCCTGAACGGACCGAACCAAGAACATTATCCGGAAAAATCTGGACCCCGCTGGAGAGGGTTACTGGCTCGCCTCGAACCAATTGACCACGCATAGGGCCGGCCGGGACTCCAAGCTTATCTGCCTTTTCAGGGAGGAATGGTCGGCGAGCGGGTTCCTCAAAAATGAACCCAAAACATCCTGGCCCGCGGTGGATCACGGGAAATGCGGATACCTGAAAACCATCCGCTTCAAAAATTTGACCGGCCTGAATGGGATGTAATTCGAGTTCAATCGAGGATTTTGCGCCGCGCAGGACGACTTTGAAGAGCAAATCGCGAATGCGATCCAAAGCCCATTCTCCAGCCCAGATTTCCAAATGATCAATGGTTTCCCAGCGAGAAAAGGTCGATAACAAGCCCGCAAGACCTAAGATATGGTCCAAGTGCCCATGGGTGATTAGAATTTTATTTAAGCGTCGGAATCCGATACCTGAGCGAAGTATTTGACGTTGTGTGCCTTCGCCACAATCAACCAAGAAACGATAATCTCGGTGGGAGACCATCTGCGCGGAAAGACCGCGGCGGACGGAAGGTGCTGAAGCGGAAGTTCCGAGAAAAATGAGTTCAAGCAATGAATTCCCTGAAAGTTTGGCGGAGGCCCAATTGTACACCTAATCGCTTGAGCGAAATGAAAGTAAATCTTCTTGCTGCACTCTGTAAATTATCTTGCCTTGATGTCATTCTGAGCCGGAGCATGGCGCGGGTGAAGAATCTCGTTTTCCGAATGTCGAGAGACCACCTTTTGGTAAACGGGATCCTTCGGCAAAACAGATTGCCTCAGGATGACATTAATGGGAATGTACGCTGAACATCGAAGGTGTGAAGAATCTCGTTTTCTGTGATGGAGGACCCAGGCGAATGGAAAACGAATTCCTGCCCTTCATTTCCTGAAGGGATTCTGCTCAGGATTGAAATGGTCGTAAATCCCCCTTGCCCAGATATGTCATCTCGAAGGAAGCGCACGCTGAAGGAGGACTCCCTTCGACGAGGCGACCAGCCTGGTGAAAAATCATTGGATTACCTCTTGCGGGCTTTTACCTCATTTCGGAATGGCAAAGTGGGGTAGGTCACATCACGATTTTGTCTGGAATGGACAGCAGCAACCGGGCCGGACTCGCGCCTAGGCAGTTCTTGCGACCGAGGTAAGCAAGAGCACCAAAAGTGCAACGGAAAAATTGACTCGTGTAAGCAGCTGATTGCGCTTTAACAAGGATTGCAGGCTGTGTTCATCGGTGGGCGATACGGATTGAAGGAAAACGGCTCGGGTAAGGCTAGGCTGCAGCCACCAGGTTTGCACAATGCCCACCAGCACCATAAAGCCAATAGCCACATGTTTGGCAACTATGGATAGACCCCAGGTGTTGTCTATAGTGAGCAAACCATTGTAGTTGACGTTTGCTGTCATCTGTACCAGACCTGTCGCGACCAATAACGCAAGGCTAAGTGCTGCCAGCGGATTAAATCGCCGGCGGATAGATTCCATCAAGGCAGCCTGCTGGGAAATCGATAATATTTTGCCTGCAGCTGCAGGCAAAATCGCTGCCTGAAAAAAAAGACCTCCGATCCAAACAACTGTCGCCGCCATGTGGATCCAAAAAGCAAGCGTGAGAATCATCAATTATCCTCCTTCAAATTTAGCCTGAAGACGCCGACGGTTCTGGAGGGATCGGCGTAGGCGTTCCCGATTCATCGATGGAGGGAGTCCCCTCTGGCGTTTCGTCGCTTGGCGCAGGGAGAGGGGCCGGGGCAGTCGCAGTACGACAGGCATCGGCAGCTTTCGTCGCCGTTGGAATCAGCTGCGGGTTTTCCCATGCAGACAAGGACTGCTGATACTGTTCTTGCGCTGCACAGGAATCTTTCTCGGCATAAAGTTGATCGCCATAAGCCTGCGCTGAATTTGCGTATTTCAAGTAGGTATCATTTTTCAAATAGGGTGCGATGAGATAGAGTTGCCCGTAATAAAACGCCGCTTGTGACCAATCCAGGCCCATATAGCTGTTCGCCAGCAAATAGAGCTGGGCCCAGCTTTTCCAGTTATCCGCCTCGCGATCTAAAGGACCGAAGCGCTGCGCGCGGCTCAGGTCGTAAATGCCTTCCTCCAATCGCCCTTCGACTGAAATACGGTTCACTCCTCGGTTTCGAAGTGCACCAAACATTAGACGGTCAACTTCAAGCGATTTGAACTCCGCGTCTTTTGCGCGTAATGCGAGCAAGAGATCTAGGGATAAATCCCAATCTTCAGCCTCGAATGCAGCTAGGGAATGATCGAAAAGTGCCCCTACGGGAGCCAGGTTAGGAGTGGGTGTTAATCGCTGCACAGGAGTAGCGGTCGGGGCATTTAGTGCCAGAAGAGCTTCGCCTAATCGTTCTGCGATGTTAGGATAGGAGGGGTCGAGTCGACTTACATACTCTAGCCGTTGGCGCGCGATTTCGAAACGACCTGCATCAAGGTCTTCGACTGCCAATAAAAATTGTTCCTCGGTTATTTGGCTGACAACTTCTTGGCGGCGCGTCCTCCCTTGGGATCTTCCAACCGCATAACCTGCGGCAGAAGTAGCAATCACGCCTAGAAGGACTGCCCCAACTACAATGAGAATGCGTCGTCCTGAGTTTTTGGGGGCAAGCATTGGCGTATTTGCGCTTCGAGGGCCTGAATCTTCTTCGAAGTCCCCAACTGAATTATTTGCATTTTTTTCGCTGTTGGGGGTCATGCCTGACTGCATGAGGCGCATTATACCCCATCCCCCAGAGGCGGGTGGCAATCGAATGATTTGGGGAAAAAGCCCTTCCTTGACGGTCCAATCGGCGGGGTGGTACTATGCATTGCTGTTGGAGAAAATGGAGGATTATCGAAAAAATTTATGTACCTGAGCGGAAGCAAATGGAATATGCGCAAAAAAAGGCGCAGGAGCAACCCATGGAGGGTGCTTTTCCTGATCCTGCTGGTTGCTGCGGCTCTTTATTTTGAAAGAGTCGTCGTCCCTACGATCCCAGCTCCATTTATTCCCACCACGACTCCCACTCGTAGCCCGGCGTCGTTCATTGTGGAAGCGGAATCATTTTACGAAGCTGGGAAATTAGCCCAAGCAGAAGCAGCCTATCAAGAGGCAATTGAAGTCGACCCATTGGAGCCGAATTATTTTATCAATCTCGCCAGGATTCAAGTATTTGCAGGAAAATACGAGCAAGCCGAGGAAAGCGCCAGTAACGCCGTACTTATAGAACCGAATTTGGCACTTGCCAACGCAGTTTTTGGATGGGTTTTGGATTTTCGCGCCTTTGAAGAAAAGGATGCCGATCGTAAGATAGAGCTGCTCAATCAAGCGATAGAAAAGTTGGAAAGTGCACTAGAATTGGATCCAAATTCGGCGCTAATTCAAGCCTATTATGCTGAGGTCCTCGTGGATTATGACATTGAACGTTACGATGATGCGCTGGAGGCAGCGCAGCGTGCTGTGCAATTGGACCCCAACTTAATGGAATCACATCGAGCACTTGGGTATATCTGGGAGTCCACCGGAACCTATGATCGTGCGTTGGCCGCCTACCAAACCGCTCTGCGGATTCAAAGTAGTTTGCCGATGCTGTATATTTCCATCGGAAATATGTACCAAGCATTAGAAGATGTGGATTCCGCCGTAGATAGTTATCTTCGAGCGGTCGCCCTGGACCCCACCAATTCCGATCCACTAAACCGGATCGCTCTCGCCTATGCACGCATAGGAAATTATGGCATCGCAAGCCAATATGCCGCCGACGCTGTGGATAAGGATCCCGACAATCCACGTCTGCATGGCAATTTAGGTCGCACGTATTTTAAGAATAACGAAAATTTAAAAGCAATTGAGGAGCTTCGCCTGGCCGTGCAGGGTGGCATAACGGATGATGGTGTCACGGTAAATGGACTGCCGATTGGCGATACGAGGGTAAATGAATTTTATTACACATACGGTCTTGCCTTGGCTATCGATGGGCAATGCGATTTAGCGGGTCAGATTTTTGCGTTATTGTTGCGCGTTCTTCCCGAAGATGAGATTGTGGTGGCCAACGCACAAGAAGGACTCGTCATCTGCGGCGAGATTGAACCTACACCGACGCCGGATCCAAATGCGACCCCCTCCTCATGAATGAACTGATAGAACCATGCGATTAACTGGAGAAAAACTACCTCTTCGCCCGGCAGGTAGGCGATCCAATCCTTGGAGGATGCTGCTGTATATCCTTTTGATCGCGTCAGGGATTGGTCTTACGCGCTTGGTCGAGACGGGGCGAGTGAAAAGGCCCCTGAGCCCAACCCCGCTTCCAACGCGAACGGCAAAGTCATTTGCAGAGCAAGGCAAGGCATTTTTCTCAGCGGGCGATATGGGCGCAGCGATTGAAGCTTATGAGAGTGCGGTTGCGGTGGATCCGGCGAATGGCCGCCTTTGGGCCGAGCTAGCACGCATTCAAACCTATTCGAGCGAACTGGAAACCAATTATGAACGCAGGCGCCAAAAATTGGATGATGCGATCGCATCCGTTGATCGCCTGATCATACTAGCCCCGGAAGATGGCTTTGGCTATGCAATTCGTGCCTTCGTTTACGATTGGGCTGCGCTTGCACAGGAAACCGCGGACGAAAGAAATAAATACCTGAACGAAGCAGAAATAGCGGCGTTTCAAGCCAGTGAATTATCACCCAATGATCCCCTGGTTTTGGCTTACAGAGCTGAAATTTTGACCGATCAACAAGAATGGGCTCAGGCGCTTGATTTGGCGGAGCAGGCCGCATTGCAAATCGAGCTTCAGGGTGAATCCCTCGGTGATCTGAAGATGGATGTTTACCGCGTCTACGGGACGGTCCTTGAAAGCGTGGGCCTTTACCGACGAGCAATTGAGGAATATGAGAAAGCGGTTTCGATTACGCCGAATCTCACGTTCCTTTACCTGAGAATCGGGGTCAATTATCGCGAATTGTTTGAATACGAAAAAGCATTAGAGTTTTTCACCTTGGCTGCCCGAATTAATGAGCAAATTAATTCGGAGCTGCAAGAGCAAGATCCTGTTCCCTATATCGCTATTGGAAAAACGTATTCACAACAAGGAGAATTTTTTGCAGCAGCCCTGAACATGTCGCGTGCCGTAGCGATCAATCCGTCCGATCCTGATTTGTATGGAAGGTTGGGGATTGTGTATTACAAAGCTCGGAATTACGAAAGCGCGATCCCGGTGCTGCGTTGTGCGGTAGAAGGATGCAGCGAAGCTGAAAGTACGGCGATTTTATGCGATCTAGGGTATAGCGATTGTGATCTGCAGGTCACGTCAGGTTTAATGACGGGTAGGAACGTTCTGGGCCTCGAGTTGGCGAACAGCAGCGTTGAATATTATTATACGTACGCCTCAGCACTTGCTTTTTATTCCGGTACAGACGTCGCGCCGAACGGTTGTGCCGAAGCAGATATTCTCCATCAGAAACTGTTGGGCCTCTTTGCACTCGATTCGATCGTCAGCGCAATCGTGGATGAAAATCGTGCGATCTGCGCCAATATTGGAGTGGATGGAGGCACCCCACAAGCAGAACCCACGGCCACAACGATGCCCTAACCTTGACACGCTTCTGGAAGTTGATTAAACTAACCCCTGCAAGTTGGCACTCTTACATGTCGAGTGCTAACTTGCGAAACTTGTTTCTACAGAGAATGAAATAACTTAAATAGGAGGAACGCATGTCATTAAAGCTCAAGCCGCTGGGCGATCGTTTGGTCGTCAAGCCCCACGAGGAAGAGGAAATTACACCTGGTGGAATAGTACTTCCCGAAACGGCAAAAGAAAAACCACAGAAGGGCGAAGTTCTTGCTGTCGGACCTGGCTCCCGCAATGATGATGGAAATCGGGTGGAGATGGATGTTTCTGTCGGCGACATGGTGCTTTACGCGAAATATGGCGGCACAGAGATAAAAGTCGAAGGCGACAAATTATTAATCCTTCGAGAAAGCGATATTTTGGCACTAGTCGAAGAGTAAAATTGACAAATCAATTTCTAACACATAATCAGACATAGAGGAGATAGAAAGAAATGGCAGCAAAGCAACTGGCGTTCTCAGAGGACGCCCGGCGAAGATTAAAGGATGGGGTAGACATACTTGCGAAGGCGGTGGCGACAACACTCGGTCCCAAGGGCAGAAATGTAGCTTTGGATCGAAAGTTCGGATCTCCCACTATCACGCATGACGGTGTGACCGTGGCCAAAGAAATTGAGCTTGAGGATCCGTTCGAGAATATGGGTGTGCAGCTGATCAAGGAAGCCGCCACGAAGACCAATGATATAGCGGGCGACGGCACCACAACATCGACTGTGCTTGCGCATGCCATGGTCACCGCAGGGCTTAAGAATTTATCCGCAGGCTCAAACCCCATGATGCTCAAGAGGGGAATTGAATTAGCGGCCAAGGAAGTCGCCGATAAGATTTCTAAAATGGCGATAGATGTCACGACAAAAGAGGAAATCGCCTCGGTAGCCGCCATCTCCGCGCAGGACCAGGAAATTGGCGATTTAATCGCGGAAGTAATGGATAAAGTGGGTAAAGATGGCGTAATAACTGTTGAAGATTCCAAAGGTTTGGAATTTGAGACGGAATACGTCGAGGGTATGCAGTTTGATCGGGGTTACATTTCGCCTTATTTTGTTACCGACCCTGAAAATATGGAATCGGTAATCGAAGATCCGTATATTCTCATCCACGACAAAAAGATTTCTGCAGCCTCGGACATTGTCCCCTTGCTCGAGAAGCTCGTTCAAATTGGAAAGCGCGAGCTGGTTGTTATCGCCGAGGATATCGACGGCGAAGCGCTGGCAACCCTGGTGCTGAACAAGTTGCGCGGCATGCTCAACGTCCTTGCAGTCAAGGCACCTGGTTTTGGTGACCGCCGCAAGGCCACGCTTCAAGATATCGCTACGCTGACGGGCGGCACGGTGATCACGGAGGAATTAGGTCGCAAGTTAGAGACAGTGACCATCAATGATCTCGGAAAAGCTCAAAAAGTTGTCGCCAATAAGGATGATACTACCGTGGTCGGCGGCGCTGGAGATTCGGACAAGATCAAAGGCCGTATCGAAGAAATCAAAGTCGAAATTGATCGTTCTACAAGTGACTATGACAGCGAAAAACTTCAGGAAAGGCTTGCAAAACTCTCCGGTGGCGTGGCTGTAATCCGTGTAGGCGCAGCGACCGAGACCGAACTCAAGGAAAAGAAACACCGGGTTGAGGACGCACTTTCCGCTACGCGTGCAGCCGTTGAAGAGGGAATAGTGCCCGGTGGTGGCGTCGCACTTGTCAATGCGCTTGCCGCGATTACTGACCTTTCCGCGGATGAAGAAGATGTAAATACCGGCATCAACATCGTGCGCAAATCTCTCGATGCTCCCATGCGTGGTATTGCCGAAAATGCTGGCCAAGATGGCGCTGTCGTCGAACAAGAAATACGTCGACAGCAAGCGGATAAGAAAAATAACCAAATCGGCTTTGACGTAATCAAAAGTGAGTATGTGGATATGGTGAAGGAGGGGATTATTGACCCTGCAAAGGTGACGAAGGGCGCTCTTGAGAATGCAGCATCCATCGCCGCGATGATCCTGACGACTGAGGCATTGATTACGGATGTCCCAGAAGATACTCCGATGCCAGCTGCACCCCCAATGCCGGATTATTAAACGGGAGATAAAATCGCTAGCAGGACAAAAACCAGCCCATAATTTGACATGGGCTGGTTTTATTTCTGTAGAAAGTCAGTTGCTTGTCCTGTGCAAGCGGATTCTTGTGCCAGAATATTGAATACTCTTCATAGACATGGAGGCAATTGATGGCAAATCCTGCTAAACTGAGACGGTCGCGTGATCGACGCATGATCGCCGGAGTCTGTGGTGGATTAGGAGAATTTTTCGGTTTGAGCGCAAATTGGTTTCGATTGGCATTTCTTCTAGCGCTGATTCCGGGCGGAATACCTGGATTGGGGGCTTATCTCCTTTTTTGGATCGTCGTTCCCAGGCGATAAGATCATCTGCGTCTTATCCAACCAAGCCAAGAATCCAACCGATGCCGATGAGAACCACGATCGCGAAACAGCCGATTGAAAACAAGCGCATCGTGAGTTTGAAAACAGTCCTGACGATTGTCCAACCAATTGCGACTACTACAAGTACCAAGAAAAGGTTGTATATTCCCTCAAGGTTCATCGCTTCTCCTTATTCTTTGTAGAAGAACATCTTCACAAATGATCATTTTCAATGATGTTCATCATCGCTGATTACGACTTTTCCTTTTTTTATTACCGTAGTTACAAGATTGGTTCCGAAGCGATAGCCCAGATGTCTATAATCGTCAATATCTAAGATCAATACATCGGCCTGTTTTCCCTCTTCCATACTTCCAATTCTATCGTCGTGTGAGATCGCGGCAGCAGCATTAATGGTCGCGGCAACAATGGCTTGGGCAGGCGTAATTCTGAGGTAGCGGCAAGCCAATGCAATAGAGAATTGCATACTTTCGCACCATGCAGTTCCCGGATTCAGGTCGGTGGCGATTGCAAGACAACCTCCAGCCTCCAGGATCGCGCTCGCCGGCGTGTAAGCCTCCGCAGACAATCCAAACGGGGTGCACGGTAGTGAAACAGCAATTGTCCCCGATTTCCCAAGGGCCCGGATCTCATCCGCTGGAGTGCTCACCAAGTGGTCAGCGGAAACCGCTGCGAGATCAACTGCTAACCGAGTGCCACCTAACGCGGCAAACTCATCGGCATGGATCTTGAGCGGAAAACCTAAATGCATTGCCGCATCCATGATTTGCTTCGATTGTGCGAGGGTGAAAGCCCCCTCTTCGCAGAAAACATCGTTGAAGGGCAACGCCTCCTCCGGGAAGTTTTGCAACCACCAGGCGTGTACTGCAGGCAACATTTCCTGGCTGACCAGATCGGCATAGGCTTGTGGATCGTCAGAAAATTCGCTGGGGATTGCATGTGCGCCCAGAAAGGTAGGCGTTAACTCAAGTGCAGATTCATTCTGCAGGCGCATGATTGTCTCCAGGATCTTTAGTTCACTGGTTGTATCCAATCCGTAGCCCGATTTTGCTTCGGCCGTGGTGGTTCCGTAACGCAGCATGCGATCCATCCGGGGTTGCGCGCTAGCGATCATTTCCTCGATCGAGGCCGCGCGTGTTTTCATCACGGTGCCCATGATGCCTCCACCAGCTTTCATAATTTGCATATAGGATGCCCCGGCAATGCGTTGTTCAAACTCCGCTGCACGGTCACCCACCCACACCAGATGAGTATGCGGGTCCACAAAACCCGGCATCAGGATCTTTCCGCGAGCGTTTATTTCGTGCTGCGCCTTAAATTGCTGGCGAATGAGCTGGGATTTTCCAACACCGATTATGTTTTCCCCGCCAATTGCCAGCGCGCCATCCTCGATGATATTTAATTCACCAAATGACTCACCGCGCTGCCTGCCGCCTTTTATCGTAAGCAGTTGTGGGGAAGAATGGATAATCAGATCGGCGCGCATGGTACCCAATTTTTTCCTGTCTTTAAGCAATTGTCAGGGGATGTCACGCAGTTCGAATGCGTTTGCCAACACAAGATCACCAGACCTCATAATGGGTGATTTCACGTAATTCTTTCCTGCCGTCACGCCGCGGGGCCGCGGTCATATCGCCAGGTTTTAATGGGTATCCAAAGGAGATCGCAATACGAATATGGATGTCCTCTGGTAATCCCAATACGTCTTTTGCTTTGTTATGGTCATAGATCGTTGCCAGGCACGATCCAATGCCGCGTTCCCATGCTGCGAGCTGCATGTATGCTGCAGCTTGCCCAACATCGAAGACAATTGACCAATTCTGATCGGGATCCGGTGTCAGTATGGCCACCGCAAATGCTGCGCCGGCAACATGGCCGGCATATGTTCCCAGGCTGGATAAAGCCTCCAATTGTGGCCTGGCCTTTATGGCGAGGAAATGCCAGGGTTGCGTATTCTTCGAAGATTGCGCTCGGCGCCCGGCATTCAGAATGGTGAGCCTATCTTCCTCGGATAACTGCCGGTCACTGAATTTCCGCACCGCACGTTTCATTCGAATGGCCTCAAAAACTTGCATGGTATGGTCCCCTTTCCGCATGAATTCAGCCTTCAACCCCCCTCATTATCCCACGTTTGCCTGGGATCACTCGATCACGGGGTCGTTTTCTCTCCCTTCGGCACATCAATCATGAAGCCGATGGATGGGAGCGACTTGAGCCTTATGACACTGCGGTAGAGGACTTAGAATCATAGTACCCAATGAAGGAGACGGGGGGAGACATACTTTTCCGAAAAAAAAACCGCCTGCATGCGTTTGGTGGAATTCTCAGATGTAATATACGATAGAAATACATTGCACCTTTATACGCGGAATGCCATCCTGAGCAGTAACTCTTGCGGAACGGATGGGCGGGGTCATAACTTTCCATCAGCCAGGCCTTCAATCCTCGGAAAACGAGAACCTTCGCCTGCACACAGCTCCGCCTCAGAATGGCGTGTTGGGGCAAGGGAACCCCGGCGCTGCGGCCAGCGTTCAAGTGCGGGAAGAATTTACCTGGGGGGATCAGGCCGGAAGACAGAGCCCTATCCCAAGGCACTATCGCACACACAGTATCAGGTCGTAGGGGCGTCGTACCGGCGCCCTTCCCAGCGGGACGAAAAGACCCACTTTGCACCAAAACCAAGAGCAGAATGGGTTGACAGCTAAATACTGAAGGTGGAACGGATCAACCAGAGACGAGTGTCTGAAAATCTGTCGCCCCAAGTTTATTCATCAGGTCGGTGTGCGCCTCGCACCAAACTTCGTGCACCTTGCAGTTCTCCCCAAATGGGCAAACGCTGGCATCAAGCACGCATTCGTTCAACGTGATCGGTCCATCAATGGCTTCGACGACATCCAGGAGCGATATCTCACTCGCGGGGCGTGACAGCGTCACGCCACCTTTTGCACCACGCATGGTGTGCACGACACCAGCAATGGAGAGTTGAGAGATTATCTTGGCCAGAAATGACAGGGGGATTTTCTGATCCATAGCGATTTTGTTGGTTGCCATCCGATGACGACGCCCATGGGCCGATAAATACATGACGGCCCGGACAGCGTAATCAGCTTGTTTCGTAATTTGCATGATTTCTCCTTCATTTGGAACGTGCCAAAGTACAGGGATAAACTTTATCTACATTGTCTGTAGAATACTTTGAACGAGTGCTTGAAAACAAGTGAGCAGTGTCACTCACCTTGCATGACTTTTAACAAGCGCGTGATTTCTCCACTGGGAAGGGCATGGTATTATTTCCCCATCTCTGGCTCGGGGTACTCGAGGAGGATGAATGAAGCAAATTTCTGTGATTGGTGTTGGTTACGTCGGATTGGTCACCAGCGCTTGTTTTTCCGATCTTGGTAATCGAGTTGTCGCACTCGATATCGACGCAGACAGGATTTCCGGGTTAATAGACGGCAAACTTCCCATCTATGAACCTGGATTGGAGGAATTGGTTGCGAGGAATGTAGTAGCAAATCGATTGAGCTTCACTACATCCTACCCTGAGGCCTTGGCGGTCGCGGATTTTGTTTTTATCGCGGTAGGCACGCCGTCAGGTGTTGATGGAGAGGCTGATTTGCAGCATGTCCGATCCGCGGCTATTTCCATTGCGAAAGCGATGACCAAACCCGTGATTGTTATCAACAAATCAACGGTTCCCGTTGGTACCGGCGATTGGGTGGCAGAAATCATTCGTTCACATCAACCAAAACCGATCGATTTTTCCGTGGTTTCCAACCCTGAGTTCCTCCGCGAAGGCGCGGCCATTGGCGACTTCATGAACCCCTCGCGTATTGTGTTGGGATCGTTAGATCGCGAGGCAGCGGATAGGGTTGCCCAACTGCACTTTTCCCTGCGTTCGCCAATCGTAATTTGTGACTTGCGCACGGCAGAAATGATCAAATATGCTTCGAATGCACTTTTAGCGACCAAAATCTCCTTCATTAATGAAATCGCAAATATTTGTGAAGCCCTTGGCGCAGATGTAAAAGAGGTAGCGGCAGGCATGGGATATGACCCGCGCATTGGGCATTCTTTCCTCGATGCCGGGCTGGGGTTCGGAGGATCATGCTTTCCAAAGGATGTCATGGCCTTGGCATTTATGGCGGAAGAGCAAGGTCGCGATTCTCAACTTCTACAAGCGGTATTGGATATCAATACGGGTCAGCGCCTGCAAATTATTGAGAAAACGGATCAGCTCCTGGGGGGACTAAAGGGAAAAGTTATTGGTCTTTTGGGGTTAACTTTTAAACCCAATACGGATGATTTGCGCGATGCACCTGCGCTAGAGATTGCCCAACGACTAATTGATCGTGGTGCGAAGGTGCGCGCCTACGATCCAGTTGCCATGCCGCGTGCCAGCGAGCTTATGCCCGACATTATTATGGCAGATGATCCTTATCAGCTTGCAGAGGGCTGTGATGCCATCATTGTATGTACGGAATGGAATGAATTTAAGCAGCTCGATCTAGAGCGTTTACGCGATACACTAAAGCAGCCGATTGTGGTTGATGGTCGCAATATTTACGATCCGGATCAGATGAGGCAACTAGGATTTCGTTACCGGGGAATGGGGAGAGGCTACGGCCGAACGCAGCTCGCAGCCCAGGGAGAAGCCTTGGAAAGGATTACGGGCCGATGACCGAAGCTGAAAATGGGATTGTTAAAAAGACTCTCGCGAACGGTCTGACCATACGATTAAAGGAAATCCGAACCACACCGTTAATCAGTAGTTGGATCTGGTATCGCGTCGGTTCGCGGAACGAAAAACCAGGTACAACCGGAATATCGCATTGGGTCGAACACATGCAATTCAAAGGCACGCCAACTTATCCTGGTGGAATGCTTGATCGCGCTATTGCCCGCGATGGTGGGGTTTGGAATGCAATGACCTGGGTGGATTGGACAGCCTATTATGAAACCCTCCCTTCTGATCGACTCGACCTCGCACTGAAGCTGGAAGCGGACCGTATGGTGAATAGTGTGTTCGACCCCGATGACGTTGAATCCGAAAGAACCGTCATTATTTCCGAACGCCAAGGACATGAAAATGAACCGACCAATCGTTTAGGGGAAGAAATTCAAGCCATGTCATTTCGCGTTCATTCCTATCATCACGGGGTGATTGGCGACATGGTCGATCTGGAAACGATCAGCCGCGATGATTTATACAACCATTACCGCGAATATTACACGCCCAGCAATGCCCTGCTCGCGATCGCAGGTGATTTTGATACCGAAACGGTTCTTGAAAAAATTCAAGATTATTTTGGGGAAATTGCCAGCAGTCCCAAGCCTGATTTTAAGTCACGAGAAGAGCCCCAGCAGAAAGGAGAACGCCGCGTAACCCTGGAGGGGCCTGGCACAACGCCTTTTGTGGAGGTTGTCTATCATGCGCCACCAGGCGATCATCCAGATTTTATGGTTCTTTCGGTGTTGGATAGCGTGTTGAGCGGAGCTTCAAGCGTCGGACTGTCTGGAGGGGGAATTTCAAATAAAACTTCGCGATTGTATCGCAGGTTAGTGGAGGGCGAATTGGCGGCGGCAGTCTCCGGAAGCCTTGCGGCGACGATCGATCCTTTTGTATATTCCATTCGCGCGACGGTTCGTGGGGATGGTGACCCTGACAAGGTGCAAAGAATCTTGGATGAGGAGATTGATCGACTCTTGCAGACGAAAGTTGACTCTTCGGAAATTGCGAAAGCCATAAAACAAGCCCGCGCTCTTTTCGCGTACGGAAGCGAGAGCACAACAAATGTAGCTTTATGGCTCGGTTTTTCAGAAATGTTTGCCACGTACGAGTGGTTTGAAACCTACCTAGAACGAGTTGCCGAAGTAAATTCAGAGCAAGTTATGGAAATTGCACGGAAATATCTGCAACCTTCCAACAGGGTATTGGGAATATACCGACCGACGGAAGGAAATTCAAGTGGTTAAGAAAAACCTAGCACTTCCTACATTAGAATTAAAAACCCTTCCGGGCCCGGATACGATCCGTCGCGTGGAATTGAAGAACGGAATCACCATTCTCGTTCGGGAAAATTTCTCCAGCCCGTCCGTGGTGGTCTCCGGATATATTATGGGTGGATCACTCGAGGAACCTGCAGAGAAAGCTGGCCTTTCTGAATTTATGGTATCGGCGCTCATGCGAGGCACGAAGACGCGCTCATTCCAAGAGATTTACGAATCGATCGAATCCATTGGGGCCACACTAAGTATTGGATCGGGAAAGCACAGTTCTGCATATTTTGGAAAAAGTTTGGCGGAGGATCTCGATTTGATTCTCCAACTCTTGTCCGACGTCTTGCGAAACCCCGCATTTCCGGAGGATCAGTTTGATCGATTAATGGCAGAAAAGCTGACGTCGCTCGCCATTAGGGATCAAAATACAGGGGCGAGAGCGCATCTCGCGTTTAACGAACTTGCCTATGACGGTCATCCTTATGGCCAACCGGGGGACGGCTTTCCCGAGACCATACGGGAACTTGCTGTGAAAGATTTGCGGGCAATTCATCAAAAGCTGATTGGCCCGCAAGGCATGGTAATTGTCGTGGTGGGAGGGGTTTCCGTCGACGTCGTTCTTGATCTTGTAGAAAGTATATTTGCGGATTGGCAAAACGCGGAGCAGGCCGTAATCAATCCACTGCCAAGTCTGAGCCCACTCGAAGGCATCCAGAGACACGAAATTAAATTAGAGGGCAAGAGCCAGAGTGATGTTGTGTTGGGTGTTCCGGGTCCCAGTCGTTATGAGCCAGACTACCTCGCTGCCGTTCTGGGCAATAACATCCTTGGCCGTTTTGGAATGATGGGGCGAATCGGGGATAGTGTGCGTGTTAAATCCGGCCTGGCCTATTATGCGGCGAGTTCTTTGGCCGGTGGCCCGGGACCGGGCGCATGGCGAGTGGTAGCGGGGGTTAATCCGGAAAATGTCGAGAAAGCAATCGATTTGATCATCACTGAAATTCGTGAGTTCCTCGAGAACGGGGTGACCGAGGAAGAGATAACCGATAATCAGGCCAACTTTATTGGGAGTCTGCCGAGGCAGCTCGAATCAAACGAAGGAGTTGCAGGTGCAATTGTGCATATCGAACGTTATGGCCTGGGGTTGGATTATTATCGTCGCTACCCAGGGCTAGTCGCAGAGATCACCCGCGATCAAATTCACACGATTGCCAATAAGTTCCTTGACACCGAAAATCTTGCCATTGGAATTGCAGGCCCCTAATTCAGCGGAGAAAAGATGATGATTCGTTCAGGTGTAGATATTATCGAAGTCGACCGCATTGATAACGCAATCTTACGTCACGGCCAACGATTTTTTGAACGTTTCTACACACCGCAAGAACTAATTGATTCGGCCGGCAGAACTCCTGCTTTGGCAGCGCGCTTTGCTGCAAAAGAAGCTGTTGCCAAGGCCCTGGGAACTGGTATTGGGGTCGTCGGTTGGCGAGATATCGAAATAAGGGCGGGAGCAAATCGTGAACCTAAGCTTCAGCTCTATGGCCGGGCGCGTTCACGTGCTGCGGAACTCGGTATTCAATCCTGGTCAATAAGTCTGAGCCACACAAACTTTCATGCCGTCGCCGTGGCAATTGCTATCACAGGGAAGAATGATATCGCGAAAACAGACGGCTAAAGTTGGGCGGCGAAGTGCATAATTTCCGCCTCGGAAAGCTGGGCGAGGTGGATCAGCACGTTGTCGAATGACTCAATTCGCCGCAAAAAATGGTCGGGGTTGCACATCCTCGCGTAATCGCAGGACGCGCCCGATTTCAATTGCCGACCGGCCCAAGGGCACCTTTGCTTTGACGAGGCTAAGGCTGGGTGGTATACTCAACGTCGGTTCCCGCCAGGAATGGCGGGAATATTTCTGCCCCTGGAGGGCAATCACGCACGCCATTAGACTTGCTTGAGCGTGCCGGGTGGCCGCCCGGTTTCAGGCAGGAATGATAATGGCGGAGGAATAACGCGTAGGAGGAAGTACCCCATGGCCGTCATATCGATGAAAGCACTCCTGGAAACAGGAGTCCACTTTGGGCACCGAACACGCAAGTGGAATCCCCGTATGAAGAGATACATCTTCACTGAACGCAATGGAATTCACATCATTGATTTGCAACAGACATTGGAAGCACTCGAAAATGTATACGTCTTGGTGCGTGATTCAATTGCCGATGGTAAGAACATATTATTTATTGGAACGAAGCGTCAGGGCCAGGAATCCATTGAATTGGAAGCCAAACGCTGCGGAATGCCCTATGTGAATTCGCGTTGGCTGGGCGGCACGCTTACAAACTGGAATACAATTCGCAGCCGCATTACGGAACTCGAAAATTTGGAACATCGTAGAGATGAAGGAGAATTCGAATTCCTAACGAAAAAGGAAGCGCTGAATAAGACTCGGAAAATCGATAAACTCGAAGAACGTTTAGGGGGAATACGTAATATGAAAGGTGTCCCTGAATTAATCTTCGTTGTCGACGTGCGCCGTGAGGAAACAGCCATTCATGAAGCCAATTTGCTCGATATCCCCGTTATCGCGCTGGTCGATACAAATTGTGATCCCAGCGGCGTTGACTATGTCATTCCATCGAATGATGATGCCATTCGCGCGATCAAGTTATTGACGACCAAAATGGCTGATGCCGTTCTCGAGGGCAAAGCGCTACGCAAAGATGTAGATGTAGAAGAGGAAGCGGCCGCCAGTCCGCAGCCCGCCGCCGATCCAGAAGTTGAACTGACGGATGAAGAACTCTTGGGAGACGCAACTCTGGCAAAATTGCAGACCGGCGAGTATGACGAAAAGCGCGCGCTCCCTGAAACCGAAAAAGACAAAGTTGAGACTGTTGAGGAAGAGGCCGCTACACCTGCCGACGAAGCTGAAGTGCAAGCCGGGGAAGATGAACAAGCTGAAGCCGGCGACGAAGCTGAAGCGCAAGCCGGGGAAGATGAACCGGATGCTGAGAAAGAACCTGATTCGGATCAAGCCGCTGAGGAGGAAGATAGCCCTACCGATCGTAAAACTGAATCCGATGGCGTCGCGGAAATTGCTGAAGGTACTGTGGCAGATGCGGATGAAGTTAAAGCAGAGCAGGCACAATCAGCTGCCTCTGAACCCAACGAGGCAACCGTTGAGCAAGATTCGAAAGATGAATCTGAAGTGGATGATAATAAGGCGGAGCAAGACGAGGAATGAGGATCCCGACAGCGCAGATTAAGGAATTACGCGAAGAAACAGGTGCGGGGTTCCTCAATTGTCGCCAAGCGCTCGAGGCCAGCAACGGTGATCTGGAACAAGCCATTGCCTATTTGAAAGAGAAAGGATTGGATTCAGCTGCAATACGAGTTGGCCGTGAGACAAACGTAGGTGTATTGGATCTTTACAGTCATGGAGACGGCCGAATTGGTGTGATGGTGGAAGTAAATTGTGAAACGGATTTTGTTGCGCGCACGGAAGAATTTAGGAAATTTGCGCATGAAATTGCCCTTCAGATCGCAGCAAACTCACCGCAGTATGTTGACAAGGACGATGTACCACAAGAACGGATTGCAGAAGAAAATGAGCTTGCCCGAAATTGGGCACTTCAAGAGGGAACGCCAGAAAAAGCCATCGATAAAATCGTGGAAGACCGCATTCAAAAATTCTACAAAGAAAAATGTTTGCTTGTGCAGCCGTACATTCGGGATGATTCGAAGACGGTTGATCAGCTTAAAAAAGAGCTCGTCGGCACCGTCGGCGAAAATATAACTATCCGCCGGTTCATGCGATGGGGAGTAGGTGAATATTCGGATTGAGAGAGCGAGCCAACCATCGGTTGGCTCTTTTTTTGAGGGGGCGATCAGTATAGAAGATCACTGAGGAAAGTATGTCGAAACCAAAATATCGTCGCATTTTATTGAAACTTGGCGGTGAGGCGTTTGCAGGCCCTAGTGGAGTTGGAATTGATCCTCAACGCGCAGAGCAAGTCGCGAGCTACGTTCAGAGCGTGAGCGAATTAGGTGTTGAAGTCGCCATTGTTCCTGGCGCTGGCAATTTGTGGCGCGGAGAAGATGGCATGGATCGTGGAATGGATCGTGCCACCGCCGATTACATGGGGATGCTGGGGACGGTGATGAATTCACTTGCCTTAATGGATGCCCATGAGCGATTAGGAATTGTCACGCGTGTAATGTCGTCTATTGAAATGCGAGCCGTTGCGGAACCCTATATTCGGCGCAGGGCCTTACGCCACCTGGAAAAAGGGAGAGTTATCATCCTTGGTGGGGGCACCGGGAATCCTTATTTTTCAACCGATACTGCTGCCGCGTTGCGAGCGATGGAAATCGAAGCCGATATTATGATAAAGGCGACAAAAGTGGATGGCGTCTATGACCGCGATCCCGTTCACAATGCCGATGCAAAACGATTTGACCGCCTAACCTATCTCGAGGCGTTGAGCCGACGTCTTGAAGTTATGGACAGCACGGCAATTTCACTTTGTATGGATAACCAGCTTCCTATTCTTGTCATTCCGATGTGGGAGCCAGAAAGCCTCGTATTAGCAGTCCAGGGGAAAGAAGTTGGCACAATTATTTCCTGAACTCGTTCGCTAACTGTCTCGTCATTCGATTCAAGATCGCAAATTTTCTTATTTTGCATTATCCTATGTGCAGCATTTCCAGTTAACTTGCCTAGTTCTCAGGAGTAACATCATGATTAGTGAAGCGCTTTCGGAAGGCGAGTCGCGAATGAAGGGCGCTATCCGGGCACTGGAGGAAGAGCTTGCTGCCATTCGAACGGGTCGCGCCTCGCCCGCTTTAATTGAGAAGCTTAACGTTGATTATTACGGGACACAGACTGCGCTCATCCAACTGGCAACTATTTCCGCTCCTGAACCCAGGCTGTTAAGCGTGAGGCCATTTGATCCTGCCAGCATCAAAGAAATTGAACGAGCGATTCTTGCCTCCGATTTGGGACTTACTCCAAATAATGATGGAAAGATGATTCGTTTGAATATCCCTGCTCTGACCGAAGAAAGGCGTCATGAATTGGTACGCGTGGTTAAGAAACGCGTGGAGGAAGCGCGCATCTCTGTGCGCAATGTACGTCGAGACGCACAAAACAATATCAGGGAGTTTGAGCGGGAGAAACTCATATCTGAAGATGAGCTCGAACGTGGCGAAAATGAGCTGCAGAAAATCACCGACCATTATATCGATCTAATTCAGGTGACCGGAGAACGGAAGGAAGTTGAAGTTCTCGAAGTCTAGAATGAATGATTTCGCTTCAGGATGATTGTAGTGATGACACAGATTCCCGAGAAAATACCCCAGCATGTCGCCATCATCATGGATGGCAATGGGCGCTGGGCAAGAGAAAGAAACTTGCCGCGGCTTGCAGGCCATCGACAAGGCGTTAAGAATTTGCGTCGGGTGCTTGAAGCCTGTGGCGAATTTGGGATTAAATACCTGACGATTTTTGCTTTCTCCACAGAAAATTGGGAACGACCAAAAGATGAAGTCCGCGGATTAATTAATATTCTAGAAGGCGTAATTGATACTGAGCTCGATGTAATGAATGAACGCGGAGTGCAGTTGCGTCATCTTGGAAGGCTTGATGGGCTTAGCGAAGGACTACAGGCGAAGGTACGTAAAGCTGTGGAATTAACGAAGAATAATAATCGTCTCCACCTGAGTATTGCATGGAACTATGGCGGACGCGATGAAATTGTGCAGGCTGTGGAGAAAATTGCTGCCGCCGGTTTTGACGCCGAGGCTATTACGGAAGAATTAATTAGCCGCCACCTGTACACCTCCGAAATGCCTGATCCTGACTTGATTATTCGAACTTCAGGGGAACAACGTGTAAGCAATTTTCTCATCTGGCAGGGCGCCTATGCAGAATGGATCGTAACCCCGAAATACTGGCCGGATTTTGGGCGTGAAGAACTTCTGGAAGCACTCATCGAGTATGCTGAAAGAGAGAGAAGGTTCGGAAGAGTTAGTGAACCTGTTTCCTCTCACTAATTAATATGCTTCGAGAGCGCGTTGCCGTTTCTTTGTTTGGTCTTATTTTATCGGCATGGCTGATTACAACTGGCGGATGGGCTTTCGCCTTTGCGGTTGCCATCCTCTCGGCTGCAGCCGCTTATGAATATGGCATCCTCTTTAGGAACAATACCTTGCGGCCTGCGGTTCCCATTCTGGTACTTGCTGTTTTCATCATAGATTTGCTTCGCTTTTCCGGCAATCCAGGTCATTCAGCAACCGCGCTCGCGATGATTAGTTTAATTGCAATCCTATGGCATATTGCCGACTATGAAAAAGGGGCGACAAAATCTGGGACTGATTTCGCGATTACACTTGCGGGGATAGTTTATCTCGGATGGATAGGTGCGTATTTGATTTCACTACGCGAGCTTCAAGATGGCATGCAGTGGATGTTCATTGCGCTGTCTTCAATATGGATCGCAGATTCGGCCGCTTATTTTACCGGAAATTGGATCGGAAAACGCAAATTGGTGCCGCGCTTGAGCCCCGGAAAAACTTGGGAGGGCTATCTTGGGGGAATTCTCTTCGGATCGCTTTCAGGGATGGCAGCAGCATTGATCCTGATGGAATTGACACCGAATGCGGCGACATTGAGCGGCTTGCGAGGATTCATTATCGGAGCCGTGATCAGCATATTTGCGCTGTTTGGTGATCTGGGAATAAGCATGTTCAAGCGTGAATTTCAGACGAAAAATACGGGTAAGTTGTTTCTGGGTCATGGGGGTGTACTCGATCGCATCGATTCATGGCTGTGGGCCGGGGTCCTGGGATTTTATGTTGTATCCCTCTTCCAACTTTAGATATCATCCGCGAAGGAATCCCATATCAGCGAAAATCCTTCGCCCAGGCTCGGGCACGATTTCGTTTGCGTTGCCGAGGGGGAGTCGGCTTACGTCGCATTGGACGCGCAGGATGTATGCCGGGGATCAAGCTGCCATCGATGTTTTGCGGCTTATTTCGATCGCGATCGAGAGCATGGGTAGCCATCCTTCGCCCCCATAGGGATCACGGTTAGCGGACTGCTTAAGTGTGTTGAGTATTTTGGCATAGGAACGCATTCATGCAGGTTAATATGCGTGCTCGCTCTGGGACAATCCGTGAAATATGTTCTCCCCATCATGGGAAAATTTGATAAGGTTTAGCAGGAATAGGTGTGATCCCGCCCGGTGGAAGTTGGCATCCTCTTCCCCCTTGCGCCGATCATATTTGGCCTGTACATTTTATTATCACCTTTTACTGAATTTGATTAAACCAACCGTGTTAAAACTAATTTCATAGAGAGCCTTAATTCTTAACATTCTAATGACCTCCCCTGATGCGCAAGGAACAAGTCGTAACGCTAGCAATATTCACACGTGGCCCCAGTGGTTTTCGGTCATGCTTCGTGCCGGTGGGGCCATCGGCGCCACATTAAGTCTGCTTGCGGTGCTTGCACTTCCGCTGGTTACACCGACACTTATTCGCAAGCTCGAGGATGCGGCTTCTTCCACAGCAGAGCAGATTGAGGAACTTGCACAGACACTCGATCTAAGTGCAAAGGCCCTTAATCAAACAGCGAGCACGATGCGTGACGCAAGTGGGGTATTTTCTACAACCAATGTGTTCATCGAAGATAGTGTTGGCTTGCTGCAAACTCTTGGCGTACTTCTTGGCGAGAAAGCCCCCGATACAATTGAATCGACCCAGGATGCATTGGGAGCTGCCCGCGAAGGAGCTAAGGCGATTGATTCTACATTGCGTGCCCTGTCGGTAATTGAATTTCTCACGAAGGTCTCCTATGATCCCGAAAATTCACTCAGTGCAAGTCTGCAAGAGGTAGCGCTCAGCCTTAACCCACTCCCCGGCGCATTGCGGGATGTCCATGAAGAAATGAATTCCTCCGCTTTAAGCCTGGATGATTTACGCCCCCAATTTTCGCGTATCGTGGATGACCTGGATGCATTTTCTCGGAATGCCTCGACAGTTGCGCAAGAGCTGGAAAAGCGCGGCAACGCGCTTGAGGGCCTTGCAGGACAATTTGAGGACTTCTCCACTAAGATTTCAACAAGGATCTGGGTGCTTACCGCCTTTTTAATGTCGATTTTCTCCGGTTTGGCAATCGCGCAATTATCCGTTTATGTTGTGGGAACGAATTTGAGTGAGAAATACGAAAGGTTACCGTGATTGGGGACGTCGATTTGTACACATTTGCGCTTGGGTTCGTGGATTGCTTGCGGGGTATTTTGCCCCGTGATATAATTCCTCCATCCAGAAAATTAACGATTGGTAGAGCTCAATATTCTGGCGCACATTCCCCAACGTTGAACGAAGGCTTGAAATTTCTGTGCAATCCACGCTAATTAATCGCGGTTAACCAATCGATCACAAGAAATTATGGCTTCCTACATACTGGACGTCAAGAAATAACACTTACTGGAGTTCCCCATGAATATTGCTCAATTAGAAGCGATGACGCTTAACGATTTGCGTTCGATGTCGAAGGATTTAACCATCCAGGGCGCCACGCGTATGAAAAAAGAAGATCTCGTTTTACGCATCATGCAATCCGAAGCTGAACGTCGAGGCTTAGAACTGCGCGGTGGTGTGCTTGAAGTGATGAACGAGGGGATGGGTTTCTTGCGTGCGGATCATTACCTGCCGGGCCAGAATGACATCTATGTTTCCCAATCTCAGATCCGGAGATTCGGTCTGCGCACAGGGGATATGGTCATCGGTCAGATTCGTCCACCCAAGGAATCGGAGAAATATTACGGTCTTTTACGAGTCGAATCGATAAATGGCCTCGATCCTGAAGAAAGCAAAGATCGGCCAAGATTTGAATCTCTCACGCCAATATTCCCCGAGGAGCGCTTTGATCTTGAGACCGATCGTTACGCGTATTCGACCCGCTTGCTCAACCTCATCGCGCCAATTGGAAAAGGTCAGCGTGGCCTCATTGTTTCACCCCCCAAGGCAGGCAAGACGACCGTGCTAAAAGATATCGCTAATGCGATCTCTCAGAATTATCCTGAAATCCATCTCATGGTTGTATTGATTGGCGAACGCCCCGAAGAAGTAACCGACATGGATCGCTCTGTTGATGCCGAAGTAATATCTTCTACCTTTGATGAGCCAGTAACCTCTCACGTGAAAGTTGCAGAAATGGCGCTTGCAAGGGCAAAAAGGTTGGTGGAAAGTAATCGTGATGTCGTGATATTAATGGATTCGATCACTCGTTTAGCGCGCGCCTATAACTTAATGGTCGCTCCCTCTGGAAGAACGCTCTCCGGTGGGCTCGATCCAGCGGCATTGTATCCTCCCAAACGCTTTTTTGGGGCGGCGCGCAACCTGGAGGAAGGTACTTCGTTGACAATTATCGCCACTTGTCTGGTGGACACCGGCTCGCGCATGGATGATGTGGTGTATGAGGAGTTCAAAGGCACCGGGAACATGGAACTTCATTTATCACGAAAATTGCAGGAGAGCAGAATTTTCCCCGCGTACGATATCCATCGCTCTTCGACTCGGCGGGAGGAACTTTTGCTTGGTCCGGATCTAACCCCTCGAGTATGGCTGATGCGCAGAATGTATTCGCATATGATCGCCTCGCCGCCGAATGGCGCCGGAATGGATCTAGCGTCAGCCACGGAAGCCATCTTGAAAAGGCTTGCGCATTCGGAGAACAATCTCGATTTTCTCCAGTCACTCTCGGAAGAATAAGTACGGAGAATTTGCTTGCGTTTTTCAAAAATTTCAATAGGACATAAGATTCATTAAGATGTATCGATTACTCCGGGAGAGCAGGAAACTTGACGCTAGTAGCAGCCATTAATCTGCTCTTGCCCTATTAATCGCGTCGAAGAAATACCTTCCTTCGCGGACAAGAATCCCCCAAATTGGACAGCTCAAAGTTAGAAGAAGATGCCTTTCGAGGTGCCGCTGGTGTATGCAAGCGCAAGCTTGACCTGTGAACGGCTACGCTTATTGTGGGTGTGCTTTAACCTCCAGAATTGCGCGCGCCTGATTCTCAAATACAACCAAAAATAGGAAAGCGCGTCCGCGGCAAATGGAGCAGTTAATCAAACATTGACGGCCCGGCCAAATCATTTTGCCCCGGCCTTCATGGCGCGATTGACTTCGGTGGAACGAGAGGGGCTGGGCTCACGGCTGAAGATAATGGTGTGGTAGGATACGCCGGGTGTATTGACTTGGGGAATACGGCCAGGCGGCGGTGATCGATCGTGGAAATGATCGGCAAAGCCATTATGCGTATCTGAGTCGGCCAAGGTCGAATGTGGACAGAGCCCATGCATGTGCAGCAGGTAGAATTAAGCAGCTACACGCTCAATCGAGGTGGCCCACATTGGCTTATTTGAGATGACGTATGCTATCTTGGGACGGTTAATTCCACTCAGCGCCCCGTCATTAATTTTCAAATATGCTCGAAGTGACTTTTGGGGTTGGTTCGAGAGACTGACTGAGAAGGTTTATGTTAAATAACGATGATGCCCCTGAAAATGAAACGCCAGATGAAAAGCAGGAAGGCGAATTCATCCTTCGCCGGTTAGCTCAGGGGATCATGAATCGGGAGATATTCTCGCCCTGGAGACGCTACCTGAGCCACTTGTTCTTGCTCAGCATCATCGTATTGGGTGGGTGGATTGCCAAGCTTGGATTGCAATCAAAACCAACATCGGACCCATTGCTCGAGGAGTCGGCTGTCCGGCCTGAATACCAAAGCGTTGATTTACGCGATTTGCTTCGTTTTGAAGGTGAGCCAATTGCAGCTGCTCAGATTAATCGCAAGCTTGACGTGCATACCATTATCCCCAGCCGGCCGCGCTTGGATATCGTATTCTACGAGGTGCAAACAGGAGATTCTTTATTTGGTATTGCGGATAAGTTTGGTCTGAAACCGGAAACCATATTGTGGGGAAATTTTGACGTCCTGCAGGATGATCCTCACAGTTTACAACCAGGCCAAATATTGAATATCGCACCGGTCGATGGAACCATCCATTTGTGGTCACAGGGGGAAAGCTTAATTGGGATCGCCGAATTTTTCGAAGTGGCCGCGCGCGAAATTATCGATTGGCCAGGGAATAATCTCACCCCAGATATTGATTTGGAAGAAACCGACATTCCACCAGAAACCATGATTATTATTCCCGGTGGAAAGCGTGAATTCGTTTCCTGGGCGCTACCAAAGATCCCGCGTTCGAACCCCAGTGTGGCAAGTATTTATGGGCCAGGAGCATGCGGGACAATTTTCGATGGCCCCATAGGCTTCGGTACTTTCGTTTGGCCAACAAGTTCGCAATACATCTCGGGATATGATTATTCACCATCCACAAACCACTATGGTCTTGATATTGGTGGGGATTTTGGGTACGGGATCTTCGCGGTGGATGCAGCAGTCGTTGTGTATTCCGGTTGGCATAATGGGGGGTATGGCAATGTTATCGTCCTCGATCATGGCAACGGTTGGCAAACATTGTATGCGCATTTGGACTCAGTTTTTGCTGGTTGCGGAACCGGAGTCTTTCAAGGAACTTCCATAGGCGCCATGGGCAGCTCGGGACGTTCCTCGGGGCCACACCTTCATTTTGAGATGCTGAATGATATTTATGGACGCGTCAATCCCTGGAATTTCCTCCCTTAACGTTAATTATTAATCAGATAAATCAAAAAAAAGAAACTTCTTAGGATGGGAAAACGATCCAGCTCACCATGCAGAAAAAGGCGCAAGCAACAGTAGATTCTCCAGCGATCCTTTGACCACTGAGTAGAGCAGCTAGTATTGAGCAAAGATAATCGTGATGGAGCGATGGTTTTCTGAGGAGCGAAGGCGTTCCATAAGACGATGAATATTGATTTCAAATGTAAAAGTTCTTCTCCAGGCGCAGCGAGATTCTTCACCTGCGCTGCGCTTCGACTCAGAACGCCAACCCATCGTATCCACTATGATCTGGCACTAAGCTATGGGAGGGGATGAAATTCCAGGACTGCTGCAGCTATATGTCGTGCTACACCTGCTACTCGGCGCACCTCTTAATACCCTTGTGAATAAGGAGCATAGGGTGCCATTGTGGTACGCTCCGGGAAACCACACGGATGCCCGTAATGCTCTGGACTTCTTGATTAAGGAGATCAACTTACCCGTCGAGGTGATGAGCGATTATCGCTCGTACAGCAGTCAGGCGGAGGCTTTTGTTCGTTTGATGTCCGATGAGGGTGAAGAACGGGCCGACGAAGTGATTGCGAGACCCGGGCATTCTGAACACCAATTGGGCACAGTTTTTGACGTGGCATGGGCCGGATTGCCGATCGAATACAATGATTCTCGAAATCGAAAATTGTGGTCCGCTTTGGAAGCCAGGGCGCATGAGTTCGGTTTTGTGATTTCGTTCCCATTGAAGGCAATCCGCGAATGGCCCTACAACAATCGCTGGAGCGCGGTGGTTACCGAATACCGTTGGGAGCCCTGGCATCTGCGCTATGTTGGTTTGCCGCTGGCGAAAGAGATTTTTGATGCCGGCTACCTTGATCCCCAAAGCGCAGTGCTGCCCCAGGATTTTTACCAGCCATGGCCGGATTTTTGAGGTGCATCGATGTAAAGAAGAGTGTAATAAAATTGCGACTTCTTTTTCAGTTCACATCCTACGTGTTATCTCGAAACCCATTAACTCGATTCTCTATACGAACTTCTGTAATCCAGAGGCAAATATAAATGGATCTGGAGTGCCGAGGATCTGGCTCCGGCTTGAGCTCCCCTGGCAAATGCAAAAAGCCGTCCGCTTTCGCGAACGGCTTCGTAGCGCCCTCGAAGGGACTTGAACCCCTGACCCCTTACTCCGCAAGCAAGTGCTCTATCCGCTGAGCTACGAGGGCAATTCGAACTCCTGCGGCAACGTAGCCATCTGACTCCCGTTGCCATTCCTTGAACACGCTCCGAAAAGTCTTAAGCGGGGAGGGTGGGATTCGAACCCACGGTAGAGGTTTAAGCCCCTACAAGCGCTTAGCAGGCGCCCCCGATCAACCACTCTGGCACCTCCCCCAAGAGCGAGTTTCCCGCAAACTCCTGGATACCCCATCTTCTTTCCATGCGGGCCGAGCATGACCCGGTTGCAAAGGCGGAGGGAGAGGGATTCGAACCCCCGGTGGGTTGCCCCACAGCGGTTTTCAAGACCGCCGCCATAGTCCACTCGGCCATCCCTCCGGGTTAAAAGGCTTCTCTTCTCGAGCGCAGGCATTCTACCATGCGCCGCAAGGCGAGTCAAAGATCACGACTCAGGATGTGCTGTAAATTGTGGAAACCCACAATTTACAGCACCCTAAGAGACAGTGTCGAGTTAAAGCTGCGGGTCGGATGTGAGTTTCCAGATATGATATTCAGCACTTTTTCCGTCTTTTCCGTCAGATTTATAACGTCGAACGGGCTCAAAAGCAGACTCGCGAGCCAGTATTTGCAGTTCTTGTGCTTCAAAGGAGTGCACATAACGTAATCCATATCCACCGCGCTTCCAATCAAGAAGATAATCTCCAGACTCGAGATCATCCTCCTGCAGATCGATTTTTTTCCACGGAAGGATACGATTCTGAAATCGAGGGTTGGCAAGAAAATTCCAGACTGAAAAGATAAAAAGTCCATTTTCGGCCATTAATGAAGCGATCGTTTTGACGATTTTTATTCTTAGCTGTGCTCTAGGAATATGATGCAACACGGCAAACGCAAAAATTCGGTCAAATGATCCTGGAAGGCTGGAGGCCCAGTTATCACGCGCAAGATCGATCTCAAGAAATGTCGCATTGGATTGCGGATTATCCACCAGCGCTTCGCCAAGAAGTGCTTTGCTTGAGTCGAGGCCTACATAAGTGCCGCGATGCCCAGCTTCATACAGTGTTTTGGCCAACATTCCGTTGCCACATCCTAAATCGAGCACTGAAGTTCCCGGTGCTAAATCCACGATAGCCTGGAGTACGCCGGGTTGTAACCTTTGGCGGGTCTCCGAGAATGGCTGGGCAAAGGTTTGGTAGAATTCATGATTGAGGTCGAGCAGGCGCTGAAGGATGTCTTGGCGCATAGGGAGATTATATACGTATGCCTACGCGGGAAGTATGGCTTAAAGCGCGTGATTACAAAACTTTCCAACTGCAGCTGGCGAGGGAAATCCTCGAAGATGTAAGGGAGGGTGTAAAACTAGATCAGGCTACACGCGCACATCCCCAGCCTGAGGGGGGATTCATTGGCAAGCCTCTGCTTGTGCATGTGTACCGCCAGCTTACCAACAATGGCGTATGGACATTCGATCCAACTTTCCTGCGCAAGATTCGAATGAAACCCTCGCGCACGTTATCAGGCGTAACAACAGTCACCGTACTCACCAAACCTTATCCATGCCCGGGAAAGTGCATTTTCTGTCCAACCGATGCCCGCATGCCAAAATCCTACCTGCCGGATGAGCCCGGTGCGATGCGCGCACTGCATCATGATTTCGACCCTTTTTTGCAAACCTCGGCAAGGATCGAAGCGCTTTATGCCATCGGTCACCCAACCGAAAAAATTGAACTTCTAGTTCTTGGTGGTACTTGGAGTTCATACAAGAAGGACTATCAGGAGTGGTTTTTAAAGCGCTGCTTCGATGCCATGAACGGTTTTGAAGCGCGTACGCTCCAGGAAGCGCAAGGGAAGAACGGAGATGCGCGGCATAAAAATGTAGGTCTGGTGATTGAAACGCGCCCGGACTGGGTGACCCCCGATGAAGTGCGCCGGTTACGGATGCTGGGGGTGACTAAAATTCAGCTTGGTGTGCAGAGTTTGAATGACGCAATCCTGGAACAAAATAACAGGGGGCATCTCGTCGCCGAGACGCGTCACGCGACGGCATTGCTGCGAGCGGCTGGATTTAAGATTGTAATGCACTGGATGCCAAACTTGCTTGGCGCAACTTTGGAGTCTGATCGCGAGGACTTTAAACATCTCTGGACCGATCCCCATTTGCTCCCTGATGAGATCAAGATTTATCCATGCCAATTGCTGAGCAATGCGGAATTGTACGATTATTGGAAAAGAGGGGAGTATATCCCTTACACGACGGAGGAATTAATCGATCTCATCGCGGATATAAAGATTCATATTCCACGCTACTGTAGAGTTAATCGTATTGTGCGCGATATTCCCTCTACCAACGTCGTTGAAGGTAATAAACGCACGAGTTTGCGTCAAGATATTCAGCATGAATTATCGCGACGCGGGCTGCATTGCGAGTGTATTCGCTGTCGTGAGGTACGCGGTCGTTCCATCGATCCAGGGAAACTAGAGCTGCATGAACATGTGTACACCTCCGCCAGATCCACTGAACATTTCTTGGCTTTTGATACACCGGAGGACTACTTAGCAGGCTATCTTCGTCTTTCCCTGCCCAATGGAAACACTCCCGAGCTGAAGCTAGTTGATTTAGATGACGCAGCGCTAATTCGCGAAGTGCATGTGTATGGTCAATCGTTGTCGATCGGCGAAGAACAGATGGGAGCCGCGCAGCACCAGGGCCTGGGGAGCCGTTTGATGGAGCGTGCTGAAAAAATTGGCCGGCGGAAAAATTATTCGCGAATGGCCGTAATCGCCGCAGTGGGAACACGCGGCTACTATGCCCGTCTGGGCTATGCACTGGGCGAAAATTACATGCTGAAGAGATTGTAAGCCGGGAGCGGGTAACAGGAATTTGGGGCTGAGAGCATGGAGCAGTAATTAATGAACAGGAAACACGTAATCGCAAGTTGGTAACAGATATCAGAAATTAGGAAATTGGGTAAAACTGTGTTATCCACCAATTGTAATTTTTCACTAGAGATTTGATATTCATTATCGAATAATCCTCGAAAAAAACATGCATCATCTCCCTCATGCCGTTTCTGATTACTGTTCGACTGATTACCTATCAACTGATCACTGATTAACTAATTAACTGATTACCCATCCCTTGATATCTGACAGCTTGTTAAGCATCGATATTTCCCTCTTGGCGTGCTGCCGCCTAGCTTAATTGCGGCATCACTTTTTCCAAGAAGAGGTCAAGGCCTTTGGTGGAGGGGAAATCGACAAAACGGATCATAAAATGCTCGACACCTAGATCGATGAACTGCTTAAACTCCTTGGTCACTTCCTGGGCATTGCCCATCACAAGGTGAGGCTGGCTCCTGCCGGGAGGTTCGAATTCATCCTCGTTAAGGGAAACGAAGGCGAAATATGTTTTCTTGATTTCATCGTAGTCGCGCCCGATAGCCGTGCAATGCCCGCGCAGAGCTTCGAGTTTCTGGGCATATACCTCTGATTTGCAGAATCCGACGTTCATCCAATCGCCAAATTTCGCCACGAGTTTAAGCGTAAGCTGTTCGCCTCCACCAGCGATAAGCAGTGGAGGAGGCGGACTGGGCATTGGTTCGCAGTAAGCCTCCTCGATTTGAAAATACTTGCCCTTAAAGGTTGCAGGGGACTCGGTCCACAACTTGCGAATTATTTGTACGGCATCTTCCAATTCCCCAATACGAGTTTCTGCGGCAGGATAAGGCCAGCCATAGGAGACGTATTCGTCCTCTTTCCAGCCCGCGCCGATTCCGGCCACCATACGGCCCTCGGTTAACCAATACAATGTAGCAAACATTTTTGCAGTCAATGCTGGATTTCGATAGGATTGCCCAAAAACCAAGGGACCGAATTTAAATTCGGGGTACCTGGAAGCCAAAAAGACAAGAGCCGTCCAGCATTCAAGTACAGGCCTATCATCCCACTGCAAGTGATCCTCCACCCAGATCATTTCGAATTTGCCGCTTAGTTTTTCAATAAAGCGTTGATTATCCCGGGGCAAATTGCCTGCATCCTCGGCGTTCTTTGCTGCCGCTGTGATCACCCATCCGAAACTAGGCATCGTCATTTATTCTCCTTCCGTATAGGAGTGAGAAATTGCGTTTTCTCACCCCTGTTCGCAACAATTGTCTAGCGCTATTGAGGGAGTTTTTGGGATAATTTGTAGGGGGCTGTCCCAAAAATACGATTTTGCAATGGCCTTATCAAAAACCAGCCGTAGGGGCGTCTGGCCCGAACTTTAATTCGCATCGCCCTTACATCTGTGATCGGACCGCGGCTAATTGAATGAATTCGGTTTTCTATCCTACTATCGAAAGTATTGACCTTTTGGGACAGCCCCGTGGGCGGGAAAACCCCGCCCATGACCAAAAATGGATCGCAGCAGGGCTTCACAAATAGCAAGATGAGATATCTACTCTACTCATCACATCAAAAATCATCATTTACACGTGGATTTACAATCCATCCCTCCAGCACATCGCCAGCCCTTGTATAGCGCGGATTCATACCTGAGAGAACCACTCCGTTGACATTTTGGGACTGAATTGCCATCGCCGCGGGAAGCAATACTGCTGCTTGCAGACCGTCGTGGGTAAAAGTCGATCCTATGTGGTACCCGGATACGATCTCGTACTCTTTGGCCCAATGAATAAGTTCTTCACGCTGTGTTCGGGATTTGGCGGGCAGGCTCGACAACCCAAGCGTTTTCCAGGCTGATGTGGGAAATCCTTCTACAACCCAACGTTCCCTCTTCGCTGTTTGCCAATTGCTGATAAGCAGACTCCAGCCAAAATTGACGCGCAAGCCATGGAAAAGGCTGATCGAAAATGCCACATAGCGCAGCGCCGAACCTGGTTTCACATGGCCGATCACACCTGTTTTAGCGGGGGTATTAAGCACGCGTTCAGCAATGCGCATATGGTTAATGCCAGTATGGGGGGATTTCCAACCCTGGGGGCCATCAAGAATCAGAACCGTTACGTCTTGATCGCAGCAAAATCGATTAAGCGCTGGGGCCATATCTGAAGCCAAGGGTTTGCCGCTCAGACCAAGATCCTCGGCCTTTAGGAATTTTACTTCCACAGCGTCAGCCCGAAGAAGTGCAATTCCAACATCTTTATACTTTCGGGAGGCAAGATCGACCGCGAGGACATTTCCCTGCACCAGAATTGAAACCTTTCGCTATCTCGAGAATAGCCAGAATGCAGTATAACACTTGACTTTGAGCACCAAATCGGCGTGGCGCAATCAATGGATGGAGGACTGCATCCTGCTCCGGAACCCGCACAAGAATATCAACCATAACGCTGCGATATAATCGGTGTAGACATCGAATAAGGGATTAAGCATATGGGATTTCATGGTGGGAATTGGTATTCGTTTATTCGCTACGATGAGGAGCAAGATCGCCCAGAAGTAAGCGCAGATCTTTTGAAAAGGGTTGCCCAATACGCGCGGCCCTATTGGAAGAGTGTGGTCATTATGCTGATTACCATACTGGGGATCTCTTTGCTCAGCCTTATCCCACCGCTGATAATTCGTGACCTGATTGACAACGCAATCCCGAATAAAGACCCCAGTCGGATCAATATTCTTGCCTTGGCGATGATCACAGTTCCCTTGGTCAATGGGTTGTTAGGGGTTGCCCAACGCTATTTGAGTTCAAAGATCGGCGAAGGTCTGATCTATGACCTGCGTAAAGGCCTTTACATTCATCTGCAGAAAATGAGCCTTAGGTTTTTTACTCATACGCAGGTGGGAGAACTGATGTCGCGTTTGAACAATGATGTCGTCGGCGCGCAGAGAGCCATAACGGGCACCGTGGTGACCCTTGTAAGCAATTCTATATCGTTGGTGGCAACTTTTATTATTATGTTGTCATTGGAGTGGAGATTAACCTTGATTGGCGTGGCCATCTTGCCCTTATTCGTGATACCGGCAAGGCGCGTGGGCAGAGTTCTTCGAGGGTTGGCACGGGAGTCAATGGAATCAAATGCGCGTATGAATGCGTTGATGAATGAAACGTTGAACATTAGTGGGGCTTTACTATCCAAAATATTTGGCCGTCAGAAAACCGATGAAGAACGATTTACGGTTGATGCCGCGCAGGTTCGCGATGTAGGTGTGCGGCAAGCAGTGGTCGGGAGATGGTTTTTTCTTGCACTGAGTCTTGTTGGTGCGCTTGGCACAGCGGTGGTGTTTTGGCTGGGCGGCCATTTTGTTCTCCAGGATATTTTCACAATCGGTACGATTGTCGCCTTCAGCGCATATCTCAGGGACCTGTACGGCCCATTAATGGCAATGACCAATGCAAGAGTGGAGTTCGCTACCTCCATGGTTAGTTTTGAACGTGTATTTGAAGTGTTGGATTTACCGCATGACATTAAGGACACGCGCGATGCCATTGCGATCAAAGACTTGAAGGGGCATGTGCGCTTTGAAAATGTTTCTTTTAGCTACACTGATAAAAAACCACTGGGACTGGAAGAAATAAGACGCTTTTCGTGGAGAGGTGGTATGATCGCCCCGCGGAAAAAGACTGAATCAAAGGAAAAAGCAAATTCCGACAATCTGCGCAGCACGAAAAGAGAAAAGCGTTGGGCGGTCGAAGAAGTGTCCTTCGAAATTGCCGCGGGAGAAATCGCGGCACTCGTTGGCCCGAGTGGAGCGGGAAAGACCACCATCACCTATCTTCTACCGCGGCTATATGATCCTACTCATGGACGAATATTATTGGATGGGTACGACCTTCGAGATCTAAGGCTTGATGCCTTATCAAGCTATATTGGGATGGTTACCCAGGAAACCTATTTGTTTCATGACACCTTGCTGAACAATATGCTTTATGCAAAAAGTGATGCATCGCAGGAAGAAATCGAGGCGGCATGCCGGGCGGCCAATATTCATGATTTTATTGCGGGATTATCCGAGGGTTATGAGACGGTTGTGGGCGAAAGAGGTTATCGGCTTTCAGGGGGCGAGAAGCAGCGTGTGGCCATAGCACGCGTAATTCTTAAGGATCCGAAAGTTTTGATCCTCGATGAAGCGACCAGCCACCTCGATTCTGAATCCGAATCCCTGATCCAGGAGGCGATGAAGGTTGTGATGCAAGGACGCACATCGCTCGTTATTGCACATCGGTTAAGCACGATTGTTCACGCCGATCGAATACTCGTCATGGATCACGGAAAAGTTGTCGAACAAGGTCGGCATGAGGAATTGTTAGCTGCTCAGGGATTGTACGCACGTCTTTTCGAAACACAGTTTAAGAGTCTTGTGATGCCGTCGTAGTTTAGTTCCGATCATCAATAGCATGTCTCAGGGAAAGCTGAGCACTCAGCAAAAATCCTACATCATCAATCGCTATTACGACCTAGTCCATAAGAATCCCTTTCAATTTCCATCCGAGCTCGAATCTTAATTTACTCTACGCAATGCCTAGCAGCTGATCAGCGGGAGGGTTGTGCGTTGATCTGACTTGGCATGCAACTTTTACTCTGTAATGACGTATAGGTTCATGACTGAAATCATACGGATCCAATGTCAAAATTAATCGAAGCCAAAGACAAGTATTTGCTTGAGAAGGCAAGAGAAGGTGATGCCCAGGCATTCGGCGAGTTGGTCGAGCGATACCAAGCACCTGTTTTCAACCTATGTTATCGCTTGTTGGGGAATTCAGGAGACGCAGAAGATGCTTCACAGGAAGCGTTTATCCGAGCCTATCGCAAGCTATCTACCTACGATTCTAGGAGGAAGTTTGTTAATTGGATGTTGACCATTGCATCGAATTATTGTGTTGATAAATTGCGAAAACGCCGGCTTACCCTGGTTTCCTTGGACAAACTGCCGCTTACGGATGCTGCTCGGGATAAAGCAGCGGGGCCTGAAAGGGCATTGGTATTAAGGGACAGGCAAAACGAAGTGCAAGAGCTACTGATTCAGCTGGGCCCGCGCGACCGCGCGGTAATAGTGCTGAAATATTGGTCTGACATGTCCTACGAGGAAATCGCCGCTGCGCTTTCGATTTCAGAAAGCGCCGTAAAAAGTCGCTTGCATAGATCAAAGAAGGAACTCGCAGTGTTATGGAGCAAAAGCAACATGCAGCTGGAGTTAGCAAACAGGAGGCAAGATGAGTCATCAGCCATTTGAATCCTGGATAGTTATACGAGATGAACTCGATGCGCCTCAGCAGGTTGAACTTGAGCAACACTTGGCGGCATGTGAAGCCTGCCGCCTATTGTCTGATAGCTGGTTGGCAGTTGAAAAGCAACTGGCTGAAGTGGAAATCCTCCAGCCCGTGGATGGTTTTGCGAAGCGCTGGCGGATGAGGTTTGATAATCAGCAGCTGGCCCGACATAAGAAGCAGACGTCCATTCTACTTGGCCTGTTATCGGTGGGCGCTGCTTTTCTTTTTCTCCCCCTTGCCCTGCAGGCTTTACTATACATTCTTTCTCCTGAAGATCTCCTGTTCGAGGTTATCCGCGACGCAATGGAGTGGTTTGAATGGCTGGGTTTTGTAGGGGGATTGGCAACGACAATTGTTGAAAGTCTGCTGGACACCGTCCCTCCCCTGGCTTGGGCGGGATTTGTGTTGCTAATTTCATTGTTATCGTCGATCTGGCTGATAGCGGTGCATCAGCTAAACCTAAGAA